>JBDSDG010000213.1:0-35914 GCA_039920685.1 Ferruginibacter sp.
TTGTCCCTTTGCTGCCAGGGAAGTTAAGCAGGATACAATTCGATATAGGGTAGAACCCGCAATTGGAAAGAAAGAATGCCTTCAGTCATTGATCGAGGAATGTATCCACCTTGACAATAACACATCGGTCGTAACAACCCTGATCATCCTTCCAGGTGCCTTTGAGCGATTTGATGAATACCTCGATATCGTTTCACTTTGTGAGGAACTGTTAATAACAGAAGGCTATGAGGGGATATACCAATTAGCCAGTTTTCATCCATTTTACCAATTCTCGGGCACCACTTTAGAGGATCCCGCTAATTATACCAATCGGTCGGTATATCCCATGCTCCATATTTTAAGAGAGGAAGCAATAGACAAAGCGGTTAAGAAATTTGGAGATGCAGCAAAGATCCCGGACCGCAATATTAGTTTTGCCACGGAGAAAGGCCTGGTTTATATGAAAATGCTTCGGGAAAGCTGCTTCTAAACCTGAATTTACCTTTAACCTGCACGTAATAAAAGATATTTCCTTACCTTTGCCGCCCGAAAAGAGCAATCTTTTCATTTAATCATTTCCCACACGGCTCAAAAAGTGTCCAAAATTTTGGACCGCCAGCAGGGAGTAACTTAAAATAGTTATATAATGCCAAAGGTAAAAACGAACAGCAGCGCAAAAAAGCGCTTTAAAGTTACCGGTTCAGGAAAAATTACATTCCAGAAAGCTTTCAAACGTCACATTCTCACAAAAAAATCAACCAAGCGCAAACGTAACATGCGTATGGATGGTGTTGTAAGTGATGCGAACCTGCATTTTGTAAAACGCTTATTGGGTATGAAATAAACCACTAAGCTGTAATTCATCAAACTATTAACTTTAAAAAATTAAGACATGCCACGTTCAGTAAATGCAGTAGCCAGCAGGGCCCGCCGCAAAAGAATATTAAAAGCTGCCAAAGGTTATTATGGCAAGCGTAAAAATGTATATACCGTTGCGAAAAACGTAATGGAAAAAGGTTTAACGTATAGCTACGTTGGACGGAAACTTAAGAAGCGTGAATACCGCACTTTGTGGATCGCTCGTATCAATGCCGCTGTTAGAGCAGAAGGAATGACCTACAGTGAATTCATTCACAGGTTAACGGAAAAGAAAATTGATCTTAACCGTAAAGTTTTGGCAGACCTTGCGATGAACGAGCCGGAAACTTTTGCGAAACTCGTTAGCTCAGTGAAATAAAAACTTCTGTAGAAATAATTCAACCGGCACAGCAATGGCCGGTTTTTTTATGGATGTAATCTATATCAGGTTACATTTGTACAATATTGTTAACTCATTAATTCTCTGGATCATCAATGAATAATACGTACAACGACCTCGTTCAGCAAACGTTCACTTTCCCTCAGGAAGACTTTAAACTAAAA
Source organism: Ferruginibacter sp. (assembly GCA_039920685.1). Taxonomy (GTDB): domain Bacteria; phylum Bacteroidota; class Bacteroidia; order Chitinophagales; family Chitinophagaceae; genus Ferruginibacter. The sequence goes on from JBDSDG010000213.1 coordinate 1,405, forward strand.
AATAATTATCTCCAATACAATGACCTGGATGTAAAAGCGCTTATCGATAAGTATGGTACTCCGCTTAAACTAACTTACCTGCCTAAGATCGGAATGCAAATAAATAAAGCGAAGAAAATGTTTGAAAACGCTTTGAAGAAGCATAAGTATGAAGGTAAATATCATTATTGTTATTGTACAAAAAGCTCTCATTTTAGTTTTGTAGTAGAGGAAGCGCTTAAGCATGACATCCATCTTGAAACATCGTATGCATACGATATCGAGATCATAAAAAAACTATACGAAAGAAAAAAAATAAACAAGGATACCTATATTATCTGCAATGGCTATAAACAAAAATCCTATACATCCAGGATCGCAAATTTGCTGAATACCGGTTTTAAAAATGTGATCCCGGTGCTGGATAATACGGATGAATTAAGAGCTTATATCAAATCGGTAAAGGTACCGTTTAACCTTGGCATCCGGGTAGCTACTGAAGAAGAACCTACATTTCCATTCTATACTTCAAGACTGGGTATCAAGTTAAAGGATATCCTTGAATTTTACGTTGATAAAATAGAAGGCAATGAGCACCGCTTTCAATTAAAAATGCTGCATATTTTTTTGAACAAAGGTATTAAGGATGATATTTATTATTGGAGTGAATTGAATAAGGTCATCAACTTGTATTGCCAGCTTAAAAAGATCTGCCCTGAACTTGACTCTATAAATATTGGTGGTGGTTTTCCGATCAAGCATTCCCTTGGCTTTGATTACGATTATCAATTCATGATAAATGAGATCGTAAGAAATATAAAATCGGCCTGTAAAAAAAGTAAGGTCCCGATGCCGAACATTTTTACAGAATTTGGAAGCTATACAGTAGGAGAGAGCATGGCACACATTTACAGTGTGATCGCAGAAAAAATGCAGAACGACCGCGAAACCTGGTATATGATCGATTCATCGTTCATTACAACTTTACCGGACACATGGGGGATTGGTGAAAAATTTCTGATGCTTCCCATTAATAAATGGGATAAGGAATACCAGCGTGTTGTGTTGGGTGGAATAACCTGCGACAGTCATGATTATTACGACAGTGAAGAACATATCAATGAAGTTTTCCTTCCAAAAGTTGATGATACTTCGGAACCATTGTACGTTGGATTTTTTCATACCGGTGCATACCAGGACCAGATCAGCGGATACGGAGGGATCAAACATTGCCTCATCCCTTCGCCGAAGCACGTAATTGTTGGATATGATAAGAACGGTAAACTGGTAGACTGGATCTATGCAAAAGAACAAACGGCTCAAAGCATGCTGAAGATACTTGGATACACGTAATTTTTTTTTGCCACGAATGCAAGGATATTAAACACTAATAAATGTTCTGCAGTTGTGGTTTGAATATATTGAAGATGTATAATTTAATATGTAAATGGGATTTTTAAGATTGGAAACTTTTAAAAGTTTAATAACATTTTTTTCGTTCATTCGTGGCACATGCATTTTTTCCCCGTTGGGTGGATATGATTTCTCTACTGAGGCTTTTTAAAATCCGGGTTGTTACTCATCGATTTATTATATATATAGTATTTGCCGTCTTTGTAATTCTTCCAGTACCTGTGATTTTCCAGGTCATAATAAAGTCTGCCATCAAAAGTTTTACTTGCACTGTTGTCATTAACGACGATCACCTTTGGAATTGGAGTTTTAATGGTCTTCGCCGGTGTGACCGGTTTATTCTCAGAAGTTGATGAATTATTTTCTGTACCATAAACGGATCGGCTCGTGCCAGGATTTGTCTTCCTGCTGCAACTGATGATCAGCACAACGATTAACAACAACACAACTACCTTTTTCATTAACTTCGATTTAAGAAATAGAAACAATTATTTTACCAAAAATTAAAAATAGTGGGTATGAAAGTATTTCCGGTCATTTTAACTGTTACACTTTTAATAAATCTTACAACATATTCACAAACAGCTGAAGATTCAGTAAAAGCTGCAGTCAATAATTTATTTACTGCGATGAAGAACAGTGATTCGGTTTTATTAAAAAGCTGCTTTAACAAGAACAGTGTGCTGCAAACAATCATTCAATCAAAGGACAATGTAGTTTCTGTAAAGAACGAATCTGTGAAAGATTTTATCAGGTCTGTATCAAGTCAATTCAAAGGTTCACTGGATGAGCGGATCACCTTCGATGTTATAAAGATCGATGGGCCCCTGGCAAGTGTATGGACACCATATAATTTTTATTACAGGGATAAATTTGTGCATTGTGGTGTAAACTCATTTCAATTGGTAAAGGTGAATAATCAATGGAAGATCCAATACCTTGTTGATACACGCCGGAAAGATGGATGTGAAAATTAAAAAGCCTCAACAGGAATGAAGAGGCTTTACCTTAAAAGGTACCAACTCTATGTAAAAGTCTTAAAACTGCTTTACTGAATATTAATGTTTTTAGCGCTGTTCACAACTTCTTTTTTTGGTAATTCCAAAAACAAAATACCATTTTCATAGCGTGCACTGATATTTTCTGAATCAATCTTTTCATCAATGGTAAAGCTGCGATTGATTGCTTTATAGCTAAACTCTTTCCGGATGATCTTTTCTGTTGTATCAACAGTTGATTCTTTTTTCTCCGTACTGATGGTAAGTGTTTTTCCTTCCAGCTTTACATTAAAATCCGCTTTTTCAAAACCAGGCGCAGCTATTTCCAATTGATATTTGTTTCCTTTTTCAACAATGTTCACCGGTGGAAAATGTAAAACGTCTTCCCTGACTGTTTTATTAACTGCAGCCGGAAACTCATTGATAAAATCTTTCATCATTCCATCAAATGATTTTGCAAGTGGGTTGTTTACTTTAACGAATGTCATGGTTATAATTTTTTGAGGTTAAATTTATTTGTTCAATTCACATCTTCAAATTATGTTCCATCAACTTTTTACAGACAAAAAATGCAAACAGCTGATCTTTCAATGTCATTCTGTCTAACATTACGCTTTACCCGCGCCACTATTTCAGGAAATCGTTCAATCGAAAAATTTCAATTTATACTAACGAAGAAGGTTGTAATTTTGCTATTCAAAACAAATAAAATAAATATTATGTATCCGGAAGAAATAGTTATACCAATGAAAGAAGAATTAACTGAAAATGGTTTTAAAGAATTGTTATCTGCCAATGATGTAGAAACTGCTATCAATGATAAAGGAACCACCCTAGTTATGATCAATTCGGTATGCGGATGCAGTGCTGGAACAGCCAGGCCGGGAGTGATAATGGCTGTTACTAAAGGAGCCAAGCGACCTGATAATCTTACAACCAGTTTTGCAGGATTTGATATCGAGGCAGTGAACAAGGTAAGAGAACATTTAATGCCTTATCCCCCATCATCACCAGCGATAGCATTATTCAAGGACGGTAAGCTGGTTCATTTTATAGAGCGTCACAATATTGAAGGCAGAAGTGCACAAATGATAGCAGAAAACCTTGTAGGAGCTTTTGAGCAATACTGTAATTAATTTAAAAAATATTATCCTCCTGCTACATCTTCCATGATAACAGGAGGATTTTTTATTGCCATAAGTATAGAATATCTTGCAGCACTAATAAAACCTGGTAACCCGGCGATGTATCCCAATTTATATTATGTATTCAAAGATTGGTTTGGAGTAGAATGGAAAGCGTTGAGCTTCCTCAATACTTTTGGATTAATGGTTGCTGTTGCATTTGTTGCCGCAGCGGTAGTGCTAACTTCGGAATTAAAACGAAAAGAAAAGCTCGGATTGCTTTTACCGAGAGAAGAGGTCCTCACGGTAGGTAAACCGGCCAGTTTTTCTGATATTATTTTTAATGCTATCATCGGTTTTATATTTGGATATAAGCTTATTGGCCTGTTTTTCAGTAAGCCTGAACATCTTACTGCACAGGAATTTATTTTTTCCAGGGAGGGCAGCATAGCAGGTGGATTATTGATCGCAGTTATTCTTGCTGGATTAAAATGGTACGATAAGAACAAACAAAAATTAAAGGAACCTGAGAATAGAACGGTACGAATCTGGCCGCACGACAGGGTGGGAGACATCATTATATTAGGTTTGATATTTGGGATCCTTGGCGCAAAGCTGTTTGATAACCTCGAAAATTGGGATGAATTTATCCAGTCACCAATTGAACATATTTTTTCAGCAAGCGGGCTTACGTTTTATGGCGGGTTGATCCTTGCCGCGATCGTGATCTGTTGGTACGCCTCAAAAAAAGGTATTAAAGTAAAGCACCTTGTAGATGCTGCTGCGCCGGCACTTATGATAGCATATGCGATCGGCCGTATAGGTTGCCAGGTTTCCGGTGACGGAGATTGGGGAATTTACAACAGTGCATATGTCAGCGATGCTAATGGAAAAGTTTCTTTAGCCATCGCAGGAGAGTTTAAACAAAGGCTTCAGGAAAATGCTTCCTACTTCACAGCAGGAAAAGCTCCAGACACAAGCAACAGGCTGATTTATGTAACCGACCGTATATATCCTGCGCTTGAACAAGTGCCAAATAAATCATTCAGGGGCTCTTCCTTTCTTCCTTCATGGTTGTACGCATATCCATATCCCCAAAATGTAAATAAGGACGGTGTTTTGATACCAGGAAATTTTGATGAACATAACCGGGTTTTGCCGCTTCCTGTTTTTCCTACTCCATTATATGAAACGATCCTCTGCACCTTGCTTTTTTTATTTTTATGGGGAATCCGTAACAGGATCACCACTCCATGGGTAATGTTTGGCATTTACCTTATTATCAATGGATTAGAAAGATTTTGTATTGAGCTTATAAGGGTAAACAAGACCTACACAATATTTGGGATCCATCCGTCCCAGGCAGAAATTATAGCCCTTATATTGGTTCTGACCGGAATTTTGCTTGTTTTATTTGGACGATCCCGACAGACATTGGAACACTGATTTTACTTTTCTTTTCTTTACCATACTCCCTGCAATTGAATTTAACCATTCATACCTCCATTTTACCGCTTACTATTTTGCATTGTACTATGTTATACTTAGTACTTACTTTCGTTAGGTAGTTATCAAAGTATATAACTCATATTTTAAAACATTCCGCCACGGAACAAAAAGTATAGTCATGAAAATTTTTTTAAGCATTCTCGCATTATTTATTTCCTTTTCGTCATTTGCTCAAATGCCTGGTAAGATAACCGGCATTATTAAAGATGGCGGTAATCAAAAGATCATTGATGCGGCAACGATCTCTTTATTGAAAGCAGATGATTCTTCCCTGGTGAAAACATCTGTCACAGATAAGGAAGGAAATTATGCCTTTGAAAATGTGAAGGACGGATCGTACATTATTATGGCATCATCAATGGGGCATTCTAACGTATATAGCAAATCATTGAACCTAACACAAACTGAAAAAGAACTTTCAGCGGGTACGCTTCAACTGGTTCCGCTAAACAAGAATTTGAAAGAAGTAGTGGTCAATTCTAAGAGGCAATTTATCGAACGTAAGATTGATAAAACGATCCTCAATGTAGATGCATCTATCACTAATGCCGGCACCACAGCTATGGAAGTGCTGGAAAAGGCACCAGGTGTATCTGTTGACAAAGACGGTAATATCAGCTTAAAAGGAAAACAGGGCGTTATCATTATGATCGATGGAAAACGAAGTTATATGAGTGGACAGGACCTCGCTAATTTTTTAAGGAGCATGCCTTCTGCAAACCTTGACCAGATCGAGATCATGACAAATCCGTCATCCAAATACGATGCAGCAGGTAACTCCGGGATCATAAATATAAAGACAAAGAAAAATAAGCAAAAAGGGTTTAATGGTTCCCTTAACCTTGCATACGGACAAGGAGTTTATTCAAAAACCAACAATAGCCTTAACCTTAATTATAAAACGGGAAAGGTAAATGTATTTTCAACGATCAGTGGAAATTATAGAAGAGCTTTTGAAACACTTGACATTTATCGCCGTTATACAAATTCTGACAAATCAACGAGAGCTGTATTTGAACAACAATCTAAGAGGCATAAAGAGCGTTACAATTTCAATGCAAAGATCGGCATGGACTATTACGCCAGTAAAAAAACAACTTTTGGCATCGTGTTCACCGGCTATACAACTCCGGGAACCGAAAAAGGCGAGAATACAAGTTATTTGAAAAGTAATCTTGGTGAAATAGATTCTATAGTAACAGCAAAAAGTGTTGAAGACGAAACATGGAAGATGGGTGGTGTTAACGTAAATATGAGGCATGTGTTTGATTCAGCAGGTAGAGAAATAACTGCAGATGTGGATTATTTAGTTTACGATGCAAATAAGGATCAGCATTTTTACAATGACAGTTATGATCCTGACTGGACAAAAAAATATGGTGATGAATTGAAAGGTGAGTTGCCATCTCTTATCAAAGTATATTCAGCAAAAGTGGATTATACACATCCGTTTAAAAAGGAATTAAAGCTGGAGGCGGGGATCAAATTCAGTTATGTGTCAACAGATAATACCGCAGGTTATTTTAATGTAATTAATGGAGCAGACCTGGCTGATTACGATAAAACCAACCGATTTCAATATGAAGAAAATATAAATGCAGGGTATATCAATTTAAGTAAGAGTAGAAAGAAATGGGGCTTCCAGGCGGGTCTACGTGTTGAAAACACAAATTACAATGGCAACCAGTTTGGTAATCCTCAAAGACCTGATTCATCATTTGATAACAGTTATACAAATGTTTTTCCGACTGCATACGTAAGCTATAATGCAAATGCAAAGAATCAGTTCGGTCTTTCTTATGGTCGCCGCATTAACCGCCCGGATTATGAAGACCTGAATCCGTTCCTCTTCTTCCTGGATAAATACACATATGGTGCAGGTAATCCATTTTTGAAGCCGATGTATTCAAATGAATTTGAATTGTCACATACTTTCAAACAGTTTTTGACAACCACGTTAAGCTATAGCCGCACAAAAGATCTGATCAATGAAACATTTGAACAAATAGATTTTGCCACGATCGTTCGCCAGGGAAATTACGGATTAAGAAATCATGTAAACCTCTCCGTTAGTGCACAAGTATCACCTGCAAAATGGTTTAAGTCTTCTTTATATGGTGAAGCAAATTACCAGCAATACAAAGGCATTTTGTACGGAGAGGAATTGGACGTTGAGGCCACCACCTACCTGTTCAATGTTAATAACCAGTTTACTTTTAAAAAAGGTTGGAGCGGTGAACTATCGGGATTTTATCGGTCGAAAGGAATTGAAGGCCAGATCCTGATAAAGCCAATTGCACAATTGAATGCCGGAATACAAAAGTCTGTCATAAATAATAAAGGTTCGCTAAAGTTGACGGTGAGAGATATTACAGGACCAAGGAAAAACAGGGGAGAGATCAATTTTCAGAATACAGAAGCGAGGTTTCGGCAATATAGTGACAACCGTGTTGCAACGATAAGTTTTACCTATCGATTCGGCAAACCCATTAAAGGAGTACAAAAAAGGAAGACGGGTGGTGCAGGTGATGAACAAAACCGGATAAAATCGGGTAACTAGTAGATGACATCTGGGGGTAGATGACATCTCGGGGTAGATGACATCTCGAGGTAGATGACATCTCGGGGTTGATGACATCTCTAGGTAGATGACATCTCGGATTTTATCACCTCAAACCTCAAATAAATAACGCAGTCTCAATTGAGCTGCGTTTTTTATATTTGTAAAAATAATATTATGCCTTCATTTGACCTCGTCAGTAAAGTTGACATGCAAACATTGGATAATGCGATCAATGTTGTAAATAAAGAAATAACCAACCGTTTTGACTTTAAAGGATCACACGTAGTGATCGACCTAAATAAAAAAGATTCCAGGCTAAACCTGGAAGCCGACAGTGATATGAAGATCCAGCAGATCATTGATGTGTTGATCAGCAGAAGCATGAAACAAGGCCTTGCAGCTGAAGTATATGACCTTAGCAAAGAGCCTCACCCAAGCGGTAAGATCGTGAAAAAAGAGGTTTTGGTAAGAAACGGGATCAAGCAGGAAGATGCAAAAAAAATCGTAAAAATTATTAAAGACAGTGGATTAAAAGTGCAGACAGCCATAATGGATGACATAATCCGGGTAACAGGCAAGAAAATTGATGATCTGCAGGATGTGATCCAGGCCAGCAAAGCCTGGAACGTTGGAATCGCTCTGCAGTTTGTAAATATGAAGAGTTAACCAGCGAATTGCCTGGTTTTTAAGGAAAATCCCTTAAATTTGCGCATTCAAAACATTATACGGCAAAATCCGTATGCTAAAGTAGTAATATTATGAAACAAGGTATTCACCCAGTAAATTACAAAAAAGTGGTTTTTAAAGATATGAGCAATGGCCATACTTTTTTAAGCCGTTCAACAGCCCATAGCTCTGAAACATTTCTTTGGGAAGACGGACAAGAGTATCCGGTCATCAAATTGGAGATCTCAAATACATCACACCCATTCTATACAGGCAAAAATGTACTGGTTGATACTGCAGGCCGTATTGATAAGTTTAAAAAACGTTACGAAAAGAAAGCGAAATAATTGATATTGATAATTATCTTTATCTCAAGTTTGTTTTTCATGGCTATACTTTAAGTCCCCCTGGTTTTCCGGGGGGATTTTATATATGATCCTAAACAGACTAATAACCGCCAAACACTTAACACTAAACTTTTAGGTATATTTATTCCCATGAACATAATCCTGGAAGATTCCCATTGCAGAGACCAGCTTTTTCCTTTTACTTACACCAGGCACATAGCTGATATAAGGATAGGTATTCTTACGATTCGCCAAAAGTGGGAAAGACTAACCGGACAACCTATATCTGCAAAAATTGGAGGTAGTACTTCAAAAGAATTGATTATCAATGCAAATATTATCCCATCTTTAGATAATTTTAAATCAATTTTGTCTAATGATCCGCAACAATTCAAGGGCTTTGAATACCCCTGGCAATTGTTTCAATTAAATGATGAAGCCATACGGATGGATTTTCAATTGTTGACAAAGGGAAGAAAAAGCCAGGCGATCAGCAGTACAAATAAGACTATCAATAAACCTGATATTTTTATTGAAGAAGGTGCACAGGTAGAACATAGCATCCTAAATGCCTCAACCGGACCAATATATATTGGAAAGAAAGCGGTTGTAATGGAAGCAAGCTTGATCCGCGGGCCATTTGCTTTGGGTGAACACGCGGTACTTAAAATGGGAAGTAGAGTTTACGGCGCAACTACAATCGGACCATATTGTATTGCGGGTGGTGAAATAAAGAATTCGATACTTATGGGATTTAGCAATAAAGCACATGACGGATATTTAGGCGATAGTGTAATAGGAGAATGGTGTAACCTTGGAGCTGGTACTTCCAACAGCAATATTAAAAACACGGCAGGCGAAGTAAGATATATCCTGAACAAAAATAAGGAAACGATCGGTGCAGGTCATAAAGGAGGGTTATTGATGGGCGATTATAGTCGCTCCGCTATCAACACGTCTTTTAATACAGCAACGGTTGTTGGTGTATGTTGTAATATATTTGGCAATTCGATGCCCTCAAAATACATTGCCAACTTTTCGTGGGGCATTGAGCGTTATGATCTCAACAAAGCGATTAAGGATATTGATAACTGGAAGAAATTAAAAGGTTTTACCATCACTGATCAGGAAATGGCAATGATCACCCGGCTTTATAATTCAAAACAATGAAAATTATGCGCAAACAAATAGCTGCTGCAAACTGGAAAATGAATCTTACGCTCGCCGAGGGTGAAAAATTAATTGATGATCTTTTAAAAGAGCCTAATCAGCTTTCTACAGACCAGCTTGCCATCTTTGCTGTACCATTTCCTTATTTGCTTTCAATTCAGGAAAAACTTGCAAATCAAACAAATGTTTTTGTGGCGGCGCAAAATTGCTCTGCACAAAAGAATGGTGCATATACGGGCGAGGTGAGTGCGGAAATGCTGAAGAATATAAAAGTTCCATACGTTATAATTGGCCATAGTGAGCGAAGGGAATACAACCAGGAAACAAATGTGGTTCTTGCCGAAAAAGTTAACCGTGCCTTCGATTCAGGATTAAAACCTATCTTCTGTTGCGGTGAATCCCTTTCGATCCGTCAATCGGTTACACAAAACAGTTATATTGAAAACCAATTACGGGACAGCCTGTTTCATTTGTCAACCGAACAGATAGAAAATTTTATAATTGCTTATGAACCTATATGGGCAATTGGCACAGGCAAAACCGCATCCAGTGAACAGGCACAGGAAATGCATGCGCATATCAGGAATGTAATGGCAAGAAAATATGGAGCGCATATAGCAGAAACGATTTCCATTTTATATGGCGGAAGTGTAAAGGCATCTAATGCTGCAGATATTTTTGTAAAGCCAGACGTCGATGGTGGTTTGGTTGGTGGAGCAAGCCTTATAGCTTCTGAATTTGCAGTAATTATTAACAGCCTTAAAAAATAAACTGGAACAACAATTCATCTCCTTTACTTCGACGTATCCACCGCAACAGGGATAGAAGGTAGGTTAATGGTTTTGAAATCGTTTAATTTATCCAGGTCCAATACTGTCATTTTATGCCTTTCATCCCGGTAAAACATTGGATTATATGCTGCACCATAAATGATCTCATTAAATGTATATGAGCTCCTGGCAACAACCGTATTGCTGAACTTATCATCAAATGCTTTTAGAAAAACGATCAATTCCCCTGGAATATTTTGAAAATCTTCTTTTGAGAATCCATAGACGGGGCTGCTCTCTGTTATGGGATGTACCAAAGTCCAGCTTAGGTTTAGTGCATTCACTTTTTCCAATTCCAACTCTAAAGGAAAGAACCGGTTAACGAGTTTCCCGTTCTCCTCTATCATCATTCCAAGTGTTAGCTTTGATTCTGCATCAGTCAGGGTGGCATTTTTAAATGGTGCCAGCCGGATCATAAGGCCCGTGATCCCTTTGTATGGAGCTATCAATGCATTTTCTGAAAATTTTATATACGCAGTTGGCCTGCTGAATCTTCCATACATAAGGCCTGTTGCTAAGGCAAAGCTTAATAAACCAACCAGTGCCTGGAATGCAGCAATAGCACTTGAATAAAAATCAAGCGGGCTTATCCGTCCATATCCTACTGTAGTAAATGTTTGGGTGCTGAAGAAAAAAGATTCACCAAATCTCTCTAATTCTGAGCTATAGATCATGCCGCTTAAATGAGCAGGCCCAAGCAGGTAATAAACTATCGCAAACAGAACATTTACGATGATATAAAATGAAAGCACAATAATGAAGAATTTCCATCGCTTCATGGCAAGCATACTGTGGAACCAGCTGTAACGTTCTAAAAATCCAATACCTGTCTTCTTAATATTTGCCTGCCCATCTTTCCTAAGGAATCTGCCACCGTAATTGGAGGCATTGTCCCCAAATCCAGTACTGGCAGATGTTTGAGCTTTAGTGTTTATTTTCTTAAGGAATGCCATATGCTTCCGCAAATATATATTTTGTAATTTACTGCATTGTAAAATAAATTACATGATATTTCCCTTATAAAACTGCACCTGCATGCTTCCATGATAAATATTACAATCATTTTAAAACATAACGTTATAGGGAAGCTGCTCAATCACCTGCTTGTTTTTTTTATCAATGTAATGATCGTTCGTTTACTGGGCGCGGGTATTAGTGGATTTTATTTTAATGAGCTATACCTGTTGAATTTCGTGGTTTTTATTTTTAGTGCCGGGCTTGATTACGCAGCTATTTCGGTGATATCAAGAAACCCATTGTTATTACCCGCGATCAATAGAATATTTCTAATGTTTATTGCTTTGTTTTTAGTGGTATTGCTATTATTTGTTTTCCTTATTTTCCAATATACCAACGATTATTTTCTCCAGCAGGGATTTGCAATTATATATTTTAGTATCGGCAACCTATTGTTGATCTTTTACCAGGGTATATTATCGGCACTAAAAAAATTCAACCTTCAGAATATTATCCTCGGATCAACAAATCTGTTATACCTGGTTTATCTTTTTATTTTTTTAAAACCCGGAGAAGTTTCAAACCTAGTTCGAGTATCGGGATCATACGCCATACTTTTTTTTATCCAGGGATGTATGATGGTACTTTTTAGTGATCCCGGCTGGAAAAAGACAAAAGACAAACTCAATTGGAAAACCTTCTTTCGTAGTGGAATTTATATCATGATCTCATCGCTGGTTTATTTTGCTTTTTTACGCGTCGACAATTTTTATGTTCAGAAATATGAAAACAGTACTACCCTGGGCAATTATGTACAGTGCGGTAAAATAGGGCAGTACTTTCTCTATTTCTCGTCCATTATCAGTTCAACGCTATTGCCATTTATCGCTAATGAGTCGATTGGCTCTTCCTTTACAGAATGGAAAAAAATGATGAAGCCATATATCTTATTATTATGTGCAGCAGCTGTATTTATTGCAGTTACCGGCCACTTCCTGTTCCCGTTTTTCTTCGGAACAGATTTTTTACAAATGAATTCGTTTATGATCATTCTCCTGCCGGGATTTGTTTGCTTAGGCATGCTTACTTTGCTAAACGCAGTATACATTGGTAAAGGCAACATTAAAAAAATATTTATTGGTGACATTATTGGTTTGATACTGGTATCAGGATTTGATAACTTCCTCGTTCCAAAATACGGGGCCTACGCTGCCGCAATAATAAGTTCAATATCTTATTGTATAGTATTCTTCTATTTACTTTCCGGCTTTAAAGAACAATTTGTTCTTCCGCCAACATCTCCATCCACGGTAAACTTATGATGAAAAACTTATTCTTATATAGGCTATACACGCATTCGAGGGCTGCTTTTATATTTATAGTAGTTTTTGTTACCTGTTATGCGATCGTTTTTTATAAAAAAATGGACATGACTTTGTTCCCCTATAATAGCATGTATACAATCGACTTTAACAATAAAAATACGGCCCGCACTTACGGTGTTAGGATCAATGGTGAACTTATAAAATTTACTCACAGGCCTTATTGGAAAAAAGATTTTCTTGAAACCTCGCTGAATGGTTATAGCAATTATTTGAATCATGGTGAAAAGGTTTTCCTTGAAGATTACCTTAGTGCAAAATTTCCTATTGGCACCATAAGAACAGCAATGTTGATGAATTTAACTCCAGTTAAAAATACATTATATCTATGGCCCTTATGGTTTGCGCAATTTGCCGGGTACAAGGTCACTCCCGGGGCGATAGTAGAAATTTTTCAATATAATTTTTCCTTTGACCGGACAGTCGCGAACCTGGTAGACTCTTCAAGTATTTATAAATTCGCGGTAAAATAAATGGAAACGGCCAACGACAATAAGACATTAAACAAGATCAGGATAATATTTTTTATTGCATTGGTTGAGTATTTTTTGTTTATTTTTTCTGGCTCAAGTTTTTCTTTTTTACAAGGGGATAATTTTTTCAGTATTGAAGTAGATCCACTATCCTGGGGCTTTTATTTAGCCGGTATGCCTCAATTTATTTTAAAACACCAATGGTGTGGGATTTTAATAGACTCTATTATTATCATATCATTATTATTATTTGTACGGGATCCTTTAAATAATCGCCTGGCAATTTTACTTTTTCTTTTATTGATGTTGTTTTATATAACATTTATGGGGCACATGGCTCACAGAAATTACCAGGTAGGATTTTTCATGGTGTTTGTTCCTTTCTTGTTTAAAGGATATACGAATAAGATATTTGCCTATGAATCTCTCCGATACTTTTTATTATTCTTTTACCTTTCTGCAGCGTTCTTAAAGATCACTAATCATTCTCTTGCGGGCAATGAACACTTTAGTCACCTGCTAAGTGGCCAGTTCACACCTTATTTTTTAGAAGGCAATACCGGTGTGAGAACAGATCTAAACCTTTATTTAATAAGCCATCCTGCTACCAGTCATTTACTATTCATTATATCCTTTATTGTTGAATTGACAACTATCATTGGGTTCTTTACAAAGCGTTTCGACAATTTGTTGGCCATTGCATTACTTACATTTCATTTTGGCAACTGGCTGATTATGGATATTGCTCCTTTTGGACAGGTAGCATTTATTTGCCTTCTTTTTATAAGCAGGGAAATGACCAAAAAAAAACCTAATTCTTTTTAAGGTCAATCACAAGCTTGGCATTTTTTTGTTCAGAAGAAGAAATGAATATCTCATAGCGTTTACCGTTTCCTGTTATGATCATAAGTGATGTATTTGGTGGAATGGATCCTAAATTATCTGCAACCATGATCAATTCATGGTGAGGATCATTTTTATCAACGCTTATCTTAAAACTGATAGGCTTCTCAGAAAGTCCTGCCTTTGTAACGATCAGTTGATTGTTATGGTAAATACTCACTGTATCCCCATCTATTTGTCCATTATCATATAGTTCTACAAGCATATCTGCTGTCTGCGTTTCTATTGATTTAATTATCGGGTTGGCTCTTGAAACAATAACATCGGGAACAGGAATTACCACAGGTTTCGCTCTTGTGATCTGCTTTTCATCCCTGGCCGTTTCAGGTTTCACCTTTTTGGCAACTTCTAGCTTTTCGGTTTTTAATGGTGGTGTTTCTTTTACCTGCTCTTTAATAGGTTTAGCAACAGTTACCGGTTTAGGTTCCTGTTTCTTTGGTTCAGGTGGTAGTAATACTACAAATGGCTCCACCGGGTAGCATTCTCTAAATGTTATATCATCCATTGTAAAATCGTTGCCGCAGCCACCGTCCGTTATATCAACCATTTTAATTGTTAGCGAAGTAATGTCAGCAGGTGTCGAAAATAATGCAAAATATTTTTTCCATGAAGGGTTACCTGAAGGTGATATCTTGCCTGTTTGAAATGCCGTTACTTTTTTTCCTTCCGGCGATTCCAGCGATATAATTATATCAGGTGGTATTGGAATACATCCCCCATATAACTTGCGTAAGTTCATCATCCAAACTCCAAATTCATATGTAGTGTTTGGTTTAAAGCCACTAAGATTTGCAACAAAAAAAGCTGAAGAATTATAAGCAGCGTTCACAAAAAACATCTTACCGCCAACATCCCCTGGCGTGTGGTCTTCACGCAGGGTGATCCAGTCACCATTGAAGCATTCACTTGTTTCAGTAGAATAGGAATAAAACCCATCATCCGGACAATTGTTATAAGCACGCTGGTAATTCTTTAATGATCTGAGATTAAATTCCTGAGCTGATCTGCTGTTTCCAAAATCTATTCGAAATAAGGTATCCCTGAAAATACATTCAGCGGGTGTTTGTGCCAACAAAGTACAGCTGGTTAGAATGAAACAAAAAATTATAAGATATTTTATAGCAATGCTAGTCCCGGGATTCATGGCGAATAATTAATGATTTAAAGTTAAGCCATATGCCACGGATGAAAATCTAGTGGAACACAATTAACAAGTACCTTAGTGTGTTCTTTAAACAGCCTCAAGTATAAAATTATCCTGCTTAACCTGGATGTTGTCCTTTTTTATCATGTAGCTGACCCTGAATAACATCAGGACACTAATGACCGTTAATCCAACGATGATATAACCAAGAGTATTATAATTTTCCAATGGACTATACTTTGTTTTTTGAACAACAATCATTCCTCCAACGGCTGCAGCAATGCCACCAGCAATTTGTTGTAAGGAAGAATTTATACTCATGAAAGCACCTCGATCGCTCATGGCAGGCAAGGAGGAAGTTAACGCCATAGCCGGTACCATACGACTCATGATACCTACCATAAAAAGTATATTCATCAACAAAACAAACCAAAATGGAACTGAAGCCAGGTTTGTATAGATCAGGACCATAACTATCATCCATGCAGAGGCAATTGCAAAAATTGTAAACTTATCTATCCGATCACTAAGTTTTCCAATTAATGGCATTATAATAAGAGAGCTGATACCTGATACCATGAATAGCAATGGAAGCTGTTGCTGAGTTACATGCAGGTTATTTATGGCAAAGGCACTTCCCCATGGCATCATCATAAACCCTCCTAATGACAACAATGCTGTTGCTACAAAGCCAACACGATAACGCCTCTTTTTGATCGTTTGCAGCAAATGATTAAAGGGATTGCGGTCTGATTGAATAGAAAGATGTTTATTAATGGGGTGCATACGAAAACAAATGAGCAGCCAGATGATGATCCCCAGCGCTACGATCATTATAAATGGTGATTGCCATCCCCAATTGTTTGCAATAAATAATCCCATTGGAATACCTAATACCTGGCTGGCGCCAAATCCCATTTGCATAAATCCCATTACCCGTCCCCGTTGGTCAAGAGGAAAAAGATCGGCTACGATCGCTAAAGAAACAGAACCTATTACGCCTCCAAATAATCCGGTTATGATGCGTGCTGCAATAATCATTTGATAGGTCTGTGCAATACTACAGAAAAACGTTCCCGCAATGAAACCGATATAAAAGAACAATAGTAATTTCTTCCGGTCAAAACTGTCGGCGAATCCGGCAGTGAGTAAACCCGCTATTCCTGCACTGAATGCATAAGCTGAAACTGCGAAACCGAACTGTGAAGGCCGAAGGCTCATGGATTTCATCAGCATATCACCTAAAGGCGACATGACCATAAAATCAAGTACAACTGTAAATTGTGTGAGGGCCAATAATGAGATAACCACTTTTTGGTAGTTTGTAAATAATATGGGTAATCTTTTAGTGCTAGCTGACATTCTTGGTGGTTTAAGCCTGGTTCTTAAAAATCGCAATGAAGCAATTGCTTTATTGCCATTCAACCTAAGTGCCTAAGAATAAATAAATTTATATTTTATTATACCCGGTAAATTCCAGGGAAAGGATTTATAAAACTATTTCAATCTAATTTTGTTACCATAAATTATTAATATGCCGGCAAAAATAGCACTTATTACAGGAGGAAGCAGGGGACTTGGGAAAAATATGGCCCTGAGCGTGGCCAGGAAAGGAATATATGTACTTCTTACATTTCGAACAAATGAGGCGGAAGCTTTACAAACAGTTAAGGAAATTGTAGAAAATGGTGGCCAGGCTGCGTCCCTTCAACTTGATATAGGTGATCTGAATTTACTTGATCAATTTGTTCAAAGTGTACGATCAATCCTCCACGATAAATGGGATGTTACCAATTTCGATTTCCTTGTAAATAATGCTGGAATGGGAGCTACCGTTCCCTTTACCGAAGTAACCGAAAAACTATTTGATGAGTTCATGAATGTTCATTTCAAGGGAATATATTTCCTCACCCAAAAATTTGTTCCGTATATAAAGGCAGGAGGAAGGATCATCAACATTTCCTCCGGCACTACACGTTTTTCTAATCCCGGATATTCTGTTTATGCATCAATGAAGGGAGCTATAGAAGTCTTTACAAGATATCTTGCAAAGGAATTAGGCCCGAAAGGGGTAGGAGCCAATGTTGTTGCACCCGGGCCCATCGAAACAGATTTTAATAATGCCGCTATCAGGAGTAATCCACAAATGAAATCAATGCTCGGTTCCCTTACACCACTGGGGAGGGTAGGTGCACCAGATGATATTGGCGGTGTTGTTGCGTTCCTTTGTACAGATGATGCACGGTGGATCAATGGCCAAAGAATTGAAGTGAGTGGGGGTATAAATAGTTGATATGGGATTGCAGCCTATTCTATTTTTTACGGCGGTTGTATGCGTCCTTGTCCTTATTCCAGCTTAAAGTCCCTTTGATTCTTTTCCACCGTGATTCGCGTTTAACTATACTGATAAAATTTGGCTCAAATGCCAGCTGGTAATTTATTACCGGATCAGTCATCATCGGTTCCATTGCACGTAAAGTGTCAAAAACGATTGGGATAACACCAACGGAATTGCCTAGCCGCAGTTTTGCAAAACTGTTCAATTGCTTTGCCTGGAATGGATCAGTTGCAAGTGCGATCTTTTTAAATCCAAGCTGCTTTGATTTGTAATAGCCGTAATAAATATTTTCAGTGCTATGCTCTGCCCTGGTTTCTGTGAAAATGTGTTCTTTAGGTATACCAATGGCTTCGGCATACAATGACATAATGATTCCTTCATAATAAGGAGTATATACCGCACTGCCGGAATACATTATGTTTTTTGCAATTCCCCTGTCAAAAAGATATTTTGACCAATAAACACGCGCCTTCATTGTCCTGTCCCATTTACCGTTCTCTAAAGGCACGCCGGGAACGATGATCATATCATATGATTCATAAGATGATCGTTTCAGCAGGGTTTGGGTTCTATTTGCGGAAAATGAACACGAATTAAATACTATTAGAGAAAATAAAATAAATGAGTTTAATCTTTGTTTTATGATCATATGATTTAACCCTTTGTAATTAAAGGTAACTAAGATCATTAAACAATTTTTTTCGTAAAAGGTTGTGATGATAGCTGATCAATAAAAACGTGGACATCTGACCTTGTCTGCAGAACTATTATAATTATTTCTGAAAGCTTTGTAAGACAACGTTACTTCATAGCCACCCCGTAACTGGGATGCAGATTTTAGCTTGCTTGTATTAATGTCATAAGTAATACCTATACTCATTTTATGATGATCTAATTTCACCACTGGCATAAATGCATCCTTCCACCTGTAAAATAGACCGGCCGAAATATTTACTGTCTCATTGGATTCATTCTCACCAAGATTGCGACAAATTAATAACCCTCCCTGTGCCTGGCGAGCACCGTCCTGCATAAAATAATCCGCATAAACGATCACCTGGCTTAGATCATTTAAGGGTGTTGACAGCCCTGCATTAACAACATATTTTTGATTTAAAATAATATCATTATCTTTTTGGAATGCAACCTTTGGCTTAGTAAAATGATAAAGACCTGCACCTATATAATACCGCGAATTTTCACCCGCCACACTGCTAAAACATAATCCCACGGCGGCATCCCAATATGTAAACCCGGTCTTGCTGAATGTTTGCTTAGTTGGATTTGTTGTGCTGTAAGAATTATTAAGATATTGGTCGTCGAAAGTTAATTTGCTCGGATCAAACCGTTCCATCACAGGTCCGCCCATGATGCCCGCAGACAAATAAGTATCTTTCTCGCTGTTGAGTGATTTATGATAATTTATTACCGGGAATACCTGCGTACGGGTTAACCTTGAATCGCCTGCAATATCATTGGTTAACTGTAATCCGTATGTAATATAATCTGACGAAAGGCCAATCGATTTTTTATATTCCACACCAATGCCAATAGTTCTATACGGTACCGTTACACTTTGCCATTGACTTCTAAATGCAGCCGTAACCCTGATATCACCTTTAAACAATCCTGCCAGCCCCGGATTTCTCAATAATGGCAGATCGTAGAATTGTGAAAAATTAATATCCTGCGCTGATACAGATGCTGAAACAATTATCAGCGAACATAATAGCCCGGATCTGTTGAGGAGGTTTTTCATTGATATTATTTTAGGATCGTAGTATTACCCTTATAGGTATAAACAACATTATTATCGCAAACAACATCTGCCGTGTACACGAATACATCAGGGGTTGCTGCTTTGCCTCTTACTTTGCCATCCCATGCAAAAGCAGGATCATTTGGATTAAAGTTCTTTTTTTCAAAAACAAGCTCTCCCCACCGGTTGAAAATCCTGAAGGATTTAACGGTTATACCTTTGCCACGTATCATAAATATATCGTTCAATCCATCTCCATCCGGGGTGAAGCTATTAGGTATAAAAACCTGACCACTCTGGCAGAATACATTTATACGAAGTATATCAGTTGCCTGGCAGCCGAATATATTGGTAACAGTAATTGCATATTCAATATTATTTTTGACTACTGCAACCGGAGTTTCACAATCTGTACAACTTAAATTAGTGGCAGGCGACCAGGAATAATTTATGATAGGACCATTTTGTGTATTTGCATGTAATGTTACTACGCTTCCTGTTGAAGCACTAATGTCATTGCCAATATTTACCAGCGGCTTCGGTCCGACAGTTACTAAAACGTATCCAGTATCGGTGAAACAATTATATGCATCATAACCGATCACACGGTAATTGGTAGTAACTGTTGGAGTTGCTGTTGGTGCAGCAATATCAGTTCTATCCAAACCCGCAGAGGGAGACCACAGGTAGCTATTTGCTTGCAATGCCGTTAGCCCGGTTGATCTGCCCACACATAAAGTATCTCCGGGATCTACCAGCATTATAAAAGGCCTGATAACTTTTAATAAAATGGAATCATATCCTATACAACCAAAAGAACTTGTACCCTGAACCGTAAGTTGTAAACCATCTTGTGGCAAAGCAATAGGATTTGCACAACTGCCACAACTTAAACTATCAGCAGGGCTCCATGAGTATTGTGCAGCTCCGGATGCAGACAGTTGTACCGAACTTCCCAGGCAAACGATCCTGTCATTACCTGCAATGATATCCGGAGTAGGATAAATATTAATATTAGTTGTTTTTACCCGGCCAGTACAACCATATGCTGTTGCTGAAATGTTGATCACAGCTATTATAGTAGCAGAAGTATTGTTTACAGCTAAAAATGAATCTATATTTCCAGATCCACTGGAAGCAAGGCCTACAGACGGGTTGCTATTGGTCCATGAATAGGTAGTGCCACCAGTGGAACTTGCTAAAAAAATAGGTGAGGTGCTCATCCCGTTACAAACTGCCTGGTCAGATAGCTGCGTAATTACCGGGGAAGGGTTGATCGTGATCGTAAATGTTTTTGGTGAACCCGGGCAATTAAATGCAGTAGGCGTAACGGTTATAGTTGCAATAACAGGAACGTTGCTATTGTTCACGGCAATAAAAGATGGAATATCCCCAGTGCCACCCGCAGCCAGGCCAACAGATGTATCATTGTTGACCCAATCAAAATCAGTGTCATTTACTGATTCAGCAAAAATTATTGCAGTAGTATTTGTGCCATTACAAACAACCTGGCTTCCCGGTTGCAAAACTGTTGGTGTAGGGTTTACAGTTATATTAAAGTTTTTGGGAAGGCCAGGGCAACCATTTGCTGTTGGAGTAACGGTAACGGTTGATTGTACAGGTACATTGGTATTATTAATTGCAGTGAATGAGCCAATATTCCCGTTTCCTGATGCTGCCAGACCTATAGTTACCTGGCTATTAGTCCAGCTAAATGTTGTTCCTGGAATCGTGGAAGTAAGATCGATAACTTCGGTGGGAGCGCCGTTACATAATACAAGAGATGGCGGCTGATCTGCCTTAGGTGTAGGTTTAATAATGAATTTAAAACTTTTAGTTTCACCAGGGCAATTATTTATTGTTGCAGTTACACTGATAGTTGCAGTGACTGTTGTATCTGAGGTATTTATCGCAGTAAATGCAGGAATTGTACCTGATCCCGCTAATGCCAGGCCGATCGAAGGAATATTGTTGATCCAGCTAAAAGTGCTACCTGTTACCAAGCTATTAAATATATTAGCTGTAACCGGAGAACCATTACAAATTACCTGGTCAGCAGGTTGTATTATTGTGGCTGTAGGCCTGATCGTTATACTAAAGGTTTTCGGAGGCCCGGGACAAGAATTGGCAGTAGCAAAAACAGTGATCGTTGCAGTTACATTAGCATTGGAATTATTGATCGCAGTGAATGCAGGTATATTTCCTGAACCGCTGGAAGCAAGCCCAATTGAAGGATTATCATTTATCCAGCTAAAGCCAGGTCCGTTGACAGCAGTGGCAAAATAAATGACCGGTGTAATAGTCCCGTTACAATATATATGGTCTGCAGGTTGGGTCACAGCCGGCATTGGATTAACAGTAAATTCAAAAGTTTTTGGTAAAGCCGGGCAACCGTTCGCAGATCCATTTACAGTAACTAAAGCTGTAACTGGCAGGGTGGTGTTATTAATAGCGGTGAAAGGAGGTATATCACTGGAACCATTAGCCGCTAATCCTATCAGCGTATTATTATTTGTCCAGGTATAGGCAGTACTGTTAACGGAACTGTTAAACGAGATCGGGAATGTTAATTCATTTTTACATAGCACCTGGCTAAGCGGCTCAACCATGACCGGGGTCGGTAGCACGATAATTGAAAAGGTTTTTGACGGGCCTGCACAACCGGTTGCCAATGGACTAACAGTAATGGTTGCACTTATCGGCACGGAACCATTGTTAATTGCGTTGAAAGATGGAATATTACCTGTACCGGTAGCTGCTAATCCAATTTGCGGCATATCATTAGACCAGGTATAAGTGGATCCTGGTATGGTTCCGTAAAATTGAACGGCCGCTGTGTAAGACCCATTGCAAACTGATTGATCTGAAGGTTGGGTCACATCTGATCCAGGGTTAATTGTTATTGGGTGATTCACGGTATCAAAACAATTGTTCACCGTTCCAATTACAAGCTGAATGGTATAATCACCTGGCTGTATAAAGTTATAACTAAACGAATTTCCACTCCCCATTGCACCGTTTGAAGTTGTCCACTCAAGAATATTTATTGTATCAGGTGATGTGATGGATGCATTAAAAAGACTGGAAGCATTTTGACATTGAACCAAAGGCCCTATGATATTAGCCACAGGCATATTATAGATCTGGATATTAACGGGGATTATTATTGTATCCCGACATCCGCTTATTCCGGTTACGATCAGCTGAATATTATAAATACCAGAATTCGTGTAGGCGTGGTTGATATTAATCCCGGTCCCGGTAGTGCCATCTCCAAAATCCCATTGATGATCATTGATCCCGAAATAACTATAAGAGCTATCAACCAAATTGATGAATGTTTGCCCGCAGGTTTTTTGAACAGAATAATTAAACCCGGCACGTAATCTTTCAATTCGGATGGTATCAGATGATGGAACAGTATTCTGGCAACCAAAGCTTGATTGCACGGTCAAATATGGTAAATAGATGCCCGGTAGCAAATAAGAATGGTAAACTGTGGTTTGGGTACCAGCGGAGTATGTGCCATCCCCAAAATTCCAAAACAAGCTATCAGCACTGTTTACAACAGCATCAAACTTCACTTGCTGACTATTGCAAAAATATGATCCATTAAAATAAAAGCTTCCTACAGGCTGACGAATTAAAACATTTTTCTGAACTTTTCCAATACATCCACTTGGAAGAATAACATTTAATGTCACGATATAATTACCTGGTATCAAATATATGTGAGAAACGGTATCACCGATCGCAGTTGAGCCATCGCCAAAATCCCATGATGCAAAAGTTGACGGAATATTACGGTTATAAAAAGTAAAACTATGAGGAGCACAAACTGCAGCAGTATCTGATACATCAAAATTAGCATTAAAGACACCTGCTATTCTTACGGGCATAGAATCCCTGCAACCAAAATCATTGAACGGTATCATCTCCAGCCATATCAAACTATTAGCCGGAGGCCCGGGATTTAAAATAACGTGCTGGCCCATACCAAGCAAATTCGTATAACTTGAATCCCACCAGTTATAACTTTGAAAGCCCGGCGGAGCATCCAGGTTTGTAATGTTAGGTGATGTGCATTCATATTGTACTTGTACAGACTGACCGCATGGCTTTTCTACATCTAGATATGCATACCCCCAATGTCCTCGCCTCACACAATCGGCCGTAGTAAACTCAAGGAACATTGTTTTACCAGAATACCCACGCAAACTTACAAACACTGATGACCAGGGCTTGAACATTACTGCTGTGTCAACCGTAGAATGCACAAAACCAGGGAGACTTGAAGTGGCAATATATTCAAAAGATGCACACGCAACATAAGCATTGGCGGCAGAATCAAAAAGTTTAGCAGTAAACCTTGGTTGGGTCCATGTAGTATGACCGGGATCTTCAAACACAACAGCATAATCATATTTTATAGAAAAGTTTGAATCATTTACAGGTACGCGGATCTTATATTGTATACGTTCTGCCTCTGCGCCGATCTGTGTGTTTCCCAGGCGCACAGCAAAGTTGCTTCCATCCGGAGGGTTAGTGGGGAATAAACCAAATGCATCAAGCGGGGAGGGAAGTATCCTGTTATAAAGCGTATGACGGTTTGGTGTAGCCGCCGACTGAGTAACCGTGATCATATTTATATTTCCAACCGAATCAACACTTCCTGTAAAACATTTCCAGTTTAAAAAGGATCCGTATTCAAAATCAATGTTATCCGGGCAAACACTACTGCTGTTTACTGCTGAAGTAAATGCAGGAAGCCTTGAACTTGCTGGCAATAAATGATGATGGTCATAAATTATTTTCCCGCTCAGATCCATAATGCCTGTCAAGCCCTCCTTTTCCACTTTTGCATAGCCATTTTCAAATCCATAAAATATTGTAATGTCCAGTTCTTTCAAAATGATACCGGCAGTATTGATCAGGAACCATTTGCTTCCTTTTAAAACAACAGTGGACCTCTCTTTAAAATCAAAAACAATGTCATATTTGGTAGGGATCACCATCTTGCCGGTTTCATTTATATAACCCCATTTTCCATTCTTCTTTACGGCGGAAAATTTATTGCAAAAATTCCGGGCGCCTTCGAATTGAACAGGCATGATTAATTCCTTTTTTTGATTTATGAAGGAAAAAAGGCCGTTTTTTAAAACCCGGGAAAATCCATTGATAAATGGCTCAATTTCATCCCACGCCAGGCGATCATGTAAATTGGTTTTTTTATCTAAGTGATAGTAATCAATGGCTTGGTTAGCCGGAATGGCTTCTTGTGCCGATGCCGCGACAGCAATTAATAAATAAATGAAAAATAGAAGTTTTCTCATTAGCACATAGGAATATTGGTTCAGCAATATAAAATTGCATGGATTCGGGTTTTACTAGGGTCTATAATTAACGCTTATTTCACATGTTTATTATACTTTTTATGTACCAAGCACAAAGCTCTGTAACATACCTCGGCATATAATTAATAATTTAAACTAAAGAAATTGTAAGGAAAGTTTCGGTCAGCAGCTTATAATTATAATCGTTTGATAACAGTTATTTCAATCTTCTGATCAAAAATATCTCCATGGTTACCCTGGTTATGGATCTTTCTGACAATATCCATTCCTTTGAATACTTTGCCAAAAGCTGCATATCCCTGTCCATCACTTGTTCCGCGCCTGGCAAAATCTAAAGGAGATTGATCACCAATACAAATGAAAAATTCTGTAGTTGCTGTTCCGGTATCAGTTCTTGCCATGGAGATAATTCCATCGGTGTGGGTTAGCCCGGTTTGCTTTGTACTTTCATGATGAATAGGCGTAATTTTGTTTCCATTTTTTAGTTCGGGCCAAATACCTCCTTGAATGATCCCCGTGTTCATGTCTGATGGTAATTGCTCAGTTTTTAGCACCCGGTAAAAACTGCTTTTATCATAAATCCCCCATTCTACATTATCTAAAAAGGCCGTTGCAGTAACAGGAGCTTTGGCCTTATAAACCTCAACCTCAATATCACCCAATCTTGTTTTGATCAGCACATGAGGATCAGTATAATGCGATCTTGAACAGGAAATTATGAATAGAGCAGCTACGATAACGATCTTCATCATTATTAAAAATATTAAAATGACGGGTATTATCATCTACATTTTTTTGGGCCCGTACCCATTTGTTTAAAGATATTTT
This sequence comes from Ferruginibacter sp., assembly GCA_039920685.1. Classification (GTDB taxonomy): domain Bacteria; phylum Bacteroidota; class Bacteroidia; order Chitinophagales; family Chitinophagaceae; genus Ferruginibacter. The sequence continues at coordinate 27,142 of JBDSDG010000213.1, forward strand.
AAATATTGTCATGAACATTATTAAACAAATTGAGATTAGTTTTTGACAATATATGGCATGTATTTTTCTTTAGAAACTATTAAAATATATTTTATGGACGAAATTAAAAACCTTTCCGGAACAGAAGCTATCAAAAAGATAAAGGAGTTAACTAATGAAATCAACATATGCCTGTTTTGCACTGATATACAAAACCATAAAGGTGCAACAGCGAGGCCTATGGCAACACAACAAAGTGAGAGAGATAATTATCTCTGGTTTATCAGCGATCGAAACAGTGATAAGAATAAAGAAGTGATTTCAGACAATAAAGTACAGCTGTTTTATTCTGACAGCAACAAAAGCAGTTTCATTACGATCAATGGAATTGCAAGCGTAGTAAATGATAAGAATAAAATTGAAGAATTATGGGAGCCGCTTTTTAAGACCTGGTTCCAGGGAGGTAAAGATGATCCGAATATATCCTTGATAAAAGTAGAACCTATTGAAGGTGCATATTGGGATAGCAAGGGGAATCGTGCAATGAATTTCATTAAGATGATCGCATCAGTAGTTGCAGGCAAAGACCTTGTGGATTCAGAAGAGGGCAGTTTGAAATTATAAACTTACATCCATTTAAATAGTAATGTAATCAGTTCGGGCATTTTACTACCCGGTTTTATGATGGCACAACCAGGTTTTGGAGCTTGTTAATTGCGGGCATAGGAATTGTAAATTATTATAAGTACAGCTTTATAATTTAAAATAATATTTTATGAAACAATTGTTAACCTGTTTAATATTTTGCACTCTTTCAATAATGGTCTTTAGCCAGGCAAATCCCACAAGTCAAAATAAGCCTGGAACAACGATTCTAAATTCATCTTCCAATAATAGCGTTTCAGGGGTAAATCCTAACGGTAACCCGGGAACGATCTTATACAATAATTCAAATAGTTCCGCAGTAAATAACACCCTGATTTCTCCTAACACACCTGTTACCACAACCATTATCAGCACACCCAATAATACACCTGTCGTTACGAGGGAAACGCCGGTTATTCCCCCGGGAAACGGAAGTACGGTAATTACTTCAACAACTACGGTCAATCCAAATGTATCCGCAACAACCGCAGTTCAGACAAGGATCGATAATCCTGCATATCCCAGTTCAGGTGTCGCAGATAATGATAACCCAATTTCAAAATCAAATCCTACGGTGGTACAGGTTACTGGCAATACGTTAACAGGTTTGAAGCCTGGTTATTCCACTTCTCCTGTATTAGTGAATTATGTTCCCGAAATAATAATTACTAAATTAAGGAACACTTATGCTGATAAGCTCTATGATATAACGATGCTAAAAAAATCAGGAAACCAGTTGTATATAGTTAGGGTAAAGGAAGCAGGCGGATATATAACTTATTACCTGGACGCTGAAGGAAATGTTATAAAATAGCTATTTAAATATTTTTAATAATAAGGCACACCTTAGTGTGTCTTATTTATTTAAAGGGCCATTCATCAAAAAACCGGATAACACGAATGAAAATATCAATAACTTAATCACTTTATTTTTAACACGTAAAATTTATACAATGAAATATCTATTTTCTCTTGGTGTTTTCGCTTTCTTATTATCCTTAACTACGGGATGTTTTGGCCAGGCAGATAAATCAAAGCGTCCAAGTCCGCCTGCATTGGTAAAGCAAAAAGTAGGAGAGGTCAACGTTACCATAGATTATAGCCAGCCCTCTGTAAAAGGCAGAACGATTGGTGTGGATCTTGAACCTAAGACCGGTCAGGTATGGAGAACGGGAGCTAATGAAGCATCTGTTTTTGAAGTAAATAAAAATGTAACCATCAACGGACAACCACTTCCAATGGGCAAATACGGATTGTTCACCCTGGTTGAAGGTGATGAATGGACAATAATATTTAATAAAACATGGAAACAGTGGGGCGCTTTCGAATACAAAGAAGCCGATGATGCGCTAAGGATAAAAGTTAAAGAAGAAAAGGCTGAACCATTTGTAGAAAAGATGACTTTCGCAATTGATGAATCAGGTGTAATAACTTTATTGTGGGGAGATAAAAAAGTTTCTTTTATTGTTAAATAATTTATTACGAACGTTTAAGTCGTTATCAATAGGACGACTTAAACGTTTCATTTTATAATTGTATCAATTACCTCCTGCCCCGACTCTTCTTTGTTCTTCTTCTGTGGCTGAAGCTCTTTTGCGTGATTGTTGACCCTGTTGTTTCCCAAATCTATAAGTGAAGTTTACACCATATTGCCGGTTATCCCAGCGGTTCTTTATGTTTATATCAACAGTACCATATTTTGTGAGTGCAGCATAATGCTGCCAATTGAATGGATCGCGTGCATTAAGGCGAAGGCTCGCTTTGCCCTTTAATAAATTATTCTTTGCAAGGCCGATACTCATTTGTCCCATAGGATAAGATAATGATAATTGTTCAACAGTTTTATACCGATACCACCCACTTAGCTCAGCACTCCATCCTTTTCCGATCGTAAAATTATTATTGATATTAAATGTAAAGGAAGTAAAAGCAATGTCTAGATCTACGACCTCAGCCACGCCTGTTTCATTAGAAATATATGTTCCCTGGTAATGGTTTCGATACACATTTCCATAAAGATTGGTATTCCACCATTTTGCAAACTTCACCGGGGCGCTGATCGCAATACCCATGTTGGTATACTTTGCTATATTGTCCGATGTTAAAAATCCTATTATTTCATTGTTTGATCCACGCTTCCGATTAATGATATTTGATATCACATCAGTGGTATTTGTATAATTTAATGTAGTTATCAACTTACCGTTATAGTTATGTGCCAATTCATAATTGTAAGAAAATTGTGGGGTAAGGTATGGGTTGCCCTGCCGATAAGACAATGAGTCCAGGAAGAAAGTAAATGGATTGAGGTCCTGGTAGTTTGGACGTTGCAGGCGCCGGCTTGCTGAAACTGTGATAGTATTCTTTTTATCTGCGGCGTAACTTAAAAACACTGAAGGGAAGAAGCTGATATAACTTCTTATCACATTGGAACTTGTTGATTCCTGTACACCTTTTGTATTGGTATTCTCCATTCTTAAACCTGTTTGAACACTCCATTTTTTAATATCCGTACTGGCGTTTACATAAACAGCATTGATGTTCTCAGTATAAACAAAATGATTGTTCCTGGAATCAGGAACCCAGCCGCCTGCTGATTTCCTTTCATAATTTACCAGGTTATCAGATTTTACATAGCTGGATTTTATACCTGTCTCGATCTTTAATTTCTTATAGTTCTTTACAAAATCAGATTTCAATGAATAGATATTTATGTCACTTGGAAGATGGCCTCTCAGGAACATAGAATCCGCCGTTTGATTATAATTTCCGTCGAAGAAGCCAGTACTCAACAACTGGTCAAAAACATTCATGTAATTTGAATAATCCAGGTCCAGGGTGAATTCAGTTCCTGTACTGTCAAAAACATGACGATAATTAAGGTTGGTTGCAAAATTATTCCAGCTAAGCTTATTGGTTGTAACAGAATTTAGCCTGGAGAATACATCACCTTCAAGATCGGTATAAGTGGTGAAGGTTGTAGGACGAGGGCGCCCTGCAAACAGAAACCCATTTAGAACTATACCAAAAGTATTTTTCTTATCAGGTGAATAATCCATTCCAAGTTTAACTGTATAATTATTGTTCCTGAACCTGAAGGCTGTATTAACCTTATTAATGCTGTCAATCTGCTTGCCTTCACGGTAATACCTGCTTGTTATATCAAGTAGACCTCGGCCTTCTCGGTAGTTGTAAACGAAGTTTCCAAATAAGTTTACCTTATTTTTTTTGTAATTATAATTGATGGATACCGTAGGCTTCCACAACAATTCTTCCTTGCCACCTATTCTGAATAGTGAACCGGTGTTCCCCACAGCGATGCTTCCATTTGACCCTTTCGTCTTACTTTTTTTCGTTTTGATATTAATTATCCCGGAATTACCTGCTGCATCATATTTTGAAGAAGGATTTGTCATGATCTCGATCTGGTCCAGCGCTGAAGCAGGAAGGTTTCTAAGAACATTTGCCAGGTCTGCTGACGATAAATAGGTTGGCTTTCCATCCATCATTACGATCACGCCTTGCTTTCCCTTTAAACTAATGTTGCCATCATTGTCAACCGTTACACCGGGAGATTTTTCCAGAACCTCAAGTGCAGTAGCTCCGGCATTGGATGGTGATGCGTCTACATTTACAACCATCCTGTCGATCTTCTGTTCAACGAAAGGACGTGTTGCCGTAACCGTTACACCACCAAGTGCTTTAGCCATGTTGGTCAATCCCAATGATGAAATAACAACTTCCTGCCTTTCATTGCTAACTTCCACAGCTTCTGATAATTTCTTTACAAATCCTGTTGCAGTAATTGATACAACATAATTTCCTGCCGGGATCTTCTCAAAGCTATAATTGCCGGCTTTGTCTGTTAGTGCTACTTTCACAAGTGCTTTATCAGGATTTTTTAATAATTGTACGGTTGCCGCTTCTACAGGCTTATTGTCCGGCCCATTTACCGTGCCCGTTATTTTTCCTGGCTCGTTCTGTGCAACAACAGAAAAGCTTAAGATTACAATTGTGATCAGAAGAGCAATCTTTTTCATGGCAAAAGTTTTAAGTCGCTATAAGAAGCTGCAAGATGTGCTATTAAAAAACTGCATCAAACGTAAAAAGGACGAAGGGCAATAATTATTTATAGTTGGGCATTACTATATGTTCAATAGGAAATTAAACAAAAAGGAGTATCCTTTAAGGGCAGACGGCAAGGTTTTCTCCTGTAGTGCCTGAAAACCCGGCGGAAGTTAGTTGATCTTCAAAGTAAAAATCAGTCAATTGATTTGATGACGGGCGGCATATTAAGTAATTTAGTTCGCCGCACATGGCTATGTGATGATTGGAATTTGTGATTGCCTGTATCCTGTAATAATAAACCGTAGCAGTATTTGCGGATATTGGTGCATTCCATCCATCGCCTGCCTGGCTTGTAGTATACACGAGTGCATTCGTTCGGTCATATATAGCAAATACAAAGGAAGATATGTCGTATCTAAAAGGGCGTGCAATGTCGTTTCGTCCATCATTATTTGGAGTAAAAGCGGTAGGCAAATATATTCGTGCATTTTCAAATGTGCCGGCAGTATCTGTCAACAGGTTCTCGCAGCTGATATGATGAACTTCATCATTGCCTGATTTTTTGCAGCTGCAAAATATTATTGTAATAACGAATAAGAAAAGTAGCAGCAAATTTATTTTCATTTTCATATATATATATTAACCTTGAAAAGCTTTGAAAGCAATCGTTGATTTATTTAATTTAGCGTATGAAGGTTTATTTCATTAGTGGCCTGGCAGCCGACAGCCGGGTTTTTAAACATATCCAACTGCCGCCGGGTTTTGAAACCGTATACCTTGATTGGATCCAGCCGCATAAAAAAGAAAGCCTTCAATCATATGCTCTCAGGCTTGCCGAAAAGATCAGCCCACATGAAAAATTCATATTGATAGGCCTTTCGATGGGCGGCATGATAGCATCAGAGATCGCAAAACGATACAAGCCGGTCGCAACTATCCTGGTATCCAGTGCTTCTACTTACAGGCAGTTTCCCGGCAGGTTCAGGGTTGCATATTTCTTTCGCCTTCATAAATTTGTACCGCCTAATTTTTTCAAATCCACTTCGCTTATAAAGCGTTTCTTCACCACCGAAAGTCCCGATGATAAAAAGATAATAAGGCAAATTATTAAAGACAGCGATCCTGCATTCATTAAATGGGCATTGGGTGCAATACTCAGGTGGAGAAATGAAGAACAGCCGGAATCGTTGTGGCATATCCACGGCACCAGGGATGAGGTTTTGCCATTCAAGAAAACAAATCCAACACATTCTATTCACCAGGGAACACATTTAATGGTAATGAGTAAAGCGGCGGAGTTGAATAAACTTTTGCTCGAAGTGTTGACAACGGCAGCGAAAAAAAAGTGAGCACATCACTACTGTATCACGAGATGGCCGTTTACGTTTATTATATTATAAGCAGCGCACTCAGGATCACCAATTTAGCAGTATATGATAGAATTATACAGGAAGTGACTTATTTCTAACGCACTAATACCGTAGTTCCTTTTTTTGAATACATTTTTCCATCCGCACCTAATCCTTCAAGCAGCCAAACATAAGTTTGCATTTCCTGTCTCCTCCCTTTATATGTGCCATCCCATCCTTTTGATGGCTCATATGCGATGAACATCAGTTCGCCCCCACGATTATATATTTTAAACCAGTTCAGTTTTTTGATTCCAAACATAAATGGCCTGAGTACATCATTTGTACCATCATTATCAGGAGTAAAAGCAGAAGGTACATAAATGGCAATGTTCTTCACGATCTTTACAGATTGTGAATCCACGGTAATACAGCCTGATTCGGTTGTCAAGGTTATCGAGTATTCCTTAGCTATAGTGCCGGTAAAAACAGGAGTAAAGCTTTGCGGGTTGTTCAGGTTAATGCCTGGTTGCCATAAAACAGTTGCATCAACGATCGGCCTTGCCTGCAGATCTAATGGAAGGCCTTCTACAGCTACCTGGTCAGGATAACGTATTCCCACCCTGGGCTTATCAACGAAAATATTTTTTTCTGAAGCTACCAATGGGGAAGGGCATTGGGCTGAACTTACAGATAACCTGATCGTGTAAACGCCTGCTGTTTGATAAACCTGCGAAGGTGGTGTGCGCTGATCTGAAAATGTTCCATTACCCAGGTCCCACAAATAATTTATTGGGGAATTCAGGGTATCCGCAGTTTGGTTTATGAATTCCATAGGCAGGTTGATACATACCGGCTTTGCTATAAATTCGGGCATCGGATTCTGGTGAACCTGTATAGTAAATGAAGCCGTGTCCGCACAGATATCATTACTGGATACGATGAGTTTTACCCGGTATATTCCTGCTTTGCTATACGTATGCACAATATCACGAACGGATGCTTCAGAACTATCGCCAAACAACCACCTGTAATGCATTTCTCCCTGTACGTTAGTACTGTGGTTCGTGAAGGAGAAACTGTTTCCGATCATACACTGTGAGGGATCTAAAACAGTAAATGATGCAGCGGGAATAGATGAGACCTTGATGTTCCTGCTTGCCGTGATCAATACACAGCCTGATTGATTTGACAGGCGGGCATGGTAAACCCCGGTTTGAATTACATTGTACCTGGTTTGATTTACACCGGCGATCTGAAAACCATCCCTATACCATTGAATTGTATCAGTTGGAAATACCGATAATACGGCACTGTCGCCTGTATTTAAGCAAAATGATTCCTTACCATCCAGAAAAAGCGTCGGATCCAGATTGGAAACTTTTACAAGAACAGTATCATACATGCTGCAACCTCCTCCCAGGCTTCGTGTGTTCAGATAATAAATTGTTGTTACTGCCGGTAGTGCGATCGGGTTTGCAATATCAGTATCTGATAATCCTGTAGACGGAATCCAGTGATATCTTTCACCTGGTTTGGGTGGGGCACCAAGTTGAACCGGGTCACCGTTACAGGAAACTGTATCATTTCCGGCTTTAGCGTTTATCACCAGGTTATCTAAAAGATCCGTATACAATGTATCCAGGCAACCGTAACCGTTATATGGTTTTACGATCACTGCAACCGTTGATCCTACGGCCGGAGGAGGACTAAATGTCAATGTTTGTAAACTACCAAGCGCCTGGGAGAAATTACTATTATACCAATTATACGACTCATAGCCGTACGGGGCTACTACATGTACAGCTGTATCATCAGCACAAAATGATGCACCAACAAACCTTCCACTGCATTCTGAATTAACATCTATATATGCATATCCGAAATGTCTTCTGAAAGTACAATCCGCAGTCTTAAAAAACAGCCTGATCCTCTTTCCGGCATTTCCATCAAGATTAATGGATACGGCAGACCATGTCTTGTACCATACCGGTGCATCGCCAGAGGCTATCGGTGACAATTGAAAACCAGGCAGGGGGGAACCATTGGGGAAAAAAGTAAAGGATGAACAATCAATGACCCTGTTATCAGTTAAATTCTTTATTTCTATTTCCATCCTGGGCTGTTGAAATTCAAGGTGCGCAGGGTCCTGGAAAACCACGGCATAATTATATATCAGTGTATATACATTTTGAGTCGCCGGAACAATAAATTCGTAGGAGATCCCTTCTGCCTGTCCGCCACCAAGATTGTTGCCTAATTTGATTGAATACCCGCTTCCGTTTGGACAGTTGATGGGGAATCCGCCATATTCGTCATAACCTGCGCTGGGATAGGCTCTATAAATTGTTTGCCGGTTTGGCACCGGCCCCTGCGTAGCCGTGAGAGTAATATTATTCTGATTACCATTCTCCGCGGTAAACCCGGTATAACATTTCCATCCACTAAAATTCCCTTGTTCAAAATCAATATTAGGCGGGCAGCTTTGACTAAATAAATTGCAGTAAAAGAAGGAAACGCATAGATATATACAGGCAGGTAATAAAGACTTATTAGTCCTTCCTATACTTATAAAGGTGTTTATGTGGTGCAACGTATAGATTGAATAACTAAGTTACTAATTAGTTTCATTTTTTTTACACTAGTTTATTAACGTTATTTAGCATCCTTCAGTTGCCTCTTAATTAAATAGAATAGAGCTGAAAGGTTCATCTACGCTGAATCCATATTGT
>JBDSDG010000214.1:0-12997 GCA_039920685.1 Ferruginibacter sp.
GATAGACGGTTGGTTATGTAAATAATCTTCATAAAGTTCTACCACAATGAGGATCAACTTCCTGAGCAGGGGATCAGCCGGTTTTCACTTTACCAACCGCGAGCTTTGTCGAATGCATATTCAACAAACCGGATGGGAGCATAAGTGAATCGCACCGGATTGTGACCCTGCTTTTTTTTAAATTTAAATGGTTGTCCCGGCTCCGCTGTTGCATGTTTTGCAATATTTCGCTATTCAAATTTTCCTCTTACCTTCGCCTATGGCAACAATAATTAACTCCCCTGCTACAAACAATTCAACAAAATTTTTCGGAGAAGGTCTGACGTTTGACGACGTTTTACTCATGCCTGCATACTCCCAGGTGCTTCCACGCGATGTTGACATTCGAACCAACCTCACTAAAACGATCGTTTTAAATGTACCCATGCTTAGTGCGGCTATGGATACAGTAACGGAAGCACAGCTTGCGATCGCCCTGGCAAGGGAAGGCGGCCTTGGAATTCTTCATAAGAACATGACGATCGAACACCAGGCTGAGCAGGTTCGCAAAGTAAAACGAAGTGAGAACGGTTTGATACTTGATCCTATCACACTCAGCCCTGATGCAACCATCGGCGAAGCCATTAGGATCATGAGAGAAAATAAGATAGGTGGAATCCCGATCGTTGATGAGCAATCAAAACTAGTAGGAATTTTAACCAACCGTGACCTAAGGTTTGAGACCAATAACCGCCACAAGGTAAGCACGGTCATGACAAAGGACAATCTTATCACAGCACCTGAAGAAACGGATCTGAAAAAAGCAGAACTCATTTTTAAGAAGAATAAAATAGAAAAATTGCCCGTAGTGAACAAATCCGGGAAGCTTATCGGCCTGGTAACGTTTGGGGATATCCTAAAATTAAAGAGCCATCCGAATGCGATCAAGGATTCTTTCGGGAGGCTGCTGGTAGGCGCTGGCGTTGGTATCACAAAAGATACATTTGAGAGAGTAGAAGCCTTACACAATGTTGGTGCTGATATTATTTGCCTGGATAGTGCACACGGCCATACAAAGGGAGTGATCGACGCTTTAAAACAGGTGAAAAAATTCTTTAAGAATATACAGGTGATCGCGGGAAATGTTGCTACTGCGTCAGGAGCAAAGGCTTTGGCCGACGCAGGCGCAGATGCTGTTAAAGTGGGCATTGGCCCGGGTTCTATCTGCACAACGCGTATTGTCGCGGGAACAGGTGTACCCCAGATCACTGCCATTATGGAGGCAGCAAACGGTTTGAAGAACAGGAACGTGGGCATCATCAGCGATGGGGGCATTCGTTATACCGGTGATATGGTAAAGGCACTTGCAGCCGGTGCCACTTGTGTTATGATGGGAAATGTATTTGCCGGCACAGAAGAAAGCCCCGGTGAGACGATCATTTATGAAGGGCGAAAGTTCAAGCAATATCGTGGCATGGGATCTCTTGGTGCGATGGCGCAGGGAAGCAGTGACCGTTATTTCCAGGATGTGAATGATGATATAAAAAAGTTCGTACCGGAAGGCATTGAAGGAAGAGTTGCGTTTAAAGGAAACCTGCGTGAAGTGGTACACCAATATTCGGGCGGCCTGCGGGCAGGTATGGGATACTGTGGTGCTGACAGTATCAAAGCATTGCAAAAAGCGAGTTTTGTAAGGATCAGCAATGCCGGTATGAGGGAAAGTCACGCACATGATATTGATATCACTAAGGAAGCTCCTAATTATAGCAGGTAGGGGGAAGGGTTGAAAGGTTGAAGGGTTGAAAAGTTGAAAGGTTGAAATAATAAATGCGCTTCAAGATATAGAAAGTATTCAACCATATTAAACGATATTGAACTCTTTAAACTGTTTCAATAACTATTAAACTTTTAAACCTTTAACTGATATTAAACGTCTTAAACGTTCATTTTTGCATGAGTAAAACAGTTCAGCTATTTTTTTCCCGCCTACTTTTTTTATGCATCTTTTTTAATTTGCATTATAATTCTTTCGGGCAGGATAGTTCCCGGCTCAGGATCTCATTGCTTACTTGCACTCCCGGAGATGAGCTATATTCTATTTTTGGCCACAGTGCTTTGCGGGTTATTGATAGCAACAGCGTTACAGACATCGTATATAACTATGGCACGTTCAATTTCGACGATGAAGGTTTCTATTTTAAATTTATCAGGGGTAAGCTTCCATATTATATCAGCATTGAAAACTTTAAGGATTTCAAATTCATTTACCAGGTAACTAATCGTGGGATGACGGAACAGGTAATTGATTTTACTGCATCTGAAAAGATCAATATCCGTCATTACCTGGTCGAAAATCTTAAAGAGGAAAATAAATATTATCAATATGATTTTTTCCTGGATAATTGCACAACCAGGTTGAGGGATATTCTTGTAAAAAATAAATATCCAGAGCCATTACTCCCCGCCGTTATGCCATCAAAAACAAGGTTTCGGCAGGCGATCCACGAATACCTTGATAAAGGCAAACAATATTGGAGCAAGCTTGGCATTGATATTTTATTAGGCGCCAGGACCGACGCAGTAATGACTGCCCAACAACAACAATTCCTGCCAGACAACCTTATGAAGGCACTTGACAAAAGCAGGCCCCCGTTTGTGATCACCTCACATAACCTCTACGATCTGCCTGCATCAAATGAACCGGCTTCATGGTTTACACCAAAACTTATTTTTGCTTTGCTGCTGCTATTGGTATTTATAATGGGATCATCAAAAAAAAGATCCCTGCAAATGATCGTGAAAGGAATAGATGGCCTGTTGTTTTTTCTTACTGGATTGCTGGGCTTCATCCTGATCTTTATGTGGGTAGCGACCGACCACAGCATGACAAAAGATAATTATAACCTTTTGTGGGCTTTACCCACTCATGTGTTCATCGCATTTTTTATAAATAAGAAAACAGCATTTGTAAAAAAATATTTTTTATTTACGGCGATCTCATTAGGTATCTTATTGTTAGCCTGGTACTTTTTGCCACAACAAATGAACCCGGCACTGCTACCGTTTGTTTTACTGCTGTTGTACCGTTCTGCGATCAAATACATGGAATAATAATGAAAGTATTATCCTGTAATGTTCATTTCAAGCATTAAATGAAATAAAATGACACATAATAGATCTATAGCTTTCCGAAATACGGATATACATTATAAAATTACGGGCAAAGGCCTGCCGGTTGTATTGGTACATGGTTTCGCAGAAGACAGTGATGTATGGGACCGGCAAGTAGAATTTCTTAAACACAATTATTTATTGATCATACCGGATCTTCCGGGCAGCGGAAGATCCGGTATCATAAATGATCAAAAAGTTGGAATGGAAGTTTATGCCGATTGTATCAGGTCAATACTGGAAGCAGAAAATATCAACAGGTGTATTATGATCGGCCATAGCATGGGTGGTTATATTACCCTCGCGTTTGCAGAGAAATATAGCGAATCCATGGCGGCGTTCGGCCTTTTTCATTCAAGTTCATATGCAGATGATGCTGCAAAAATTGAAACCCGCCAAAAAGCAATCGATTTCATCCGTAAAAGCGGGAGTGAAGCGTTTTTAAAAACAAGTATCCCCGGTTTATTTTATGAACAGGGCAACTCCGGGGAAGCTGATTCGTTAATAGAGAAGGGAAAGGCATTTGCGGCAGAAGCATTGATACAATATTATGAAGCAATGATAACACGGCCAAACAGAACAGCGATACTTAAAAAAGCAAGTGTCCCGATTTTATTCATTATCGGCAAACATGATAAAGCAGTTATGCCCGGGCATAGCCTGGAACAATCGCATATTCCGCATCGTTCGCATATTCATGTATTACGCAATAGTGCACATATGGGAATGTTGGAAGAAACAGATAAGGCGAATGAAATTTTGGCTAATTTTTTAGAAAGCCTGTCGCCAAATACAAATACCAGACAGCATTTTTGATTATTTTACAGTCCTGTTATTGAATACATCAGTGGATGAAAAACGTTTTACTTTTATTGTTCTTCCTTTCTTCTTTCTCCCTTGCTTATGCTAAACACATTACTGGTGGAGAAATGATCTATGATTACCTGGGGCCGGGATCTACGGCAAATACAAAAAGATATCTTGTCACACTTCGCCTTTTTAGGGACGAAAACTGCTTTGGGTGCTCTGTGATGCCCGCAACTGTTACGATGGGTATTTATAACAATGATAATAATAACAGGATCGGTTATATAACCCGGTCGCTCCAGTTTTCTGAGCTGGTTCCGATCAATGCCTTACCACCGTGCATTACAAACCCTCCGACCCTTAGCTATACCGTTGGTTATTACGAGATGGAAATTGAGCTGACCAATAACAACAGCGGTTATACAATTGCTTATCAAACCTGTTGCAGGATCGATAATATTATGAACGTTCCAAATAGTGTAGGTGCAACCTATACCTGTAACATACCAGGCCCTAATGACAATGGTTCAATAAATGACAGCAGCCCACGGTTTTCTACCGGCATTTCTGTAGTATGCTATAATAAACCTTTCACCTTAAATTTTAGTGCAACAGATCCTGACAGTGATTCATTGGTATATAGTTTATGCAGTGCAAAAAATGGTGGCGACGCAGCCGACGCTTCATTTAATACACCAGGGCCTCCGCCATATGGAGTGGTAACTTATATAAATGGCTTTTCAGGGACGCGGCCATTAGGAATTCTTGCTAATATAGATCCGAGAACCGGTATTATCTCAGGAGTGGCGCCCGATGCCGGAAAATATGTTGTTTCGGTTTGTATCTCATCTTATAGGAATGGTCAGTTTATCTCTATCCATAACAAAGATTTTATTATTTCTGTTGACCCTTGTGATTTTGCAGGCTCTCAACTGGAACCTTCTTATATTAGTTGTGATGGTTTTTCCTTTACCTTTTTTAATTTAAATAACTCACCATTAAATCAAACTTTTTATTGGGATTTTGGTGATGGTCTTACTTCAACAGCACAGTCCCCGCTCCACACTTATACAACAGCAGGAATATATACTTTAAAATTGGTGGTGAACCGAGGACTGCCATGTTCGGACTCAACAACTTCTCCCTTAAAGGTTTTTCCTGGCTACTTCCCTAATTTTAGTGCCCCGTCCCCTATTTGTAAGGACAAACCTGTACAATTCACTGATCTGACCACGGCAAACTATGGTGCAGCAAATGAATGGCATTGGAATTTTGATGTGGACGGCACGGCGGCAGATACCAGCAGGATAAAAAACCCGGTATATACTTATCCGGTGGCCGGAACTTATGATGTTACACTTATTGTAGCCAGCGATAAAGGCTGCAGGGACACGATCACTAAACAGGTGGTGATCGTAGACAAGCCTGAATTCAGTGTCTCAAATGATACGCTGATTTGCAACATTGACACCCTGAAATTAAACGCAGTAGCGGGAAGCGCCGGAGCAGTGACCTGGTCTCCTAATTATAATATAAATAGTTTAAACAGCTTCACACCATTGGTGAGTCCTGATGTGACAACTACGTACTATGTGTCTTTTATTGATAATTCTGGTTGTGCAACGAGTGATAGTGTAAAAGTGAATGTAGTTGACCACGTAACCTTAGAAGCAGGCCGTGATACAACTATTTGCCGAACGGATGCGGTCAGGTTAATGCCTTCCAGTGACGGGCTGCAATATGAATGGACCCCAGCCGCAACATTGAACGATCCATTAATAAAAGATCCAATTGCAACTCCCATTTCTGAATTTACAACTTACCATGTAACGGCACATATAGGTAAATGTTTTGCAGATGATGAGTTAACCATACATACCGTTCCCTACCCGGCAGCTAATGCCGGAAAAGATACATCAATATGTATTGGACAATCAGTGAAATTACATGCAACTGGTGGCAGTATTTATTCATGGTCTCCGGCGGTATTTTTAAATGCGACAAACATTCCGGATCCCGTTTCTACTACTCCCCTTATTACGATACCATACGTGGTCACGGTCAGGGATGTTTTGGGTTGCCCAAAGCCAGTTAATGATACGATAGTGATCAATGTTATCCGGATCATTGCAAATGCAGGACCGCGGGACACATCAGTTGTTACAGATCAGCCGGTGCAGCTAAACGGTACCGGTAGTACCAATTATTCATGGTCTCCCGGTACATGGCTTAGTAACTCATCTATTGCTAACCCTGTTTCAATGCCTGAAAACAATATCCAGTATGTTGTTACAGTAAGCAACGATATAGGTTGTTCTGATACGGATACAATAGATATTCATTATTTTAAAGTAAAGCCTGATATGTTCGTGCCTTCAGCATTCACACCAAACAGAGATGGTAATAATGATATACTTAAGCCGCTTGCATTAGGACTAAGAGCAGTAAATATATTCAGGGTTTACAATCGCTGGGGACAATTGCTTTTTTCTACTTCAGAAATAGGAAAAGGATGGAATGGTACGTTCAAAGGATCAGACCAGGCACCTGGTACTTATGTATGGTATGCAGAAGGCATTGACTATAAGTATAATAAACTGGAGCGAAAAGGAACCGCTGTGCTTATCCGGTAGTCGATATTGGTGAAGCCTGCGTTTTTAGTTATATTTATTGTCCGAATTATCAATTCCTCTTAATGTATAAATTCTTACTCTCCATCATATTCCTGCTTTCTGTGTCTACTGCATTTGCCACACATATATCGGGAGGGGAAATGTCATATATCTACTTAGGGCCGGGCACAACTCCGGGAACGCTCAAGTACCAGGTTAATCTCACCATGTATAAGGATTGTGCTGCTGGTGGCGCCGACCTGGATGACTTTGTGACTTTTACTGTTTACCAGAATAGCAATGGATCACAGTTCTTAAATATTCAGAATATTGCAGGCATGGATACCTTTTGGATCCGCAAAATCCCTTCTGATCCTTGTATTGCTGATAACATTGAAAACAATGTCTGCTTTATTATTCGTAAATATTCAACGATCATTGACAATTTGCCCCTTACTGCGGCTGGATACACGGTCGCTTACCAAAGATGCTGCAGGGTTCCAAATATGACCAATATCACCTCGCTGAATGTTGGCATTACCTATTTTGCAAAGATCCCTGGCAATAACTTTTTAGGTGCGGAAACGAATACAAGCCCTGTTTTTGTTACAAAAGATACCGTGTTGATCTGTTCGGGCAGGCCAATAAATTTTGATTTCAGTGCAACAGATGCAGACAACGATTCATTGGTCTATAGATTCTATAATGCCTTCAGTGGTGGTGGAAATACTGCCGGCACCTGTTTCGGTTGTATTACGCCTGATCCGGCATCTATACCTCCCTATATACCGGTAAGCTATATCAATGGCTATACGCCGGGAAATCCGTTAGGACCGCTTGTCACCATTAATTCCAATACAGGTTTGATCAGTGGCATAACTCCAAATCTTGGCGTGGGTGCCAACCAGATCTTTGCAATAACAGTCCTCGTAAGTGAATACAGGAATGGAGTGAAAATAGGAGAGCATTTTAAGGATCTGCAAATTCGTGTAGTGGATTGCCAGATCCCGACAGCGATATTAGATCCGGTGTATATAACATGTGACGGTTTCACACTCACCTTTGAAAACAATACTCCGAATAACCCTGTACCTGCGTTTTACTGGGAATTTGATGATCCCATCTCCGGCGTAAATAATTCATCTTCACTGGCCATGCCAACTCATACATTTACTGACACCGGGATTTACAAGGTTAAGCTTGTCCTTAACAGGGGACTTCAATGTGCAGATTCAACCACAACCGATGTAAAAGTATACCCGGGATTTTTTCCAGGCTTTGAACCTGTTGCTCCTTTTTGTGTAGGTCAACCGGTAAGTTTTATTGATACAACCAGCTCAAATTATGGTACAGTAAGTTATTGGAGCTGGAACTTTGGAAATACAGTAACATTGGCGGATACAAGCCACCAGCAGAATCCCCAATACACTTATACATCAACCGGCGCATATCATATTGAGTTGATCGTTGCAAATAGTAAGGGATGCCAGGATACTGTTTACCGGGATGTCACCGTTCTTGGAACACCGGCAATTTCTTTGTTGCCGAACGATACATCCTATTGTAAGCTTGACAGCCTGCAACTAACGGCTACGGGAACGGGCACTTTTAGCTGGTTCCCAAATACCAGCATTGTGGGGGCATCTACAGCAACACCGCTGGTTTTTCCTTCTACTCCCACAACTTATATCGTGACTATTGATGTGCTGGGATGCAAGAACAGGGATTCTGTAAGGATCACTCCATTGAATGATCTTACCAATGCGATCAGCGCAAACCCCTCATCTATCTGTCAGCAAGACACACTAACGCTTACAGGTAGTAGTAACAAAACAGCTAACTTAAGCTGGCAATGGAGCCCGGTATCTTCTGTGTTATCACCTACAAGTCAAATTACGAAGGCATTTCCGCTCACTTCAACCACTTACACTCTTACAACAAAATGGGGAGCGCATTGTGTAGCCAATACAACATTAAATATTCCTGTAACACCTCTTGCAATTCCAAATGCCGGTCCGGATACAGCATACTGTACGGGACAGACACCTGTGCAGCTTTCAGCGTCTGGTGGTAACAGTTATCAATGGTCACCGGCTGCAGGATTGAACAATGCGTTGATCGCAAACCCCCTGGCATCGCCTGCTGTTACAACCAAATATGCTGTTTCCGTTGGAGTCGCGGGCTGCAGCCGTAGAAAGATCGACTCAGTGCTTGTTGTGGTACATCCGAAACCTTTATTGAGCCTTACGAATGATACACTCATCTGCTCTATCGATACAATACAGTTAAATGCTGCCGGTGCAGGAAATGTAGCATGGGCCCCGGACTATAATATCAATAGTACTTCCAGCCATACACCATTAGTGAGCCCAGACGTGCCTACTGTTTATTATGTAAGGCTAACAGATATAAATAAATGTTTCAAGGATGATTCTGTTTTCGTAGATGTGAAGCTTGTGGTTACTGTTGATGCAGGCCCAGACACTTCGATCTGTAAAACAGAAGGCTATACTTTGCGAACTACAAGTGATGCCCTTCATTTTCTGTGGCAGCCTTCCACGTACCTTAATTATGACACGCTCAGAAATCCCTATGCAAATCCGCCTGTAACTACTACCTATTCAGTTACAGCTAATATAGGTAAATGTCAGAGTGAAAGCCAGGTGACCATCAAAGTTGCTCCATACCCAGATGCACAAGTGGAACTGGTGCCACCTGTTTGTATTGGTTTCAGTACGCAACTAACGGCAACGGGTGGAAGCATTTATTCGTGGAGCCCCTCAACCTACTTAAGTAGTTCAACTATTCCTGGCCCGCAGGTTTTGCAACCCTTACAAACAACGATGTATGTGGTTAGCGTTTCCGATACACTTGGCTGTATAAAAGTCATCAGGGATTCTGTATTAGTGAAGGTGATCCCAAAACTTCACGTTAATGCAGGACCCCGGGATACAACCATTGTTGAGGGAGAGACCATTCGGCTGAATGCAACCGGTGCCACCACATACTCCTGGAGCCCTTCGACCTGGCTTTCAGGAACGGACATTGCAAACCCATTGTCTTCCCCTGATGATAGTATCAGTTATATTGTTATCGGTACTGATATAAATGGTTGCAGGGGGACAGATACTATCGACCTTATTCTTTTCCATCTTGAAGCCGATATGTACGTGCCAACAGCCTTTACGCCTAACAATGATGGAACCAATGATGTAATACGGCCGATCCTGCTTGGAATGAGATCATTGACCTACTTCAGGGTGTTCAACCGATTTGGAGAATTAATGTTCGAGACCAGCCAAAAAGAAAAAGGATGGAATGGTATATACAAGGGAAAACCCCAGGATCCTGCAACATTTGTATGGATGGCAGAAGGTGTTACCTACAAAGGATTAAAACGAAGTAAAAAGGGTTTTGTAGTCCTGATTCGATAAAAATCAATCCTTTTAGCTAATTCAAATCACACGCTACAATCCTATTATTCATGAATAAAATAGTTTTGATAACCGGCGCAACATCGGGCATAGGAAAGGCATGTGCTGAAAAATTTGCTTCCGCAAATTATGACCTGGTGATCACCGGCAGGAGGGCGAACCGGTTGGAGGATCTGAAAAACAAACTCCAGGAAAAATTTGCGATTAAAATTATTACCAGTTGTTTTGATGTCCAGGATAGAGTGGCGGTATTCAATGCCATCGATTCGCTTCCTATTGAATGGAAGAATATTGACATTCTTATTAATAATGCTGGCCTTGCATTGGGCAAGGAAAGCTTTGAAGAGGCGGACCTGGATGACTGGGATATTATGATGCATACAAATGTTGATGGACTTTTGTATATCAGTCGTGCAGTTTTGCCTTTTATGATAAAAAATAATACAGGCCATATAATTAATATTGGTTCGGTAGCCGGAAAAGAGGTTTATGAAAAAGGCAATGTCTATTGTGCCAGTAAATTTGCTGTTGATGCGATCAGCAGATCCATGAGGATCGACCTTCTGAAGCACCGGATCAAAGTCACCTGCATTAACCCCGGGGCAGTAGAAACTGAATTTTCCCTGGTAAGGTTTAAAGGAGATGACACAAAAGCTGCAGCGGCTTACCATGGGTATGTCCCACTAACTTCAATGGACATTGCAGACACTATTTTTTATTGTGCAACACTGCCAGCCCACGTCTGCATCAATGATTTGGTAATCACCTGCTTACAGCAAGCAGGCACTTATTATTTTGACAGATCTGCCTAGAATCTTTCTTTTTTTAAGAAAGTAAGTACGAAACTGCTATAAAAAGCCGTTTATAAGTATTATACTTGTACTACCAATAACCAATAATCCAAGAAATGAAAAACTTACTTCTACTCTCTACAATTATTTGTTTTTTCACAACAACCCTTAAGGCTCAGAATGTTATAAGGCAATCGGCATGTTCTAATGAGTCTATCATTCACCAGGCAGACAGCATAAAGCAAGACCTTGCTAAACAAGGTTTTATCATAGTAAGGGAAGCGTCCGTAACCATGGAGAGCGAATATGAAATGCCAGTGATCGTGCCGTTGACGGAAGGCAGTTGGTACCAATTTGTGTTCATTGGCGATATCAGCTCTAAAACATACGAGGTTCGCATGTTCGATTGGAATGAAAAACAAGTTGTTTACCAGAAAAAAATGTGGGGTGATGTTGACGGGAATGTGATCAGTTATTCTTATATACCTCAATTCTCGGAATACCATATGATGAAGCCCGTACAGGTTAATAAGAAGAAGAAGAATTTATGTGGTTATGTAATGTTGCTGAAGAAGATCAAATAAGGTTAATTTATTACGGGAAAGGTGCCGGTTATTTCATCAATTTAACGCGAAGACGCTAAGACGCGGTCATCCATTTTTAAAACGATTCTCCCACCCTAAGTAGCAATTCGTATCTGAACTAATTTCCCTTTTTATTTATTTTTGAGTTTTGTAAACCTGAAAAAGTAGAAGCAAGTCCCCCAATAATATTGTCAGCTTGAACTTGTCGAAGGAGAATCGCTAACAAAACAAGCGTAAGTTGTCGTAATAAATTCCTTCCCTACACTATGTTGTCAGCCTGAACTTATCGAATGTGGCTTGCGACTCAATAACCGTTGATTTGATTTACTACTAGCATTTCTTTCCATAAAAAAAGTCCTGCGTGGAAAACCAGGACTTAAATATTATTTTCACTGCCTTAAATTATTGCGATAGCGATATTCTTATTTGAACCCCTGCCCTGGTATTTGTTGTAGGTGCACTCGATGAAATGTAAGGAGTTACTTTACGACGATCATAATACAGTTTAATATTGATCCTGTTGTTCAGGAAATAATCAATGGTTGGACTGATCGTAACTTCCTTACTTCCGCCCGTTGCAAAATTATTATCCTGGTCAAGCCGGCTGTTTGCAGTCACATTGTCCCTGATCCTGTAATCGATCCGGAAATTGATCTCGTTCTCTAATTTTCCTGAGGCAGCTCCTTTTGAATTCAGGAACTTGGGCCATTTCAAACCAAAAGGCATTGGCAAGCCTCTCTTACGATAACCTCCGCCAATAACAAATTCGGTACTCCTCACCTCGCTCAATTGGAAATCATACAAGCTCAAACTCAATTGCCTTGTTTTTGTATATTCAAACTTTGCCTGCACCTGGTTAACGAACATCATATCAAAGCCGATGAGCGGAGAAAACTGCTCCTGTATGGAAACGTTAGGTACAAGGAAATACGGTATGAAGTTATTTGAAACAGTATCATAGAAAGATGGATAACCGTATTTGGATACATCCTGGTAAAGCAATGCGGATGTGAACCCATTCATACTTAGATTTCCATTATAGCCATGGCTTAATGTAAAGCTTGTAAATATCTTATCAAGCCCTTTTATTTTACTCAGACCATTGTAATCGACCTTCCAGTTTGGCTTAGGCATTATTCCGCGGAAAGGGTTTGATCTTGTATTGGGATTGCTTTGCTTGATCAAAGACACACTATTTGGACTTTGCCCAGTGTATGCAGCTATGAAGGAAGGGATCAATACATCAACTGCATATTTCCCATAGCCTAAATAATATCCGTCTGAGCCCTGAACCTGGCTATATGGATTTGTTGTTCCAAGCCTTTTGGATAAGATCAGCCTGTTTGCTTCAAAGGTTTTAAATGTTTGTGAAACCCTGTTCGGATCAAATTTTCCAAACAATGTTTTGAATGCAATATATGTTACATCAAATCCCCCTCCCGCATAAGGATTAAGGTGCATGAACTGCTTTGGATTATTACCGGCAAAGCTGGTATCTATATAACGGAATGTTTCACTGTAATTCTTACTAAAGGTTTTACTTAGGTTAACCGTGATCGATAGATCCCTTAATGGCTCAAGCTGTGCCGATAATGTTATCCGCTGGTCAAAGTTTTGTT
>JBDSDG010000215.1:0-4347 GCA_039920685.1 Ferruginibacter sp.
AAATATCCATTTGCTAAATAACACTGCGAAGGGCTGTATTCAAAAGCATAAAATCGGTAGGTACCTCCGGGAGTTAATCCTGTGACAGTAAAAGAACCGGAAGCATTATTGCTATTATAAACCACATATCCATTACCCCCCCCAACCTGAGATGCCGGTGTTCCGAAACTTGAATTAGAGATGTAAGTAGTACCGTCTGAGGGAAGAGGAGCTAATGCAACATTATTTGTTGCAACTATCATCAAACCGCCGCCGCCATTTCCGCGTGTGTAATTAATATCTAATTGGGTTGTTAGGATATTACTACTTGTAATCGTAGCCTGGATAGCAGGGGGGGTACACGGTGCAGTTGCTGTTGCAGTGATACTGAAGTTATCTATACCAATGGCCTTACCATTTGTTGATCCTCCAAGACCAGTGAAAGTCCACCTCAGGTAATAATCGCCACCTGCGGGAATATAGAGTCCTGTTAATGAAATGACTTTTGCAATGTTGGAAGAAGGACTTACCACTGTATTCGTTATATCTGCTGCATATGATTGATTCCCGGCTACTGCCGCGGTGGAAGGTGTGGTTGTATTACCATGAAAAAACGTCCAGTCGTATTGCCTTTTACCTAATCGATATTGTTCATAATCAAAAGAAATATCCAATTTGCCTATCGGGTTTCCTGTAGTATTGGTTACTTTCAAAAGAATAGACCTTGGCGAAAAAAATGTTCCTGAATTTAGAATTCCAAGCGATCGATCCGTGGTACTCGCAGTTGGCCCATTGGCAAAATTGTAATAGCCCCCGGTTGATGTAGTGGTAAGTGTTCCTACACCTGAATTTCCTGCCGCCTGTGTACAAGTTAAGGTTCCAGTGGCCCAATCTGCCGGTGTAATACTTGACAGCTTGAAACCTGCAGGTAAGGCAGCAGTAGCACTGGTCAACATTCCATCAAAATTTTGAGTAACCGGTACTCCTGCAGTAGGAATGTTTAACTGTGCACGCAAAGAATCTACTGACACTGAAAAGAACAATACAAAGCATATGTATCTTAAGCCAAAATTTTTACCTGAACGAGCAATTTTTAAAAACAAGTATAATTTGTTCATATATATTGAATGTATGAAGGTTAATTTATGACAGGAGGTTTTGGGGCTATTGTTTTGTAAGGACGGAAATACAAATTTACTGATTAAAATGTAGAATTTACACATTATTGATTGGTTAATAACAACCTTTTACCAACATTTGACTGTTTAAGTTGCGAAATCTTACATTAAGGATAGGAAAACTTTCGATGAAATTTGACTTAGATATATTTGAGAACCCTGATAATTTCCTTAATAGCTGGAAAATTTCACCTTGTATCTTAAAAATTTGGTCCTGCTCTGAAAACTAATTAATTGGCCATCTTGATCCACCTGAGAATTCCCTTGTTTAAATATTATCCTAAACCTGTCGCGGGAAGAGGATCCCGGATCTGTGGATACATTAAAAGTGATGGTTGATATGCTGCTAAGGCTAACAGGTGTACTTGTTTCCATGAATTTATCTTCCAGGTAAGCTTTAAGATATGGCCTTGATATATTAACTGGCATGAATTCAAATTGATACTCCTGCACCTTCAAACGGTCAAGCATAAACGAGATTGTATCCCGGTCCCGGATTTTTTCTCTTCGCTCAACAGATAATATATGCGCATCTGCCAAAATGCTGATACTCTCCCCTGTATTATCAAGCTTAAGTGCATCAAGTACATCAAAGCTGCTGGAATAATTACGATGGAATTCATTTAAAACTCCATCTATTAATATGCCATTCGCTCCCACCCCGGCATAAAGGTTGGTTCGTAATTCGCCGCTGTTATTAGCTGCAGCAAAGCGTGTTACAAGTGAACTGGCAGCAACTTTTGCACCTTCTGTAAAAGTTATCGTTCCGCTACCTCCGACTGTATGAACAAAAAATGCCTGCCCGCTCTGAATTACATTATTAACTGAACCACCTATTCCATAACTGCCGCCCCCCGGTGAAACAGTATAATCTGTGCCGGCACCTTTTATGAAGGTCTGGTAACCACCGAAGCCAAGGCCTCCCCCGAGTTTGGGATCCCACACATAAAATATCCTTTGCACATTGGCAGATTTTATTAACGATGCATCATTTGAGAAATCTATGGCAGAAGCATATGGATTACCGATAGATTCAAACTTTCCTGACCCAATTGAAATAACCGGGGGAAGATTCGATGGCTCAAATATCTTCCCGGTAGTTCGTAAGATCGTCTTTGTAGGCAGGGCACCTGGAGTACTAACGTTACGGTCACCACGAACAAATAACATATACCCTTTACTGTTATAGATAGCTGAATCTGTTCTTGTGATCCCCTTCCATGAACCGGCAGAAGTTGTATCATATGTTTTCATAGAAGGTGCATTACCTCCGATTAGGTCAAACCCTGTTCCGGCAACATTGTTTGTTATGATGGTTCCGAATCCCGGTGCACCTGCTATCATTGGGGCGTTACCCTCCTGCCATGCCTGGTTTACAGTTTGACCTGTTGTTGGAACAGCCAGGAATTGCCATGCCTTATTGTGAGCCGGTATAAACCGTTCCACCTTAAATCTTCCCGCGCCATAACTAATGGCCCCCGTAACCGCTGCTATGGAAGCAGTATTAAATGAATCAGACAACAAGGTAATATTGCCTGTTAACTTTAATGTGCCCTGTACTATGTCGAGCACACCTGCCACCGCAATGTCCGTTTCTACCGAGAGTTGTGGAATTGTGGCAAAACTGCTATTAAGCCTTACCGTTAACTGCCTGCCAAAATTCAATGTACCGGCATTATTTATCTTTTGTACAACAGTGGAGCTTTTAAAACATAAAGTGCTAGACACAAGTGGATCATAATTAAAAGTTGTACCTGCCGATAAAAGAAGGTTTCCTTTTATATCCGTATTTACCGGGAGGCTATTTGAAACCCCGGTAAATTGAAGGCTCCCGCTTATTATTTTCAGATCATCTACTGTAAATGCTGCAGCTCCCCCGATGGTAATATTTGTATTAATGTTTGATTCATAATTAGCATATGTTCGCCCTATCAGTGATGGTTGATTACCCGAAAAGTGACGGTAGGTACTGCCTGTATTAAAAATTACTTTTGATGCCGGTTGTGCAAGACCAAAAGGATTAGCGCCGTTATAACATTCATAGATCGATCCGGCATTAAACACAACCGTGTTTGCCGGGAGGCTTGTTCCAAAAGGATTTCCTGACAGGTCCATTGCTTTGATCACGCCACCCGAACTTACGGTGATGGCTAAGGGATCATCGGCCAGTAACCTATGTGCCTTGCCTCCTCCAGGCTGCGAATTGAAAGAAATGATCCCTGCTATATCTGCTGTAGCTCCGGTAGCGAGGTTAATACACATAGCATCGCCGGCCGCTGCAGTAGATACATCAAATAAGATCGAACTGCCAGCCGCTACCTGGAGATCTGTGCCGGTTGAACCGGTGATGGTAAGCGTGTTCACAATTCCATCCCCCGCTTTATCCTTTAAAGTGACAATTCTATTATTGGTTACCGTTAGTTGGCCAATAAATTGATCAGGAATATTTGTAATTACAGAAGATGATGGAGAAGTCGCATTGAATAAAAGCTTGTCAGTTGGCTTGGTACATTGTCGCTGAGGGGTCCAGTTATAAGGAACCTGGAAATCCGTTCCGAAGTTCCCGTTCCAAATATAGCTACCTGAATTCGCTGCCGCTTTCGGAATATAAAAGTTATCAAATTTGGCCAGGGAACAGGAACTTGCATGATTCCATACGGCTCCAAGCCACAAAAGATTTGTGGAAGTTAGCGTGGAATTTATTCCAGTTCCGCCGATCCCAGAAACCGTTGCCGGGTCTGCAAAGGCGAGGCCATCATCCCTTACCGTTAGCGTCCATTCGTTTGTACAAGGATCGAAAGTGACCTTAATACTCATGTAATTAGTCTTTATTGCGGGAGATGGTACTGAAATAATATTTGTAAATGTGGTGCTGTTAAAAACAGATCCGTTGAAACATACTAGCCTGACCGGATCTAAAAGCCCTGATTCACCAAAAATAACAGCATACCCCGTCTTACTTGAAGCCGCAGGATCATTTGTATTGGACCCGATCACAAACGCAGACCCATATTGCCCACCTGCAAAACCTGTAGGGTCAGGTCTGTTTTGCTGCATGTTGAAATACCATTCAAGTGTGCTCGCGGCAGATGAAAATATGGTGGGATATTTTCCGGTCATATTCATACTTGTCGCTGCTGTTGGACTGAAGGTGCAGGTTGTATTTCCCAGATCGCAGCCACTTAATTCC
>JBDSDG010000216.1:0-4831 GCA_039920685.1 Ferruginibacter sp.
GATAATAAAGTATCCTGAACAATCCCACTGTATAAAGAGATATCTGCAGCTATACTCAACCGTGATAACTTATGTATCTTCTTTGCCGCAGTTAAAGCAACATAATCTTCCAATATTCTTTCCCTAACAGCGATCTCTTCAAGCACCTTTGAATGAATACTGCTTTCCTGCCTTATATCCAGGGAAGCAAAGTATAATCCGAATACCTGGACTTTACAGATAAGATCGTCAACAAGGAATATGAATAATCCGCCATGTTCATTATTAACTATATCCCGTACTTTTTGAAGAGAGGTTAGAATATTTTCTTCAGTTATCACAATGGAACCTTGCTGGGAAATATTTTGGTGAAGCACCATTTCCAGTTCCGTCAACAATTCCTCAATTCCCTTAAAAGTAAGCCTGCGCTTCATTTTTTGAATATCCCTGTAATAACATTTAATGATACTGGCTCTTAAAGCTGCGGCTACCTGCAACGTAATTGTTGTATTCACATTAGGATTTCCGTCCCTGTCGCCACCAGGCCAAAAACCAAGGCTGATGGCTGTATTTTTATTTGCATAGATCGTGGGAAATTCATTCCTTAAAAAACCAGTAAGCTTCGCGGTGGAAGAATAAAATACATGTTCTAAGAACCAGATCAGGCTTAATGCTTCATCAAAAGGAGTTGGCTTTGATTTATTCAGAAATGCGGTTTTGCCCAATTGCTGAAGATACATGTTCACCTTATTTGCTTCATTGTGTTTTAATGCAGCAGAGAGATCATGAATAATTCCCAAGACCGGGCCCGGATAAAATTGAGTTGGATGAGCTGTTAATACAATTCGAACGGCAAATTCCTGTAGCTTTTCTTCCATTTGGTGGTAGACGTTTCTTTGAAATACCTCAGATCCCAAATACTTCAATGTGCCTGATCCGTTCACATCATTCACCTGTGTGAATGCAGCATCCTCCAATGCGTCAAATAAAACGATCTGCCGTTCCACATATTGAACAAACCTAAACAATAGATCTATTTTTTCAGCCGGTTCAATATAGGTTGTATGCTTTAAAAAAAAATGCTCAACAATTTCTGTGGGGCTTTCACCGCGATCATAACCTTCAATACAATTCTCAAGGAAAAGGGATAATAATATGCCGGTCTTTTCTATCTTATGAAAGGGAAGGGAAGTAAATAGACTATTGTATAATTGAAATGGCAGACCGATATATGTCTTAAACTGTTCTAAACTGTTCGAAGTTCTGTAATCCATATGAAGAGGTTAATGCAGGTAACAAATATAAAATTATTCGAAATACGTCATAGTTTAACGGGGCATCTTTTCCTCATTTTTTAGATATACCTAAAAACAGTATATTACAATAGTAGCTGATCACTTACCGGCACCCATGATCAAACAGGCATTGTATTAGCACTATAGCATACTTGCCCGATAAAAGATAAAATACTTCCATTGAAGAAATCTCTAAAATTACTGTTCAAGGCATTTAAGATTATAATAGCGGTCCTGCTGTTGATCTATATATTGGTATTCGCATATGTCAGCATAAATAAAAGATCTATTATCGAGCAGGTTACATCAGATATCGGTAAAAAGCTAAATGGCAGGGTTGCAATTGGTGACGTAGAGCTAAGTTTTTTTCGCCATTTTCCCAAGATCTCTGTTTTGATGAAAGATATTGTTATAACTGACAGTATGTATGCAACGCATAACCATCCGTTCTTCAAAGCAGTGCATGTTTTTGCGCAGCTAAATATTATGAAGGTCATTAAAAAACAACCTCCTCTCAGTGGATTGCGAATTGAGAACGGGCAAATTTATTTTTATACAGCAGCTGATGGCTATACGAATACATATCTTTTCAAACAAAAAAAAGATAGTTCCAATACGAAGGTTAACAAAGGTAAAAGCGACCTGAGGTCGATCGTACTAAAAGATGTAAGCTTTACGATCGATGACAAGAGAAAAGACAAGCTTCACAATTATTTTGTGAATGAGCTGAAAATAAAACTGGATGATAATGAACAGGCATTGCTTATGAATACAGAAGCAGATGTTGTGATCCATAGCATGGCGTTCAATTTAGCAAGAGGCACATTTTTAAAAGAAAAAAATTTCAAAGGAGATTTCCAATTGCGCTTTGATAAACGATCAACCCAATTACAATTTGATAGCATTGATATCAGGCTGTCTGGCCAGCGGTTTAATTTAACGGGGCGCTTTGATATGAAGGGTGAAGCACCTCAGTTTTCTTTGCAGGCGCATGCTAAGCAAATTGGGTATGAAGATGGCAAAACCTTATTACCGGAAAGGATCGCAAAGTCATTAGCAATAGTGGAGCTTGATAAGCCATTGGATGTTGATGTGAATATCAATGGTCCTTTAAAAGGCGGAGAACCTTTGCTGAATGTAAATTGGAAAGCAAGTGGCACACAATTAAAATCACCTTTTCTAGACTTTGAAAATGCGAGCTTCACCGGTTATTATACCAATGAGGTGGAAAAAGGTTTGCCAAGGAAAGATCCCAACTCTATAATAGACATTGAAAATTTTTCCGCAGACTGGCATGGCTTACCACTTACATCACATAACATTGAGATACTTAATTTATCTGAACCTATACTTACCTGTGATCTGTTGTCCCAGTTCCCGTTAGAAAAATTAAATGAACTGATCGGTAGCAGTTCTATTCAACTACAGTCTGGCAAAGGAAATGTGAACCTGACCTATAAAGGGCCGATAGTACGGAACAACAATACTAATTCTCTTGTGAACGGTTTTATTAGTTTTGAAAATGGGAATTTATTATACGCTCCGCGTGATGTTGAAATGAAAAACTTGAATGGCCGCCTGGTGTTTAAGAATTCAGATGTGATGGTAGAAAATCTGCAGTGTGTAGTGTTGGATAATAAAATAGTGATGGGCGGACTTGGTAAGAACCTGCTCACTTTAATTAATACAGAGCCTGGCAAGGCAACAGTGGACTGGTCGATCACTACACCATCGTTAAACCTTGGCAGCTTTATTTACCTGCTAAAGCCAGGAAAAAAAACAAGGTCATCTAAAAATAAAAGCTCTGTTTCAAATGCTGCATCCAAGATAGATGACATAGTTGAGAAGGCAAGTTTCCATGTTAACCTACATGCAGCGTCATTATATTATAAAAAATTCCAGGCTAGTAATGTCAATGCAGATGTTACCTTACTGGAAGACAAATACCTGATCAAGAATGTAAGCATGAACCATTCTGGCGGGAGCATTGAAATGGATGGTTCAATTATCAATCAAAACAAAGATTACCAGCAAGCTAAACTTCATGCATTCATGAACAACGTGGATGTGAATAAAGTTTTTAATGCATTCGAGGATTTTGGCCAGGACGGTATCAGCGCCCAAAACCTGGAAGGGAAACTCACTGCCCGGATAGATGCCTCTATGATGCTACAGGTAAATGGTAAGGTGCTTCCATCAAGTGTTCAAAGCATTATTGATTTTTCCCTGAAAAATGGTGGTTTGAATAATTATGAACCGGTTAAAAAAATGCAGAATATCATTTTTAAAAAACGCGATTTTGAGAACATTCGGTTTGCTGAATTAAAGAACCGCCTGGAAATAAGTAACCGTGAAGTAAAGATCAACAGGATGGAGATCCAATCATCCGTGCTTTCCTTTTTCGTGGAAGGCCTGTATAGTATGAAAGGAAATACAGACATCAGTATCCAGGTACCCCTTAATAATCTAAAAAAACGAGGAGCAGATTATAACCCTGAAAATATAGGCACTGATAAAAAAGGAGGTAAAAGTATTTACCTGAGAGGGAGAACCGGCAGTGACGGGAATGTTGCCTTTAAGATCGACCTTTTTAATAAGTTTAAAAAGGAAAAAGAAAGCAAATAAGTTATTCGAAAATTTGCAAACTTGAAATGTGCGATGCGGTTAAGTACCAAAGTAACTCACCTGGTATCGGGTATCTAGTATCAGAATCCCTGATCACGTATCTCTTATTCTCCCATTCCTTCGGCATCCGCGGTCTTGCTGCTGTGCTTTAGCATATCATGAACTGACTGGATCTCAGGAATGGTAAAGTACCGCCATTTTCCGGGAGACAGGCCTGATAATGTGATGTTCATGATACGGATCCTTTTTAGTGAAGTTACCCGGAAGCCGAGCGTTTCGCACATCCTTCGTATCTGTCGGTTAAGCCCCTGCGTTAGTATAATGCGAAACTTGTTATCGCCTTCCTGCTTTACAAAGCATTTATTGGTCATTGTGCCCATGATCCTAACACCGTTTCTCATGGTATTGATGAAGGCGGTATGAATGGCCTTGTCGACAGTTACGACATACTCTTTTTCATGGCCGTTTCCTGCACGAAGGATCTTATTAACGATATCACCGTCATTGGTAAGAAAGATCAGGCCTTCCGAAAGCTTATCCAGCCTGCCAATCGGGAATATCCTTGCTTTGTAATTTATAAAGTCAATGATGTTGGTCCTATCATTTGTATCAGTTGTGCATGTAATTCCTTTTGGCTTATTAAGCATAATGTAAACAGCCTGCCTGCTTTTTTTCAATGGCTCACCATCAACCTTTACAACATCACCTTCCTGAACGCGGTTACCTTTCTTCGCATCTTTTCCATTGATCGTAACCCTGCACTCCTCAATATATTTGTCTGCCTCCCTGCGGCTGCAGAAACCGGAATCACTGATATATTTGTTGAGGCTGATGTCCAAGGGTTTAAGGTTTAAGGTTTAGGGTTTAGGGTTTAGGGTTTAGGGTTTTACAAAAGCTTAAAGATAAAAAAAAGCTGCCTTTTAGGGAGGCAG
>JBDSDG010000217.1:0-17027 GCA_039920685.1 Ferruginibacter sp.
TCCCCGGTACGATGATGATATGCATGCTTAATGCGGTACATGATGGGATCCCTTAATAACATGTTCGGTGACGCCATATCTACCTTAGCTCGTAATACTTTTGCTCCGTCCTGGTATTTGCCCGCACGCATGTCAGTGAAGAGCTGCAAATTTTCTTCCATGCTGCGACCCCGGTAGATACTGTCCTGGCCAGGCTCAGTAGGACTTCCTTTAAGCATTGCTATTTGTTCTGATGTACTATCATCAACGTATGCAAATCCTTTATTGATCAACTTAACAGCAAATTCAAACAAGGTTTCAAAATAATCAGAGGCATACAATTCTTTTTCCCAGTTAAAGCCGAGCCACCGGATATCTTCTTTAATGCTATCAACATATTCTGTTTCTTCTGTTACAGGGTTTGTATCATCAAAACGCAGGTTAGTAGAGCCGCCATACTTTTCAGCAAGTCCGAAGTTGAGGCAAATTGATTTTGAATGGCCAATGTGAAGATATCCATTAGGCTCAGGAGGAAAACGCGTAAGAACGTTTTTGTGTTTCCCTTCTTTCAAGTGGGCTTCAACGATCTCTTCTAAAAAATTAAGGCTCTTATCTTCTGTCATACTTCTTATTAAGGAGCGAATTTACGAATTCAAATTTCAAAATAGGAGGGGAGTGTTTTACCATGGATATACTTGCAATAAATAATGAAGAGTGATATCCCGATTGATCGGGAAAGGCAGCCAATGAAGCCGGGACATGCCATGCAGGTTGCTAAAAATAAAAACCCATGTTTTGAACACAGGCTTTAAAGAATGTAATGAATCGCTGTTACGATTTATGCTCTTCCCATTCTCTTCAGGTAGGAAGCATGCGAGGAGATAGCATGACGCATTCTCCTGTATTCTATATATTTCACATTAAATTCCTCGCAGGTCTTTTTAATGATTTTACTGATCTCAGGATAGTGAACATGAGATATCTTCGGAAAAAGGTGATGTTCGATCTGGAAATTCAAACCTCCAACAAACCAGGAAATAACCCTGTTCTTTGTGGCGAAATTAGCTGTGGTCTCGATCTGGTGAATAGCCCATTCGTTCTCGATCTTATTGTTTTCTTCCAATGGAGTAGGAAATGCTGTATGCTCAACGGTATGGGCTAACTGAAATACGATACTTAACACAAAACCTGCAAACATTGACAATGAAAGGAAACCAATAAGCCATGGGAAAAATCCAACCATGTAAATAGGAAGTGCTATCATCATTAATGCATAACCAACTTTAGCGATCCAGAAAGCAAAATGATCAAAAATGCTCATCTTTTTGATGGGCACTACACCGACCTTTTGTTTAAAGTATTTCCGGTAATCTGATTCAAATACCCATACAAGTAACAATAAGGTGTAGAGGAACCAAACATAAATATGCTGGAACCTGTGGATGAAATATTTTTTTTGTGTAGGGCACATTCTCAGCATCGGCTTGATCTCAATGTCATCATCGATACCATCAATATTTGTATAAGTATGGTGAATGATATTGTGTTTATTATTCCACATGATTCCGCTTGCACCTAATGCGTTCACGGAAAATGCCGCTATCTTATTCCAGAATTTGCTTTGGCTGAAACTGCCGTGGCCGCCATCATGCATCACATTAAAACCAATGGCTGCAGTAAGTCCTCCCATAGTAACACATTCCAGTAATGCGATCCAATAAGGTGGTGTAAAGAATACAACGTGTACGTACAGTGCAACATAGCAAACCCAAAATAACACTGCTTTAAAATACAATCCAAAATTGCCGGTAGCTGGTTTCTTTGAATCAGTAAAATATTGCTGAACCCTTCGCTTAAGCTCCTGGTGAAAATTGGAGCCTTGTACATTCATGAATTTGGGGGTAACCATAATGATTATTTAAGTATTTTCTTTTATTAAAGCATCTAAATTTTTAATGCCGATTATTTTTTCTGAGATAAAGCCTTCTGCATATTTCACACCAATGATCTTACCAAACATTTTATACCGGTAGATCACGCTGTCTAAAAAATCCGGTGTAGAAATATACGTTTCGGGCTCATTCAACTCAGGATTGTAAAATTGGGTCTTGTATGCTTTGATAGCTTCCAGCTTTTGTTCAAAAACTGTTGAGATATCTACAACAAAGTCCGGTTTATAATACCTGTCCTGAATATAATGAAAAACATATTTAGGTCTCCATGCTTCCTGCTCGAGTCCATCATATGTTGTTCTTATTTTGGATAAGCCTGATAAGAACGCTGCATCGGAAACGAGAGAGGCACTTCTCCCATGGTCCGGGTGCCTGTCCTCTTGCGCATTGCAGAATATGATCTCCGGCCGGAATTTTCGCAATGAAATGATCACTTTACGCTGTTGCTCTTCGTCATTCTTAAAAAAGCCATCTGCTAAACCCAGGTTTTCCCTAATATCAACTCCTAATATTTTAGCTGCTTCCGATGCTTCCTGGTGCCTGATCTCAGCGGAACCGCGTGTACCTAATTCTCCACGCGTGAGGTCTATAATCCCGGTTTTCTTTCCATTTTGCTTTTCCACTAACAATATCCCGGCGCAGCTTAATTCCACATCATCCGGATGAACTCCAAAAGCAAGCAGGTCTAGCTTCATGTACTGGGGAAAAATTTGAACTGCAAGATACAGGGAAACAGCCATATTGAGGCGATCTGGAAGCCGGAAAATATACACTAACTGGAATTAATGTGAATAACAGCGACAAGGAGTTACAATTGCACCAGGCTGATCTTGCGGATGTCCTTGTAGCCATACATCCGCTGCACCTCGCGGACTAATTTTTCAACAACCGCATCCTCGTTTTTTTCGTCGTAGGGCTGCTTTAAATTACTGTTAAAGAAAAATGCAACAGTCTGATAAAGGCGTGCGGTGAGACCGCCTTTGTATTCTTTGATGATTTCGTAGCAATTATTCCCTGTTTCCCGGTTGATCAATTTCATCAATACTTTGCCCTGGTAAACAGACAAGTTGGTCAGTGGGTCTGTAAATTCTTTTTTGAGCTCAGATTCTTTTGATTGAATGTATTTTTTTCTGCTTGCTTTTTCACTGGTCAGGGCAAGTTTCTCATTCATTTCATTCATAACAATTCCTGCTTTGCGTGCATAGGGGTAGGTAACGTAAACAGCATTGCGCAGGCGGTTGTACTTTGCCGCAGCCATTTTCTGCGCTTCCGTCATTTTCGAATAAAGGTAGAGGTTACCCAGTGTTTTTAATTCGATCGTATCCCCATTGTAAACGATTGCCTGGTGAACAATGGTATCATTAATACCAATTTGAGCTCTGGCCTGATTTGTAAAACAAAAAACAGCCACTGCGCATGCAAGCACATTTGATCGCCTTATATTCAGAAAAAGATACATCACTGTAAATTTACATCGTACAATTCATTTTTAATACTATTGAAGCCGAAAGGTAACCTTGAGATGATACCATATGACGGTAAAGCATTTGTAGATGCTGCTTAAAGTTTAATAATTAATTGATCTCCTTTAACCAATCGTTTATATGGGCTGGTTTACACCAGTTTTTTAAATAATGAATTAAACTTAAGTGTGTATATTAATTTGCCAGGAGGAACATGTAAAAGATCCCTGCTACAGTAAGGCATAGAACAATAACAGATGGAATACGGGAAAAATTTGCACGCCTGATCATGCTCATAACCAGTCCGGTCGCCATAAATATGAGGCCAAGCCAAACAAGGTTGATAAAGGGAAACACATAAGCCTTGACGGTTACGAAGTCGATCATTTTATCTGAATGCTTAATGCCGATCTTAATTTTATTATTATCACCAACACCTACGAATCTTAAAAATAAATTCTGTGAATAAAGTGTATCGTCAATATGAACGATCCCAAATTGGTCTACTTCTAAAAGCGGCATGGCCTTATAAATCGCATTGTCTTTGCTTACAACTTTTATATCAGCCATTAATGCTACATCTGTTTCCTTGTATTTATATTTTTCATTTACGGGGTTTTTAACAACCGTATTTAATACAATGTATCCGTTATTGTAAAAAGAAGTATCTCCGGATTTTAATTCAACAACGTTAAAGGAACTGGTATCGGGCGCTTTCTGATCGCTTAAAGCATAGGAGATATAAGTAAAAATATCTTTGGTGAGATATGATTTTGTATCCGGGTTACTGCTCATGTTATTGTCCTTCATCATATACACATCGGGATTCAACCTGAATTGTTCAGTAATCTTGTTGGTGACCGGATCTTTTGAAGTGAACTGAAGTTCATAAAATTTTCTTCCCTTTTCCTTGCCTAAGGAATCATTTGAATAAGTTACTTCATAGTTTGCCATAAGTGTGGGGATCTCTCTAAGCAGTGTCAGATTTTCCATTGGATCGTCTGTCTGCCGGGTCATCGGATCTTTTCCGGCGGGAAGATTAATCCCATTAACCATGCTATTACTTATTACTTCTTTATTGCTGGCTGAAATTAAAATTCCAACGAGCATCAAAGCAAACCCCGCATGCGCAACAGATGCACCCGCATTCTTTAATTTACCTTTTAAACCCGTCCAAATATAAAATGCGTTCGCAATGAAAGAATAGATCGCAGCAAACAATGCAACATAGATCGCTCCTAGAAATCCCGGCCCATGTTTGTGAAAATTGATCGGATAAAAGACCGCCATCAGCGTAGTGATCACTGCTGCCAGTAATGTAGGTAAGGCGATCTTCTTAAATACATAAGCACCAGGAGTGGATCTGTATTTCAGATATTGCGACACGGAAGTGAGCAACCCGATAATTATAGCAACCAGTATCACAACCTTATTGTAGGAAAATTCAGCTTCTTCCGGTGCTGCAATGCTGGTGCCAAGCACTTTATTATAAACTGGTACAGAAGTTTTTGCAATGATAAAAAGCGCCGTAAAAAAGAAAACGAGTGATCCGATGAACATCCAGAATTCTCGGGAGCTGGTTTCTTCTTCCTTATGAACCGCGGGAATGTTTTTTAAATTCCTGAATAGTAAAAAGAGCATGGGTGCGGCAAATGAAAGGACGAATAATCCTATCATTATATTGATCGCTTTACCTGCTTCGGTGAAAGCATGAACTGAAGTATCACCGAGTATACCCGTCCTCGTTAGGAAAGTGGAGTAAAGAATAAAAACGAATGTAAGTATGGAAAATAAATAAGAGGCCCTCAACGAATGGCCGGTAGCTTTATAAATTACCATTGTATGTAATCCAGCTACTAATATCAGCCATGGCACCAAAGAAGCATTTTCTACCGGATCCCAGGCCCAGTAACCGCCAAAACTTAATGATTCATATGCCCATTTTCCTCCCATCATTATGCCAACCCCCAGAACACATGCGCTGAACAATGCCCAGGGCAACAC
Organism: Ferruginibacter sp.; assembly: GCA_039920685.1. Lineage (GTDB taxonomy): Bacteria > Bacteroidota > Bacteroidia > Chitinophagales > Chitinophagaceae > Ferruginibacter. The sequence goes on from JBDSDG010000217.1 coordinate 5,399, forward strand.
AGGCTTTATCCAGTCCCCGAAGCGTTTTGACTGAATACCTGCATAAGCATATGCAAAAGGAATGATGGTGGATGCAAAGCCAAGGAACAGTACCGGGGGGTGAATTACCATCCAGTAATTTCGAAGAAGTATATTCAGGCCGATTCCGTCCTTAATAAAGGTGAGGTAATTGGGGCGACTAAAAATCGGTCCTGCTATTTCATTTCTTGTAAGTGTAAATGGACTGTTCCCGATGCGAATATTAAAAATGTAAATTCCCAATATCATCACCAAAAGAAAAAATTGGGCTAAACAGATAACGGTCATAACTGGTGCTTTCCATTCTTTTGCACGAAGAATGATGATCATTCCCAATACACTATTCCAGATCGCCCATAATAAAAAACTGCCTTCCTGGCCTTCCCAAATACATGCAAGAAGGTAGCGGTATTCTAATTCTTTTGAAGCATGCTTATAAGCATACATGTATTCGTAATAGTGATTAAAGCAAATAAAGAAAATGATCGAGAAGATAATCAGCACGGATGCAACTTGTAGAAAGAAAGAAAATTTTGCAAGCTTCAGCCAATCAGATTTTGATGCCAGGTCAACTGCATAAGATGCTTTATAAAAAGATACAGTTGCAATGATTGATGAAATAAAAGCAAGGATGACGAACAGGTGCCCTAATTGCCCGGGGAGTAAATGTTCACCCTCAAATTTCATTATACCAGTTTAGCGTTTGGAAATTATTTTACAGCAGTTTGCTCGGTCATGGATTTTTCGAGTTGCTTTTTATCATCTTTATATTTACTCGGGCACTTCAATAAGATGTCTTTGCATTCAAAATGATCCTGCTGCATTTTACCTTTCATTACAATTCGTTCGCTTCTTTCAAGATCGGCTGGCTTGCTGTTTCGATAGATCACTTTTGACGTGTTCCCAAGGCTGTCGATGGCAACAAATGACAGGTAATTCGGATTATTAATGGGATCGTATTGAATTGGTTGTGTCTTATCCAGCTTTGCAATAAGGTGTACGAATTTACCCTGCTTTTGCCTCGCTGAAGCAATTGTATCATACGTTGAAAAATCCACGGAATAGGCGAGGAGGCCCACAATAAGGGCAGCGATCCCGGCCAGAATTATCATATGTGTTTTTTTCATCGTGTTATTTTCACCGCAAAGGTAACTCAAAACGGCTTTGCTTTGATAATCCAACAATGTAACTTATCAACTTTACAGAAGATTTACATCAGCTATATTTGCAGGTATTTTTTAATTAATGACCATGATGGACCTGTCCAATTTTGATCCGAGTTCAGTAGGAAACCCTGACAATAATATATTCGGATTGCCTTTTTCTGAGAACGATTCGAGACTTATCATACTTCCAATTCCCTGGGAAGTAACGGTGAGCTATAATGCAGGAACAGCGAGAGCCCCGGATCATATTTTTACAGCCAGTTTCCAGGTTGATCTTTTCGATCCGGAATGGAGGGATCTTTGGAAACAGGGTATTTACATGCGTGACCCCAATAAAAAGATCCTAACAAAAAGTGATTACCTGAGGAAAGAAGCCGAATTGTATATCAATTATATTTCCCATGGCGAAGTGGTTGCCGAAAATAAATTCATGCTAAAGACCCTCCGGGAAATAAATGAAGGAAGTTTATTTCTGAACGACTGGGTTTATCAACAGACCAAAGAATTATTAGATGCAGACAAATTGGTAGGATTGCTCGGCGGCGATCATAGTACACCGTTAGGTTACTTCAAGGCTATTGCAGATAAATATGAATCGTTTGGAATTTTACAGATAGATGCCCATTGTGATCTCAGGGATGCATATGAAGGATTTAATTATTCTCATGCATCGATCATGTACAATGCCATTGAACAGATCCCCGGCTTAAAAAAGCTGGTGCAGGTAGGCATCAGGGATTTTTGTGAAGAAGAGCTTGATTATATCGCATCAAGCAATGGAAGAATTGTGACCTATTTCGATAAACAAATAAAGGAAAGGCAATTTGAAGGAGATTCGTGGAAAACGATTTCTGAGGAAATTATCAGCCAGCTGCCACAAAATGTTTTTATCAGCTTCGACATTGATGGCCTTGACCCAAAACTTTGTCCGCACACAGGAACTCCTGTCCAGGGCGGGTTTGATACCGACCAGGTCTTTTACCTTTTCAGAAAATTGATGCTGAGCGGGAAGAAGATCATTGGCTTTGATCTGAATGAAGTAGGAGTTAGTCATGACGAGTGGGATGAGAATGTTGGCGCACGGGTCTTGTATAAATTATGCAACCTGCTGATCGCAAGTAACAGTTAAGCATGAACGAATTTAGCTTCCTGTTGCCAAATGAAAAACAAAGATCAATTAAGTATATTACACTGATGATCCAGGTCCTCAACCTGCTTTCCTTAGGATATTTTTATTTGAATGAACAAGGAAGCGGAACCAAAATCATTTTTATAATTGCTATAGTTTTCAATGGCTTTTCACTTACTTATTTCCTCGTTAACATTCGAAGGATTGTTTTTCATTTATCCTTGCAGGTAGCATTTATCGTCCTGGCAATTTTCTGGATATTAATTGGAAATTATCTTTTTTTCATATTCCTGTTTGCATTTGCGATCATTGTTAAGTATGCGGGAAAAGAATTGAAGGTTGTTTTTAAAAAGGATCATATAGAATATCCATCTTTCCCTGTTAACTACATTGAATGGAAAGAATTAAGCAACGTCGTTTTAAAAGACCGGGTTCTAACGATAGATCTTAAAAATAATAAGCTGATCCAGCATGTGCTTTCAAATGAGCCCCAGAATTTTATCGACCAGGAAGTGTTTAACAGGTTTTGTATCGAACAGCTTAAAGCCAATGATATAGAAGTCTGAGGAGATAGGTTCTTCCCCGTCCTTTTTGTATTTTTGCACCTATGCAATCACTCAGTTCCTCTCCTTATTTATTGTACTCAGATGGTAATGGGAACATTTTTGAAGACACATCACTTTTTGTGACAGGAAGGAGTGGATGGGACGCCTTGCCGATCCCTGTTGAGGAGTGGATCGATCTCCCGGAAGGAGGACAGTTATATGAGCTTCCTGGCCGCCGTGGAATTGGCATGGATCAAATCAGTGGGGAAATGAGGATCTGTGAAAAAGGATGGGCTGTCGCTGCATTTATTCCCCCAGCTTATACAGGTTTATATATGGCGGCATATGAAACATTGCCGGATGCACCCACTTTACCATTATTCTGTTATACTGCAGCAGGCTGGCTGGATGGGAAACTATATGTGCCCGCTGTTAGGATAGAGAAGGATATTCGCCAGGAATCTGCTGGTTATGATGATAAGCAAATTGAGATAGGAGCATGGGGTTTATTAAGGTCTTATCCGAATAACCGGCTTGTAAAGCACCTGGTGGAAAATTGCTGCATGACATATACTTGTCCGGCAGCCAGAAATCTTTCTCTTGGCAGATGGGAATGCCCTGTCCCGGTATCGCCTGCATGTAACGCAAATTGTATCGGTTGTATCAGCTTTCAGCCACAGGAGGAGGAAATATTTAGCACACAGGACAGGCTAACGTTTAAGCCTACACCGCAAGAGATTGTTGAATTTACGGTGCCGCATTTAGAGACTGCGGCATTTCCTATTATAAGCTTTGGACAAGGATGTGAAGGTGAGCCACTGCTGATGTGGGAAACCATCCGTGACTCCATTTTAGAGATCAGGAGACATACCAAAAAAGGAAGCATCAATATAAATACAAATGGCAGTATGCCTAATGCTGTTAAAGCATTGTGTGAGGCCGGATTGAACAGCATTCGTGTAAGCACGAACTCCGCCAGGGAATCTGTTTATATGCCTTATTACAAACCCAATAATTACCAATTTGCGGATCTTGTAGAAAGCCTTAAAGTGGCGAGAAGCTATGGAGCCTGGACAAGCATTAATTATTTTGTATTTCCGGGAATGACAGATAGTATAGAAGAGTATGAAGCTTTACGAAAATTAATAAGGGAAACCGGTTTGAGTATGATTCAATGGCGCAATTTTAATATTGATCCGGATTGGTACCTTGAAAAAATAGATGTTGCTGAAACAGGGGAGTGCATGGGTGTGAAACAATTGATGGAACTTATACACGAAGAATTCCCGGATCTGAAGTTTGGTTATTTTAATCCATCTATGGAAAGGATAAAAGGAAATTTTGAGATGGATTTTGCTCATTAAGAAGTTCCAAAAGTACAACAGGTTTCAAAGGTTTAACTGGTTCAGCGTTACGAACCTTTGAACGTTTGTAACTTCCTGAACCTTATTTATATTCTCCAAAAACACTCCTCAACGCATCAGATATTTCCCCCAGCGTACAATAATTTTCAACTGCATCCAACACATAGGGCATCAGGTTTTCTTTACTCTTTGCTATATTAGTAAGTTGTTGCAAACAAACCATTACTGCTTCATTGTTTCTTTTCGATTTTAGTGCCTTGAGCTTTTCGGCCTGGTTTTTTTGAATATTCTCATCAATCTTTAAAAGCGGTGTATCGCTTTTTCCTTCAGATGTAAATTTATTAACGCCAACAATTACTTTAGAGCCATCCTCTATATTTTTTTGATATTGATAAGCGCTTTTTGCAATTTCGTTTTGCATGAAACCTGCTTCGATCGCATCAACGCTTCCACCCAATGAATCTATCTTTTCAATTATCAGCCATGCTGCATCTTCCACCTCCTTTGTTAGTGATTCAATAAAATAACTGCCGGCCATTGGATCAGCTGTGTCTGCAGCACCGCTTTCAAATGCTACGACCTGTTGTGTGCGAAGTGCGATCTTTGCAGCTTCCTCCGTTGGAAGGCTAAGTGCTTCATCATATCCATTGGTATGCAGCGATTGTGTTCCTCCTAATACTGCTGCAAGGGTTTGAATAGTAACCCTGCTGATATTGTTCTGCGGCTGTTGTGCAGTGAGTGTGCTCCCGCCTGTTTGGGTGTGAAACCTTAGCATCATCGCTTTTTCATCGGTCGCTCCCAGGTCTTTCATGATCGCTGCCCACATTCTTCTTGCCGCCCGGAATTTGGCAACTTCTTCAAACAGGTTATTATGTGCATTAAAAAAGAAAGAAAGCCTTTTTCCAAAAACATTGATATCAAATCCTTTTTCCAGCGCTGCTTTCACATAAGCCTTACCGTTACTTAACGTAAAGGCAATTTCCTGTACGGCTGTGCTTCCTGCTTCACGGATGTGGTAACCCGAAATCGAAATGGTGTTCCATTTCGGAACTTCCTTGGTGCACCATTCAAAAATATCTGTAATGATCCTCATGGATGGCTTGGGTGGATAAATATAAGTTCCTCTTGCAGCATATTCTTTTAAGATATCATTTTGAACGGTGCCTGTTATCTTTGAAAGATCTGCGCCCTGCTTTTTCGCGAGCGCAACATAAAATGCAAGCAGGATAAATGCAGTTGCGTTAATGGTCATAGAAGTTGATACCTCATCAAGCCGTATGCCTTCAAATAATTTTTCAATATCCTCCAGGCTGTCAATAGCCACACCAACTTTTCCAACTTCGCCATCCGCCAATTCATGATCACTGTCATACCCGATCTGTGTTGGAAGATCAAATGCAACGCTCAGCCCGCTTACGCCCTGGCTCAATAAATAATGATATCGCTTATTACTTTCTTCCGCTGTGGAAAAACCAGCGTATTGTCGCATCGTCCATAATTTACCCCTGTACATCGAGGTTTGAACTCCTCTTGTAAAAGGGAACTCACCTGGTAATGAATGATCAGCACTTTCAGAATCAGCAGGGGTATAAACCTCTTTCACAATTATTCCGGAATCTGTCTCGATCTTTTTTGAAGGCATATTAGTTTTGTTGTGAGGTTGCAGATCATTTGAGCAATTTTTTCGCTTCAAACTGCAAAGCATCCAATACGATCTTATTTAATTCAGCATCTTTGGTCATGCTGTATTCTAATATTCTTTTGCTAAGGTCCATGCCGGTTGAATCAGCAGATAAGGTGCCTGCAAGCTGGTTAAGGATATAAATGTTTTGGTCCTTCAACCTGGTAACAGCATTCCAAATCTCAGGGCTTACATAGATCTGTTGTGTGAGGTTATATTCATATTCTGATTTCAACGCATCTACCATTTCCGCATGAACGCCGGCTGCATACAATCCTGCTGTCGAGATACGGCTGACAAGATTTTTTAAACCGGCACGCTCTGTATATAAGGTCAGCCTTTCCAGCGCTTCAAGCTGTAATTTCAATCCATTGTCATTAAGATCGAGCCTTTCCCTGATCAGGTCTTTCATGCTGCGGAACTCAAACAACAACAACATGATAACCACGAAGAAAACGATCAATACGGCAACATGTAAATATTCAAACTTAAATTCAAAGGCCAGCAATCTCATACCTGTTATTTAATTGCAAAAATAACTGGAAAAGCCAACAAATTCCTGCTTTCGATAATTACATTAAAACATAGCTTTTATTTTAAGCTTATTTTTGCCAAAACGATCATAGATGGAAACTACGCTTAAAGCACCCGTCAACTTTACAGATTCGGCTATCAGCGAGATAAAGAAATTAATGAATGCTGAAGATTTTGATAATAAGAAAAAATTGCGCATTGGTGTAAAAGGTGGTGGTTGCAGCGGAATGACCTATGTGTTGGAATTTGATGAACAAAAAGAAAATGATGAGGTATTTATTATTGATGAAATTTCCTTCATTGTTGACAAATCTCATGGGATATACCTTATGGGAATGGAGATCAATTGGGAGGGAGGCTTAAACTCACGTGGATTTACTTTTAACAATCCAAATGCAAGCAGTACCTGTGGATGCGGTACCAGTTTCGCAGTTTAATTTTTAGAATATATTTTTTCCTGGCATTAAAAAACCCGTTCTAATGAACGGGCTTTTCAATCATATAATTATATTATCACCTCACAATCTTTGTTCCGGCTTTAGTCGTAACAGTTATATGCTTGGTATCTGCTTCTCCCAATGGCTTGTCTTTTGCAAAATCCACAAGGATAGGAACACCCACAAATATGGAAGAGTAGGTTCCTGTTATTACACCGATCAACATAGCAAATGCAAAACCCCGTGTTACTTCACCGCCAAAGATGAATAATATCAGCAACACAAGGAATACCGTCACAGAGGTCATAATAGTTCGGCTAAGGGTATCATTTATCGCACTGTTGATGATCGTCCTCTTATCAGATCCTTTCTTATCACGTGCATATTCACGGATCCTGTCAAACACGATAACAGTATCGTTCATAGAGAAACCGATCACGGTAAGGATCGCTGCAATAAAGTGCTGGTCAATTTCAAGAGGGAATGGTACGATATCCTTAAAGAATGAGAATACTGCAAGCGTGACCAATACATCATGCAATAATGTCAAGATGGTTCCTGCCGAATATCTCCAGTCACGGAAACGAATGAATATGTACAGGAAGATAATGAACATAGCAAATACCGTGGCCTTTACGGCACCGCGTTTCAGATCGTCAGAGATCGTTGGCTGTACCGTGATCGAGCTTTGAATGTTATTTTTTACAAAGGCACCATAAGTTGCATTAGCTGGCAAAGCCTTTTTCAAACCTTCAAATAACCTTGTTTGAACGATGCTGTCAGCATCCGCTCTCAATTCACCTTTCATGAAAGAAGTGGTGATATTCAAATGCCTGCCATCTCCAATTGTCTTGATAACCGGGAAGTCGCCGAATGCATTTTTAAGATCGTCTCTTACATAATCATTCTTTACTGATTGATCAAACACAACGGTATAGCTACGGCCACCTTTGAATTCTACTCCTTCGTGGAAGCCATAAAAGAAAGAACCGATACCTGCCAGCAATACAAAAGCAGAAATTATGTAAGCGTATTTACGGTATTCAACAAATTTGTAGCTCGCATGCTTAAATATTCTCCTGGAAAATCCAGTAAAATAATTAAAGTGCCTGTTCTTATTTGTCCAAACTTCCGTGATAAGACGTGAAACCAGGATACCGCAAAACAATGACAGGATGATACCAATGATCTGCGTTGTGGCAAATCCAAGTACAGGGCCTAAACCAAAGTAAAATAATATGAATGCGGTAAGGAGAGAGGTAACGTGAGCATCAATAACGGGAGCGAGTGAACGTCGGTAACCGTCATTAACAGCCATTTGATAGCTCTTGCCTTTCGTGAGTTCATCTTTTATCCTTTCAAATATGATAACATTGGTATCCACTGCAAGCCCGATTGTAAGTACAAGGCCCGCAATACCAGCGGCAGTAAGCGTAAATTGAAGGGCTGTAAGAACCCCGATGGTAAACAGCAGGTTTAATATCAAGGCAATATTAGCAACCCATCCACCTGTATTATAATAAACAAGCATTAAAATAAATATAACCGCGAAGGCAATGATAAAGGCCATGGCGCCGCCACGAACAGCTTCCTGTCCAAGTGTTGGTCCAACTACCTGTTCTGCAACAATCTTTGCAGGCGCATCAAGCTTACCTGATTTAAGGATATTTGCAAGATCCTGTGCTTCTTCTACCGTAAAATTTCCAGAGATCTCTGAGTTGCCACCTTCAATGGGGCCGTTCACATTCGGTGCCGTATAAACGATCTCATCCAAGGCGATCGCAATAGGTCGGCCAACATTTTTTGTTGTAAGCCTTGCCCAGGTCTTGCTTCCTACACCTGACATCTGCATCTTAATTGCAGGGCGCCCCAATTCATCATAATCCTGTTTTGCTTCTTCCACGCCATCCCCTTCCAAAGGTGCTTTTTCTGTTCCAGGCTGTGTTTTTACTGCATACAGCGGAAGAAACCTTTGGTTTCCTTTATCCGACCGTTCTTCAACTCCAAAAAGGAATTTCACATTTGCAGGAAATGCAGAACGCACCACATCATTATTAATGTATGATAAGAAAACACCGGTATCTTTTAAAGCAACATTTCCTATAGCAGAAGCAAAGAACTGCTTGCCATTTTTATCTGTTTGCACATCGATCGGATTCATAACCCTGAAGAAAGGATTTTGATTCTCCTTCGATTTTGTTGTATCGATTGCTTTTGTAGTGTCAATTTTAGCAGTGTCTATTATAGAAACACCGTTCATATATTTCTGAAGATTGTTATCCGCCTCCTTTAATGAAGAAGCAAGCTCATCAATCCTGTAAACTTCCCAGAACTGCAGGTTTGCAGATGATTGCAAATATTTTCTAACCCGTACAGCATCTGTAATTCCCGCAAGCTCCACGTTAATAACGCCTTTGTTCTCATCGAGATTTATATTTGGCTGCGCAACACCGAATTTATCTATACGCTTTACAAGTATCTTGTAAGTCTGGTTAATGGCACCATTTCCAATACGCTTGATCTTACTTGTAACTGTTCCGTCATTGTCATTGATCTTTACTTCCTTATTAGGTCCGGCAAAAAGAGAGCTTAATTTACCGCCACCATTTTGCTTCACATATGCATCAGAGAAAAGGTCGATGAAATTCGCATCACTGTTCACCTTTTGCTCATTGGCAGTTTGAATTGCCCTAAGTAGTTGCGGGTCCTTGGAATTGTTGCTCAATGATTTTAAGAGACCTTCCAGGCTCACTTCCATAGTAACACTGATACCACCTTGCAGATCTAGACCAAGGTTCAGTTCATTTTCCTTGCACTTTTGGTAAGTTGTTCCAACCAGTGGATATATCTCCTTATCTCTTGTGCTGTCAAGTATGTGTTGTACACGGGTATTTACCAATCCATTGAATTCATCAGCCGGTAAATTGGTTGACGTTTTTTTTACATAGCGTTCAGCTTGTGTCCTGACTTTACTTTCATAGCTGCGTACGACCCAGGTATAAGAGAGTTCCCAAAGGGAAATTGTAATTAATGCAATGGTGAAAAACCAAACTAAACCTTTCAGTTTCATGTTAATAGACTTTTTTATCTAAGTAGTTAATTTTTTTAGAGTGTGCAAAGATAGGGGAAAAAGCATTTGAAGGGTGAGGGCTATGAATTTGAAGCCTTTTACTCACATTACAATTTGCATAAGTGGATTTAGACCAGGTATTCTTTAGTAAGCCATGTGAACAGCCTTCAGGACCTGGCAAAATATTACTTCCACCAAACGTTCACCTGCAATAGAAATTGTGCATCTAAATGAACAACATGATATCCATTGATAATGGATCATAGTGAAATTAAATTGTGTTTCTCATCGATATAATTATTTTTGCAACTAACCATACTTCTCATCATGCATTTATCTTCCCTTTTGTCCCGATTCAATGAGCCTGAAACATTGAAAATGGCTAAGCTTAGCCGTGAGTTAAAAGCAAAAGGGATGGATATTACAGATCTAAGTCTTGGCGAACCGGATTTCGATACACCGGATCATATTAAAGAAGCGGCTAAAAAAGCGATCGATGAGAATTATAGCCATTATACTCCTGTCGTCGGCTACCTCGACCTCAGGGAAGCTATATGTAAAAAATTGTTGCGAGATAACGGGTTACAATATACGCCTGAACAGATCGTCGTAAGCACCGGGGCAAAACAAAGTATTGCGAATGCAGTACTCAGTACGGTAGATGCTGGTGACGAAGTGATCATTCCAACACCATATTGGGTAACATATAGTGAAATTGTAAGGCTCGCTGGTGGAATTCCCAAACTTGTAAAGACCAGTATTGAGAATGGCTATAAAATAAGTCCTGCTGAACTGGAAGCAAATATCACGGAACGCACAAGGCTATTTATGTTCTCTTCACCATGTAATCCAACTGGTGCAGTGTATTCAAAGAAGGAACTGGAAAAGCTTGCCAATGTATTCAAAAAATATCCTGATGTTTACATATTGAGTGACGAGATCTATGAACATATCAATTTCATTGGACACCATGAAAGTATAGCCAGGTTCGATTTCTTACATGATCGTGTAATGGTCATCAATGGTTTGAGTAAAGGATTTGCCATGACAGGGTGGAGGCTTGGCTATATTGCAGCTCCCGTAGCAATTGCAAGGGCATGCGAAAAGATCCAGGGACAATTCACCAGCGGGGCTAACGCTATAACACAACGGGCAGGCATAGCTGCACTCTTAGGCGACCTGAGACCAACAACCTTGATGGTGGAAAAGTTTAAGGAACGAAGGCAAAAAGTAATGCAGTTGATTAAGGAGATTCCGGGGATCATCTGTAATGAACCACCTGGAGCATTTTACATTTTCCCGGATGTAAAAGCTTATTTCGGTAAAAGCTCACCCGACGGTGACCTGATCGGCAATGCAGATGACCTATGCATGTATCTTTTAAATAAGACCCATGTTACAACAGTTACAGGAAAGGCTTTTGGAGAGCCGGATTGCATCAGGCTGTCATTTGCCACCAATACAGAAAATATTGAAAAGGGATTTGCAAAAATTAAAAAAGGGCTGTCTGAACTCAGGTAGTTCACATTTCTAAAAGTTTTCGGTGAAATTCAACGACCTGTGGTATCAGCAATTCAACTTCATCATTGGTTATAATAAAATTGCACAGGTTCATTTTCCGTGTTTCATCCATTTGTTTTTCCATCCGTAATTCAACCTCTGCTTTGGTAAGATCATCTCTTTTC
>JBDSDG010000218.1:0-11245 GCA_039920685.1 Ferruginibacter sp.
TGCTTCCAGGTTCTCGTTTCCACCCAATTCATTAGGTTCCCACTCCCCGGCCTTCCTGGAAAAATCCAGCCGGATGATGGAGTTTACGGCATCTACCCGGATGCCATCTGCATGATATTTATTCATCCAGAAATGAGCACTGCTGATGAGGAATGATCTTACCTCTCCTCTTTTATAATTAAAAATATAACTGTTCCAGTCGGGGTGAAAGCCTTTGCGCATATCCTCATATTCATACGTATATGCGCCATCAAATACATGGAGGCCATGTCCGTCATGCGGAAAATGTGATGGAACCCAATCCAGTATCACACCTATACCACTTACATGCAGCATGTCTATCAAATGCATAAAAGCTTCGGGTGTGCCAAACCGTGAGGTTGGAGCAAAATACCCCGTTCCCTGGTAGCCCCAGCTACCGTCGTATGGATGTTCCATTACCGGCATGAATTCCACGTGCGTAAAACCCATAGCTTTTACGTATGGCACAAGCCGATCTGCCAGCTCTGAATAACTGTTATAATGATCTTCTTTATTTTTTTCTGGGCGCATCCAGCTCGCCAGGTGAACTTCGTATACGCTCCACGGAGAGGTCAGTGCATTGTTATGTTTCCGGTTTGTCATCCAATCCGCATCCTGCCAGAATTTTTCCAGGTGCCATGTTTTAGATGCTGTGCCTGGCCTGAACTCTGCGAAGTTGGCAAACGGATCGGCCTTATCAATCTCAAAATTATCGGGAGCCGAGATATGGTATTTGTACAAGGTCTCTTTGCTCAGCCTTGGTATAAATCCTTCCCAAATGCCTGATTTATCCAATCGTGGATATAACGGATGCAATTGTTTCTTCCATCCATTGAACTCCCCTACAACGGAAACATTGGTTGCATGAGGAGCCCAGACTGCAAAGTAGTAGCCATCCGTATCAAGGACGCGCAGAAAATGATTTCCAAATTTTTCATAAGCATTGTGCAATTTCCCTTCTTTGAAATTGCGTGTGTCCTCATCGGTAAAAAAAGAATATACCCAGACGAGTTTGCCTGTATCAATAAAGTTCTCATCCTGGTATGCCATTTATCAAGTTTTTCGCGCTGATGGTAGAAATTCCATTTAACGTAAATTTAAGAATAGTTAGTTTGCGTCGATAAATTAAATAATACACCTTTATTGTTAACTGTTTATCAAATACTAACTGATGATCCACAAGATTTTCTTTTTGGCCATATTCTCCCTTTGTTCCAAAATCGCCTTTTCCCAATCTGCAGATATTTCCGGGAAGATCCAGGATACCACTGCAAATGTAAAAGTGAAAAACGCGGTTGTGGCACTCGTATCGGCAAAAGACTCTATACTGGAAAGATTTGTAAGAACGGATGCGAATGGCGACTTTACACTTAAAGATATAAAAGCCGGCAGCCACATCTTAATGGTTATGCATCCTACGTTTGCAGATTATGTTGAAAACATCGATATGTCTGGGGAGAACAAAACGTTGGGTACGATTGCCGTTACTCCGAAAAGTAAATTGCTGGAAGCTGTTTTTATAAAAAGCGGCGGTTCAATCAGGATCAAGGGTGATACCACCGTTTATACAGCTGATAGCTTTAAAGTGAGTGCAAATGCCAATGTGGAAGAATTGCTTAAAAAGTTACCCGGTATCCAGGTAGATAAGAACGGCCAGATCAAGGCCATGGGCGAAACCGTGGAAAAAGTTTTAGTAGATGGTGAAGAATTCTTTGGAGATGATCCGGGGATGGCAGTAAAAAACCTGAGAGCAGACGCGGTGAAGGAAGTGCAGGTATTTAATAAGAAAAGTGAACAATCTGAATTTACAGGTATAGATGATGGCAATACGAAGAAAACAATTAATCTAAAACTCAAGGAAAACAAGAAAACCGGTTATTTTGGCAAGATCAGTATATCCGGCGGTTTACAAAAAGATATTGACCACCGGTATAATAACAATATTTTATTCAGCACGTTCAAGGGTAAACGAAAATTATCCGCATTCCTGCTCAACGGAAATACTGGCCAGGACGGACTCAGTTGGCAGGACAATGAAAAGTATGGTGGCGAATCAGATAATTACAGCATGAGCATGGATGATGATGGTGGTATGATGTTCATGTATCGTGGTGGTAGTTCTGATGAAGAGCCACAGGTAAATACAGAGAACGGTTTTATTAGAAACATAAATGCCGGCCTTCAGTATAGTAATAAGTGGAATGAAAAAACTTCTGTGAATTTCTCTCCTAAATACAATAGCCAGATATATAATAATCATGAAACCACATTCACACAAACACAGGTATATGATAGCCTGTCGGGAAATTATGTTCAGTTAAATGAAAATGCGGATCAGCGCTCAAATATAGACAGGTACAATGTAAAACTGAGGGGAACTTACGATGTAAAGTTGGACACGATGAATAGTATAAAAGTTACAGCGAGCGCAAACTTTTATCATACAGAAAGTGATGATTTTAAAAAAGCAATTACAATGGATGAATTTGATGTGCTGAAAAATGTTACAGACAGGCGATCAAATATTACTAGTGATAAAACTGCACTCGCAGCAAACATTCTATTTAAGCATAGGTTTAAAAAGGCACGGAGAACAATATCCTGGCTGGCTGACTGGAACAGGCTTGGAACCGATTCTAAAAGTTATTTAAAATCATATAACCAGGAGTATAAGAACGGCACGCAATATAATGTTAACCTGGATGAATTAAAAGATTATGAAAAATCTACTCAAAAGTTAACGACAAAGCTCACCTATACTGAGCCGATAAATAAAAAACTGGCTATGGAAATTGGCTATGAATTGTCGTACAATTCCGGTGCAAACGACCAGGTTACCTATAGTTACGATCCTGTTACAAATAAATATGACCTTCGGGTTGATTCACTCACAAATGATTTTGATCAGCGGATCACCATACACAAGCCTAACGCCAGGCTGAATTATTCTGCTAAAAAATTCAAGTTCAACCTTGGATCAGGTTTTGGTATAACTCATTTTGACCTTGTTGACAATTCATTCCACAAAGACTATGTAAGAGATTATACCAACTTTTTTCCTTCTGCAGGGATGAATTACAGTTATAAGAACAATCACAATTTGAGATTCAACTATAATGGATCAACAACGCAGCCTACGATCAATCAATTGCAACCGTTGCGTGACAATGTTGACTATTTTAATCAATATATCGGGAACCCTGATCTTAAACCTTCATTTACTAATTCATTCAATATTTCTCACAACAGCTATGATTTCATAAAAGACAGGTGGATGTACCAATCGATCAATATCCGGCAAACCAGCAATGCAATAACCAATAACAGGATCATCGATCTAAATTCTGGTAAGACGATCTCTCAGCCGATCAACACCAATGGAAATCTTAATGTTAGTGTTTGGTCCGGCATTGGCTTTAAAATTAAAAAGATAGATACACGCTTAAACTTTAATCCAAACTTTAACTATTCCAAATTTTCAGATGTGGTTAATAGCAAGACCAGTTTTTCAAAGAATTTAAGCGCAGGCATGTCAGTTTATATTTCCAAATCAAAGGATAAGAAGTATGACTTCTCAATAAGCAATGATTTTTCATATAATAGTAATAAAACCTCCCAGAGCAGCACGAAGATCCATTATTATGTAAATACGGTAAATGCTGATGCTACCATTTACTTTAAAAAGGTTTGGTCGATCAATTCAGATTACCAGTTCTATATAAGACAAAAAACAGATCAGTTCAATAGCAACCTGGATACTCATTTGTGGAATGCCCGGTTTCAAAAGACCTTTAAGAACAATGAGTTTACAGCATTCTTTAAAATACGCGATATCCTAAACCAGAATGTTGGTATTGAGCGCAGCTTTTATGGCAATACTTTAAAGGAAGTGCGAAATGATCGCCTGAGGAGATATTGGCTTGTTGGCTTCACATGGGATTTTAAGAACAAAGGATCAAAAACAGTTGCCCAGAATTAAATAAATATTAAATTCAGAAGGATGAAATATAAAATATTCACGATCATTGTTTTTCTCATTGTGCAAAATGCAACTGCACAGCCACTGTTCATTAATAAAGCAGTTGTAGAATATGAAGTAAAAATAAACGTGCAGAAAACAATGGGCAATAATTCCTGGGCGGAAATGCTAAAGGAGAACATGCCGCAGTTCAAGACCGGTTATTTCCAATATACATTTGCCGATAATAAAAGTGTTTACAAGTTTGATCATTGGGGTGATAAAAAAGTTCCTGAATGGTTAAGAAGGAATGATGAGGAAAATGTCTGGTTCTTTGATCATACGGCGAACAGATTCAGTATGCAGAAAACCGTATACGGATCCAGTTTTTATGTTTCAGACTCGATCCCGGTGATCGAATGGAGATTGACCAATGAGAACCGTATGATCGCTGGATTTAATTGCAGGAAAGCGGTTGGGAAAATAATGGACAGTGTATATGTTTTTGCTTTTTATACAGATGAGATCACTATTCCGGGAGGCCCATGTTCGATCAACGGCTTGCCGGGAATGATCCTTGGCATGACCATTCCACGCATGTATGCTTCCTGGATAGCGACCAAAGTAATGGTAAATGGGGTAAATGTTTCTGTCATTAAACCTGTCACTTCTAAGAAATATTATACCGGTCAAACACTAAAGGAAATTTTAAAGGACCGCACGAAAGAATGGGTGAGTGAAGATGACCCGGATTCTAAAAAGTGGATAGACCAGTTGTATTGGAACACGCTATTGTAATATTGAATTTTGAATTATGAATTAGGTCTGTTCAAAAATGAGCAATAAAATTTCGATCTTAGTTATTGTATTTTAATTCAACATTCAACATTTAAAATTCAAATTTATTAATTCAACTTTCAAAATAATTCTATAAAGATTCAAATAATTATATCTCGAAACCATCAGGTATTATCATTCCCTTTTTGATAACAACAATTCCATCCTTTATCGCATATAATGAATGATCAGAATCAGCCAAATGTGCTCCTCCTTTGATGGTTACATTATTGCCTATCCGACAGTCTTTATCAACGATCACATTGGTAAGGTTACAATTGTCTCCTATCCCAACCCTGGGAATTCCTTTGATATGATTGTATGCAATTTCTTCAATGGTCTCATAGAAATCATTTCCCATTATGTAGCAGCTTGCAATATTGCTGCCAACCCCAATGCGGCTGCGAATGCCTATCACACTGTTTACAAGGCTTGAAGCGTGAATGATGCATCCTTCTGCCATGATGGTTTGTTGAAGCGTGGTGCCACTGATCTTCGCCGGTGGAAGCATGCGTGCCCGTGAGTAGACCATTTTTTTATTGTCGAATAGATTGAATGGCGGAAGATCAAGTGTTAATGAAAGGTTTGCTTCAAAGAAGGAATAAATATTTCCAATGTCCGTCCAATATCCTTCATACTGGTAACTTACTACTTTATATTTTTCGATCGCATCGGGGATGATCTCTTTACCAAAATCTGTTGCATCTTTCTTTTCGTCCAGCAACAGATCAAATAAGAGATTCCTGTTAAAAATATAAATACCCATTGAAGCCAGGTAATTCCTTCCCTGGTTATTCATCTCTTCACCAGTATTACTTATCCAATCTGGTAAAAGTTCCTTTCCTGGCTTTTCTATAAAAGCGCTGATACGGTTTTCATTGTCAACTTTCAGAATACCAAATTCCGTGGCTTCTCTTTCTGCAACGGGAATGGTAGCAATTGAAATCGCAGCACCTGAGTTAACATGATTGTCGATCATGTGGCCGAAATCCATCTGGTAAAGCTGGTCGCCGCTTAGGATCAGCACATAGTCAAAATCATTTTTATCAATGTGCTTAAGTGATTGCCTCACTGCATCTGCTGTGCCCTGGAACCATCCGGGGCTGTCAGGAGTCTGTTCAGCAGCAAGAATATCAACAAATCCGCTACTGAAGCCACTGAATTGATAAGTGTTCTTTATATGCTTATTCAGGGAAGCTGAATTGTATTGCGTGAGCACGAACATCCGGTTGATATCACTGTTGATACAATTAGAGATTGGAATATCAACAAGGCGGTATTTTCCTGCAATAGGAACTGCAGGCTTGCTACGAGATGCTGTTAACGGGTATAGCCTGCTTCCTGCACCGCCACCTAATATTACCGAGACTACTTGTTTGCTTATCATAAAAATCGTTTGGTTATTGAAGTATCGAGCTATAAAGATCGATATATCTTTGAGCACTGGTTTCCCAGCTATTGTTGATAGTCATCATGTGACTTCTGATGTCAGCCATTTTCTTTTTGTTCTCATACAATTCTAATGCCCTGCCGATCGAATGAACAATATCATCAACAGTTGCATGATCAAAGCAGATCCCATAGCCCCCTTCATCACCATGATCGATCACGGTATCTTTCAACCCTCCCGTTCTGCGTACAACCGGTACCGTTCCATAGCGCATTGCATATAACTGGTTTAATCCGCATGGCTCTACCCTGCTTGGCATTAATATAAAATCAGCGCCGGCATACATTTGATGACTTAATTTTTCATTGTATTTGATCTGCGTATTATAATATCCTAGCCAGTTACTTTGCAGCAATTCCAACATTGTTTCAATAGAAGGCTCACCACTCCCAAGGATCAGGAAACTGAATTTTGTTCCATAAGTTTCAAATGCCTGTTGTATTGAAGCGGGTAACAGATCTGCTGCTTTTTCATTCACCAGCCTCCCTATAAAGGTCAGCAAAGGAAGATGGACATCAAAATTAAATTCATCACAGAGTTTTTTCTTATTCAGGTACTTACCATCCTTTACGTCCTTTGTGCTATAGTTGTCTAATATAAATGTATCTTTTTCCGGATCCCACACTGCGTAATCAATGCCATTTATGATCCCGCTGCATTTTCCGGCTTCATAATTAAAAAGACTCTCAAGGCCATTGGCCTCAGCCATAAGCTCTTTCATGTAGCCCGGACTAACAGTATTTACCCTGTCGGCGCATTTGATGCCGCACGCCAATGGATTTATCATATTACTCCAGTCCAGCAATCCCCATTTCCATGTATCCCAAACTGGTATGTAAGTTGATTTATCCCAACTCATCCATCCCTGGTATTGGGCATTGTGAATGGTAAGAACAATTGGAATTCCAGCCAGGTGCCTGTAAGCAAAGCAATTTCGCATCATGAATGGGATCAGTGCAGCGTGGTGGTCATGCACATTTATAATATCCGGCCTGTGTTCCCACTTAGCAAGCCATTCTAAAACGGCCAACTGGAAGGCAGTGAATCTTTCTGTATCATCTGCATAGCCGTATATTTTTTCACGGTCAAGGAGCCCATTGATATCTACGCAATACAGATCGAAATCAAGCTTGTTGGTTTTTTCTTTAATGATAGTGAAATCAAAGTTCAGATGGCCCATCGTAAAATTTCCTTTGTGCACCACTTCCCAATCATTATCATACAAAAATCTTGTCCGGTGCATTGGCATTACAACTTTTGCAAAATGACCAAGTTGCTTTTGATATTTAGGCAGCGCACCTACAACATCTGCAAGCCCGCCCGCCTTTGCCATTGGA
This sequence comes from Ferruginibacter sp., assembly GCA_039920685.1. Classification (GTDB taxonomy): domain Bacteria; phylum Bacteroidota; class Bacteroidia; order Chitinophagales; family Chitinophagaceae; genus Ferruginibacter. The sequence goes on from JBDSDG010000218.1 coordinate 7,604, forward strand.
TAACATTCCACACTTACGTGTAAGATCTCCATTGTATCGATTTAAATTTATCCAATTTAAGAAGGTTATGCTTACCGGCAATCAATCAGTTCAATTAAGAATTAGGCTATGGATATTTTACTTGAATTAAAAAAGTAATTTTTATACTCATAAAAATTCTTGGTATTTTCAGCATTCAAACTAACTAATATGCAAACAGACCAAAAGATAAACCCCGCACGCCCACTGGTTGCTGAAATTCCAACGAATTACGGTGCGTTAGGAACTTTGGTGACCGTGTTTTTTTTCTGGGGATTTATTGCTGCAGGTAACAGTGTGTTCATTCCTTTTTGCAAACATTATTTCCATTTAGATCAGTTCCAGAGCCAGTTAATTGACTTCGCATTTTATACCGCATATTATATTGGTGCCCTCGGATTGTTTGCATATGGTGCATTTGGAGGAAAGGACCTTGTTGGAAAATGGGGATACAAAAAAAGTATTGTATATGGATTGCTTTTTTCCGCCATGGGTGCAGCGGCGATGATAATAGCAGTAAATGCAAACACATTTGCGGGTATGCTTGTAGGTTTGTTTGTGGTAGCACTTGGATTTTCTTTGCAGCAGACAGCCGCACAGCCATTCGCGATATCATTGGGTGATCCATCAACAGGAACAAGCCGCGTGAACCTGGGTGGTGGAATAAATTCATTTGGAACAACCATCGGGCCTATTGTTGTGGCATTTGCATTATTCGGAACTACAGCTGCTATCACAGATGAAAAGATCGCTGCCCTAAGCCTGAGTAAAGTAATTATATTATACACTTGTGTAGGGGCATTATTCATTGCAGCGGCGGGCATGTTCTATTTTTCTAAAAAAGTGCCGGCTGGTATAATGATTGAAAAGACGGAGAAAGCAAATAAAGCACTTAATACCTTATTGATTATGACGGGTTTGCTCATCATCATGTTTGTCCCTGTTTTTAGCAGCTATAGAACTGATCTTACCAATGCTACAGATACAGAGCGGCATGCATTGGAAGCTTATAGGATGCGTTGGCTGCTTGGAGCATTGGCTGTTGTAGTTGTTGGATTACTGGCGGCAAATATGAGCGCAAAAAAGAAACCGGAAGGTTGGGGTGCAATGAAGTATTCGCAATTGGTGTTAGGAATGCTTGCCATATTTGTTTATGTAGGTGTGGAAGTTGCTATTGGCAGCAATTTGAGCGAGTTGATGAAACAGGAAAGCTTTGGAGGATTTCAATCATCAGAAGCAGCGCCTTATATCTCCATGTATTGGGGCAGCCTGATGATAGGCCGATGGGCCGGCGCCGTATCAGCTTTTAATTTATCGAAGAATACAAAATTACTTTTGCAGCTGATCGTTCCCCTGATCGCATTTGGGATCATCATTGGTGTTAATACTGCTGCGCAATATGACATGAAGCCCCTATATTATTATATTGTTTGTGTTGTGATACAGATCGCAGCTTTTTACCTGAGCAACAACAAACCCGCAAAAACCCTGATGATATTTGGATTACTGGGCGTTGTTGCCATGATCATTGGTACGCAAACAACAGGGATGATTGGAACTTATGCCTTCCTTAGTGGGGGCTTATTTTGCTCGATCATGTGGCCATGTATTTTTGCACTTTCAATTGCTGGACTCGGAAAATACACAACACAGGGCGCTGCATTTTTGATCATGATGATACTTGGTGGTGGAATCATCCCACCTATTCAAGGTAAGTTGGCAGACGTTATTGGAATTCACCAATCTTACTGGATACCTGTGATCTGTTTTGCTTACCTGGCGTTTTTTGCTATCGCGGTCAAAGGAATATTAAAGAAGCAGGGAATTGATTATGATATAACTGATAATGCGGCGGGACATTAATAATAAAAAGTATGAAAGATAAATTCGCTGTGGGTATTGACATTGGCGGAACAACTACCAAGTTTGGTATTGTAAATGCAAAGGGTGAGATACTGGAGCAGGACAGGATTGCCAGCAATGCACACGAAGTAGTAGAGGACTTTATTCAAGACCTGTACGAAAAGTTATGGCCGATGATTGAGCGGTGTGGTGGCGTGAAGAATTTTGTGGGAATTGGAATGGGTGCACCTAATGGAAATATTTATTCCGGGAATATAGAATATGCACCAAATCTTAAATGGAAAGGTATCATTCCGATCGCTGATCTGATCTATAAAAAATTCGGCCTAAAAACAATGCTTACAAATGATGCCAATGCAGCAGCAATGGGAGAAATGATGTATGGAGCGTGCAAGAACATGAAGCATTTCATAACCATTACGTTGGGTACAGGCGTGGGAAGTGGAATTGTAATAGATGGAAAAATAGTTGTTGGGCATGATGGCTTTGCCGGAGAATTGGGTCATACGATCATCCGGCCAGGAGGAAGATTACATAAGACAACAGGATTGCGGGGGAGCCTGGAAGCCTATGCTTCGGCTACTGGTGTCCGTGATACCGCTATTGAATTATTAACACGCCATCCTGAAGAGCCAAGTCTATTGCGCAATTATAGCCTGAACGAACTAACAAGCGAAGCAGTATACCAATGTGCTATGCAGGGAGACAATATTGCTAACACTATATTTGAATCAACGGGGCAGATCCTGGGTGAATCCCTTGCTAATTTTATCATGTTCTCCTCTCCTTCTGCGATTGTATTATTTGGCGGACTCACAAAAGCGGGCAACCTGTTGCTGAATCCAACACGTAAGCATATGGAAGCAAACCTGCTTGGTATATTTAAAAATAAGGTGAAATTGATCTTTAGTGAATTGAAGGAATCAGATGCGGCCATATTGGGAGCGAGTGCGTTGATCTGGGAGTAAAAGGTAGGTAATAGGTATTAGTTAGTTGCTAATATATAATCTAATATTTGGCCCATACTCCTATCGCGAATCTTTATCCGGTATCTAGTATCCCGTATCTGCCCTTATTTAATCCTTAAAACTGGTTTTAGAAGATAATCTCCTGTTCCATTTTGATGAATTGATAAGGCTGCATCAAAATCGATTATTATCGTTTCAAGTGAGGCATGAAGCTCTTTATTAATCTTAAGTTTTAAACCGGATTCTGAGCCACTCGGAATGGTAAGTGGGTATATTATCCCTGCATTCACAATATTGTTATTTGGCCCCAGTATGAACCTGATTTCCTTCACAACCCGCGTTGAAAAGACACCGGTTGCCAACAACGTATCTACTCCATTCTGATATGCTAATAGGTTGTAAATACCTGGATGGGTAATTAAGGTTATCCAATTATTATCGGTACTGTCATCGTCGGTAAATTTGATCTTTACTTCCTGGATGTCAATGTTAACTTCATCAAAGGCTGTTGGAGCATCTGTCAAACGAACATTTAACATGCTTGTTCCTTCCTGGCTGTCTTTGCTGCATGATGTTAGTAAAACTACGATAACGAACATGGAAATTGCAATAGAGAGGATCTTTTTCATACGTTATTATTTAGGTGCACTATAGGTACCTGAAAACCGTGCCAACTTACAATTACAATATGAATTTGAAGGTGTTAAAATACCTCGAGATGTCATCTATGGGTAGATGACATCTCGAGGTAGATGACATCTGGGGGTAGATGACATCTCAGCCCTCTATGGAT
>JBDSDG010000219.1:0-3873 GCA_039920685.1 Ferruginibacter sp.
CGTAAAAAGCCAGGACGTAAGAAAGCAAGGAAGAGCTTCCAGTTCAGCAAAAGATAATTGGATACTGGATGCTAGTCACTGGATACTGGATCAAATCCAGCATCTAGTATCAAGGATCCAGCATCGGTATTAAATATTTAAAAAATTACTTAATAATACACAATGGAAAATAACACTTCCTTACAGCAGCAACTTTTAGAAGCAGGCGTACACTTTGGGCATTTAAAGAAAAAGTGGAACCCTAAAATGCTTCCTTACATTTTTGCAGAAAAAAAAGGTATACACATCATTGACCTTAATAAAACTGTAGAAGGTTTGCAGGAAGCTGCATCAGCAATGAAAGCAATTGCACGCAGTGGAAAAAAGATCATGTTCGTTGCCACAAAAAAGCAAGCGAAAGAAATTGTACAGGAAAGCGCAAAAAGGGTGAACATGCCTTTTGTTACTGAGCGTTGGCTTGGTGGTATGCTTACCAATTTCAATACCGTACGTAAGAGCGTTAAGAAAATGCAGAGCATTGAAAAAATGCTTGGAGATGGCAGCGCAGAGAACCTGAATAAAAAAGAAAGGCTTACCCTTAGCCGTGAGAAAGAAAAGATGGAGAAAGTGCTTGGTGGTATCGCACAAATAAGCCGTGTTCCTGCAGCATTGTTCATGGTTGATATAGGACATGAGCACATTGCATTGGCAGAAGCAAGGCGTTTAAATATCAGCACATTCGGAATGGTTGATACAAACTGCGATCCTAATAAAGTTGATTTTGCAATTCCTGCGAATGATGATGCAACAAAATCAATTGCCATCATTGTTAATTATATAACCGCAGCTATTGCTGAAGGTTTGCATGAGCGCCAGGCAGATAAAGATGACGATGATCACAGCGACACTGAAGAAACTGCAGAAGCCAAAGCAGCCAGGTTTGAGCAAAAGCAAGCGGATGGTGACGACAGGGGAAAAAGAGCCCGTGGTGCCGCACCAACCAAACGCCGTGTTGCAGGACCGGGAGCAGGTGGCAGAAGGCCGGCAGGTGGTGGTGGCCCGAGGTAATTTAAAAAGCGAATGGAAATAAGCATGATGTTCTTCATTTGTAGCAGGCATCTGTAACATGGCCCAACATTGTTGTGATATTTCAATCCCGTTAATTCGGGACCCCTTCAACTATTACATCATTATTCAAAAATTAAACACATGAGTGTAGCAATAACAGCAGCAGATATAAATAAATTACGCCAGGCCACAGGTGCCGGCATGTTAGATTGCCGTAAAGCATTAACTGAAAGCAACGGCGATTTTGAAGCAGCCATTGATTGGTTGCGCAAGCAAGGACAAAAAGTTGCAGCAAAGCGTAGCGACCGTGAAGCCAAAGAAGGAGTGATCCTTGCAAAGACAACTGCAGATCACAAAGCGGGACTGATCGTTTGTATAAGTTGTGAGACTGATTTTGTTAGCAAAAATGCAGACTTTGTTGCTTTTGCACAAAGCATTGCAGATGCAGCAGTTGAAAACAATGTAAGATCAGTTGAAGAATTAAATAATATTGAGATCAATGGAGCTAAAGTTTCTGATCTTATCAACGATAAGCTTGCATCAATTGGAGAGAAGATCGAAGTTTCTAAATTTGAGAGAGTGGAGGCGCCGTATGTAGCAAGCTATATTCACGGTGCAAACCGTATGGGTGTATTGGTTGGACTTACCCATGAGGCTGCAGAAGCCGGCAAGGACGTTGCAATGCAGATTGCAGCAATGAATCCACTTGCAGTAGATGAAACATCCATTCCGGCCGATGTGATCGAAAGAGAAAAGAATATAGCCATCGAAGTAGTTAAGGCGGAAGGTAAGCCCGCTGAAATGGCTGAAAAGATAGCTATGGGGAAACTTAATAAATTTTTCAAAGACAATACATTGATGGCACAGGCTTTTGTTAAAGATGGCAATAAATCGGTTGCTGATTATCTTAAAAGTGTTGGAGCAGATCTAAAGGTTGTAGATTTCAAGAGAGTAACATTAGGGTAACCCGGTATTTTTAAAACTTTGAGGAGCGAAATTAATATTTCGCTCTTTTTTATTCCTGCCGGTAAAAATAAATAAAGCCGTAGCGATAGCTACGGCTTATTGAAACCTGGCCAATGATTTACCGGGTTAGCTTTCAGCAGGGAAATTATTGAACAACAATTTTTGTTACAGTCGTGTTATCCTCACCTACAATTCGTAAAAAGTAAATACCCGGATGCATTCCTGCCACATTGTAAATATTGTTTGAAGCCGGCATCAGTCTTTTTAAAACTTTCCCCGAAACGTCCGTTACTGTTATAGAAATTAATTTTTCAGATGAAAGAATTTTTACTTCATCTCTTACAGGATTTGGATAAACACTAACCATAGACGAATTTGCGAAAAGGATGGCTTCTGTGTTACTGTACTTAACACTGCCCATTATATCTATCATCTTTAATCGATAAAAATTAATTCCTTTGAGGGGCATCTCATCCCTGAATGTATATTGATTTAATAATGCACTGTTATTTGCATTTTTTATCCCAAGGCTTTCAAAATGGTCACCAGCCCCGCTTCTTTCTATTTCAAAACGTGAAAAATTAATTTCATTTTCTGTTCGCCATTGAAGGTTCACTGCCTGTTGTTGTTTTGTTGCAATAAATGAAATTAACTGTAATGGAATTGGATTTATAACAACATCCGTTGACCCGAATGTAAAAGGACTGAAGTTTACCACCGGCCCCGCTGTAGTTACAGTACCACTTGTTGTGCCCGTACTTCCACCATTCCCAAGGTCTTCCCATATTGCCCCGGTCCAGTGCGCTATATTAATTTTGGTTGGATCGTTAATGTAAATGGGAACAATATTACATGGATCTCCGAAAGTAAACGTAAGAGTGACGTTGCTTGTTCCAACTTCTCTTTTTACATCCCAGAATTCGCAACCGCTGATTCTTTTTAAAGTAGGAGCTTTAATAGAAGTATCCCCTACGGTAGAAGGGCTAGCAAGAAAATACTGTGCGCTAAAAACAGAACCCGCCCCTGGGGCGGTCATAGCAACAGCATTCAGCGTTGAGCCTGTACCGGTAGGAAAGGAAAATGCATCATTTCCTGCTTTACTCACATAGCCATTTACGTGGCTGAAAGCAGACGCCCCCGTATGTGTTGCATTGTCAGGGAAGATGAGCTTATTAGTTGCACTGCTGACAATGTTTCCTCCATTGAAAAATAAGGTTGTGGATACAGTAACGGAATCATTCAGGGTAATTTTGCCTGTTCCCGTTTTCTCCATTATTAGCTGGGGAATGATGATAGGCTGAATACCTGATTGTTGTATTACTCCATCTGTTGATCCATTAAATTTGATCTTACCTAAAGTGATGCCTGTTGAAGAATTTAAAGTGAGATTTTGAGCGATTGCTATAGTGTCTCCTGTGCCAACGTCTAAAGCCCCGCCATTTTTAATATAACTAACACTTCCATTATATATATTGCCAGCTGCAGCAGCGTCTGCATCATACAATATATTCGTGCCGTTGTTGGTGAAAGTGGAATTCCCTGTAATAATATTGTTCCTGATATATGTCGCATACCCACCAGAATAAGTTGCATCATCTGCAAGGGTAACGTTACCGGTTATACTGCAATTAAATAAATATGCGTAGGCGTTGCTTCTGTAACCTGTCGCACTAAATGCTGTTACGACAAGCGTATCATTTTTAATATCAACGCCCCTGGTATTTTGAACATTTATGGTACCTCCACCGGTTTGGTTGACCAGGCGATACAATTGAAAAAGATTAGGAGTTGTATTATTAACAGTGATATTTACCGTTCCTGCAATACTTGTCTTATTAACAAGATTCCCGAATAAGCTGT
>JBDSDG010000220.1:0-10050 GCA_039920685.1 Ferruginibacter sp.
GTTGCAGGATTGGTAACCGTGATTGCCTGGCAACTGATAACCAAAGTATAAGTTCCTCCCGTTCCGATGCAACCGTTGCCATCTGTAACTTTAACGGTTAGGGGAAATGAACCTGATTGAGTTGGAGTGCCGCTTAAAATCCCTGCAGAAGACAATGTTAACCCTGCTGGTAATGTTCCCGTATTTAATGTAAATGTTGTTGAGCCAATTGCGCCTGATTGCGTAAATGTTTGATTGAATACCGAACCAACGGCCCCGGTTGTTGTTACAGGATTCGTAACTGTGATCGTTTGGCAACTAATAACCAAAGTATAAGTTCCGCCTGTTCCGGTACAACCATTGCCGCCTGTAACCTTAACCGTTATTGGAAAGCTGCCGGTTTGTGTAGGTATTCCACTTAGTACACCCGCTGTTGATAAAGTTAATCCTGTGGGTAATGTTCCCGTATTCAATGTGAACGTGGCTCCACCTACAGCTCCTGATTGTGTAAATGTTTGACTGAATGATGTGTTAGCTGTACCGGTATTGGTTACTGGATTAGTAACCGTAATGGCAGCGCATACAAATGACGGTATGAATGTCGACCACATGCCGTAGCCGTGAGTTCCAACCAATAATTTATTGTCAGAGGGCCGCAGATTCAGATCACTTATAACAGCATTGCCCATACTACTGGCTCCCTCCTGTGCCCAGGCAACGCTTCCCGGAAGCCCAGAGGCGGCCCATAATCCAGAGGATGTTCCCACATAGTATTCCACCGCGGAAGAAACTCCATTTATAGCAATTGCTGAACTTCTATAAGAAGGCAAGGTGAGTGCGCCTTCAACAGCGGTCCATGTAGGTACAGCAACATTTGCATTTCCCGTCCACCATACATTTGTTATACCATAGTTAGAAAAAGTTACAAGCACAGTATCATCGTTCCTCGGATTCACAGCAATGCTGCTTACATAACTATTAGCGGGAAAGGAGGCTCCGGTTATATTGACAGGAGCAGTGCCAACAGCTACACCAGTTGGATCATCCAGCCGGTATACTTTACCGTTAGATGTACCCATAAATAAACTGCTGGTTGCTGCATTATAGGTACCTCTTGTAAGAGCCAGTGCCGTTATATCATTAGCTAAACCTACAGTTGTGGCTACACCGGTCATTTTTGACCATGTTCCGGATGTAACAGTAGATGCAGTTGTGGTAAGGTGAAGTGTGTCATCGTTTACATAATATAATCTTTCTGTATTATCTGGATCTAATTTAAAAAGGGTAACGAACAAACCTGCACTCAATATCGTATTCGCAAAAGTGGGAGTGATATTCGTCCCGAAATTTGTACCACTCGCTGCGGTCCTGCGATAAATATTTCCATTTTGAGAGCCCACATATTCAAGGTCGGTTGCTCCGGACAAACCGACCGATACTCCGTCACCACCAAAAACGGATTCGAAACTTACTCCAGTACCCCCAATATTCCTTGTTGACCCATTATCCTGTGCCCCGCCGATTACTTTGGTGTTTCCACTCCGGGGGTCATTACAAACATAATAATATTGATAGGTAGTATAGCCTGTGTTTATTGGAGTCCATGCTACAGTAGCCGCGAGATCATTTGTAGTACGTTGAATCCCGCCATCATTTCCGCACAACATTATACTGGAACTCGTTGGCTGAAATGCGATCGCATGAATATCAGAATGTGAATTTGTATATAGGTTATAGTTGGCAGCTGTTGCATAACCACCGATTCTTACCCAACTAGTACCGCTGGTTGCAGAGCGGTAAATATTTGTTCCCCCTATAAATACAACGGTCGGGTCATCTGGTTTAATTGCAACAACGAGGTCATAGCCACCCTGAACTGCAAACGGGTCATTACCATTTGAGCAACCCGCCTCATCCGGTAATGTTGAAGACAGATCAGTCCATGTTGAAACCGCATTATCCCACCGAAAAAATTCAGCTTCTTTGCCTATGGCCCCTGCACAATCCGAATTAAAATTATTATAATAAAGCGCATAAACCAGGTTATTATTGCTTGGCGCGATAGCCAAAACTACCCTTCCATAAGAACCATTTGCATTCCAACCTGCAGGTGTACCGGCTGGCCCCGCGATCCGTGTCCATGAAGCAGCTGCTCCTGTTAGAGAGGACCATACACCATCCGATCCAACAGAATTTGAGCCTGCAAAACTTGCATAAAATTTTCCGGCAGTTGTTACAACAATATCAGTAAAATTATTAGTGCTTGTTAATGTACCTGATAAGACCGAACTCCAGTTAAGTCCGGCATCGACTGATCTTAAAATGGCAGATGCACATGCAGCATATACATTACCGTTAGTAGGATCGACAATTACTTTTGTGATAAAATCTGCAGCAGTCGAAAAACTTTCAAGTGCTGATGTATTGGAATTTGGTAACCGGCTCCATGTCTCTCCATTATCAGTAGATTTATAAACACCGTTTCCACTATAAAAAGCGCCGGTTGCTCCGGCAGAATTACCGGTAGGTTCTCCTACTCCATAATACCACGTATCCTGGAACCCTGCACGCGTGTCCTGTGCAATGCTTGTACAGCTGAAATGTTGTCCTACAGGGCTTTTACGAACCCAGTTTGCACCATCATCAATAGACTTGTACACACCCCCGCTTACACCTCCGGCCATAATTATACGGTTGGATGTACCATTGAACCTCACATCATAAGCAATGGTACGGGTTCGACCACCAAGGTTATTCGGTCCCTGCAATGAAAAGGTATTTGCCAGGGTAGTTCGACCAGTAACCGAAGTTTCGGAAATAGTTTTTGCCTGTTGTTTTTCTGCCTCAAACACACCTTCAGGAACCCTGCCTGAAGATGGGTTCTTGATCATATTAAACTCATAAGCTAATGCTTTATCTAATTCATCAAAGGCATTCTCATTTTCTTCACCCTCCCCCTCCAGTTCCCTTTCCTCTCTGTCACGTTCCAATTCATTTTCCACAGGTTCGATCTCGCTTTCATTGAACTTTTCATTTAATTTATTTTTTTTCCTTCCATTCTTTAATTCGTTGGCGTCTTTACCCTTTAGTTCTGATAATGAGCGCGCATATATATGAGGCTGCTTGCCATTATTGCTGTTGATAGATAGCGCCTTATCACCTGACAAATAACTCTTGGAATTATTTGCCTTGTTTCCCTCACTCAATTTTACGAAGACCAGGAATGAGAGTGGCAACAATAAAAAGATGATTAGATAGCGTAATTTTTTTTTCATACACTTAGTTGGTGATTTTGAATCGACTTGACATAATCAAAGTCAGGAATTAAAAAATTAATGTAGTAAATGGTGAGTATCTCTATCAGGCGGTTGGTGATTTCGTTTTACATTCATAGACTTAGTAAATTACAAATGAAAATACTTAACTAATTTCAGACTATAAAATTAATTGTAATATAATTGTTCGTTCCAATTCAAAATTTATTGTGGTAAAACACCCCGGTAACTAATACAGGGATTATCGGTTGCAAGAAAACAGCGATGAAAAAAATTGAATTTCAATTCAGTGACATTACTGCGCTTTATTGTAAGTAGATAATAGGGGGTTTTCCACCAGTTATTCAGGCAAAATTCATCTACTTGCTGGTCAGATTTTGCATAATCTGTTACTTTCACGGTATCGAGTTGTTCTTGTAAAATGATAGCGTAGATGCCCGGTTCAAGGCGAAAACAAAACTTCCCTGTACTGTCCGCAGTAAAGGCCTTTATTATCTTATTCTTTGAATTGTTTATCTCGCCTTCCCGCACATAAAACCTTTTTCCAGGAAAGGCAATGGGAGTTCCCAATTTGTCTAACATTTCCCTGGAAGGAGCCGCACCGCCACAATAGGAGAATGTCTGGGTAACAATACCAGAAACCTTGAAGGTTTTTGCGTTTTTTCCCCACTTATGTTGTTGGCTAAACCCTGTAAGGGAACACATTAAAAATAATATAAATAATGATGAAGTGTATATATTATACCTCCAAAATACAAAATTAAGCGGGGAAGAATAGTCTTGCCTTATCACTACTTACCTTTTAATCAAAACACCAGTAATAATAAAGAGGCTATCATGGTGACAGCCTCTTTTTAACTTTTCTAAACTTATTAATCTTTTACAATAGTTATACTTTTTTTACTACCAGCCTCAATCACCTGTACATTATAAATTCCTGCTTTAAAATTATTTCCAAACCGGTATTGTTGTTTAGCATTCCCTTCGGCCATGTACATTATCCTGCCCATGATATCTGTTACCCTGATCGATAATTTGGATGTACCATAACCCGAAAGGTTAAGGGTAAATTCATTGGTTGTTGGGTTAGGAAATGCCTGGATAGTTAATGACGGTGATTCTTTGCCAGGGGCTTTGCCACTTGAACGGGTGGCGAGTCTTTCACATGATGGCCCAATAAATATATCAACTATCTGCCCGATACATGTTTTAGAATCTTTCACAAATCCATTATAGAATCCCGGCGCAAGGCCTGTAAAGAGGTTACTGGACTGGTATACATTTCCATCAAGGCTATAGGTGTAAGGCCCTGCTCCGCCGGATCTGAATAATTGTATAACACCATTAGTGCTAGCACAATTGCTCGCTGGTGAGGAATAAGCAGTAACGGTGATAGAGGTTGAATTTATAGTAACATTTACTGAGCCGATACAACCCTTGAAATCTTTTACATAACCAATATAATTATTTGCAGATAACCCTGTAAAGGAATTACTGCTACTGAAAGTAACGTTATCAAGGCTATAAGTATAAGGAGCAGTTCCACCACTTGCATTCAATTGAATGGTACCATCATTGATACATGAGCTTGTATTTGTTTTGATAGCTGTAACATTGAGCGAGGCACCTTGTGCTACACTTGTACCTTGTGAACCAATACATCCTTTCGAATCTTTCACATATACAGTATAGGGTCCTGCCGCAAGGCCACTAAATAGATTGCTTGCCTGGTAAGTAGTGCCATCCTTGCTATAAGTGTAAGGCGGGATCCCACCAGTCCGGTATACTTCAATACTGCCATCATTACCACAACTGCTTGCCGCCCTTGCAAATGGTGATACAACTATAGCTGGTGCAGATCCAACCGTTATGGATTTAGAGCTAACACATCCTGCAGCGTCTTTTACATACCCGGTATGTGGCCCCGCTGCGAGACCGGTAAATGTATTGCCGGCCTGATAAGTACCGCCATCCAATGCATAGGTATAAGGCTGAACTCCGGCATTACCATATAATATAATGGAACCGGTATTTCCGCAAGAACTGGAAACACTTCCACTGTTCGTTATGAATACAGAAAATGCATATTCAATATGGATGCCTGTAATTGTGACAGTATTTGTATTACCATCAGTTACAGTAACATTATAATACCCTATTGCCAAACCTGTGAGTGTTGCTGTATTACCAGCGGTAAAAGGAGTATGGTTAGAACCGGTTTCCCCAGTCCAGCTATAAGTGAAAGGGCCCGTTCCACCAGGCGTTACCGTTATAGTACCGTCATTTGTGCCGCCACAAACGCTAACGTTGGTCTTGGTAAATGTGGCAGTAGGAAGAGCAACGAAAACATTCCCGTTAAAGGTAAAACTGTTAACACTAAATGTGCCACCTGCAGCACTTCCACCCCAACCATATAACCTGAAAGTAGTAGAAGCGGTAACAAGTTGATAGGCCCCGGCTGACAATAAGATCGTGGTGCCGGTACTGTTAGGTGTTCCTATATTTGAGCTATATCCGTCTACACTTGACCTTAAAGCAAAAGTAGTTGGGCCCGTTGCAGAAGCCTGGGCTGTATAATTAAAACTGGAAAAATCAATTCTGTAACCTGAATTCGGGATCAAAGTAAATTCAAAATAATCATTAGCATCAAAAGCCACACTGTTCCAACCAGATGCAGTGTATCGGTCATTTGCATTTGTGCCAGTGATACCGCTGCCTCTCCCGATCCCGCTCACTGTAATATTTACATTTACAACTTGTCCTGCAGTATAAGGGTTAGCTAAATTGGGATTTGTACCAGTGATGGGGTTAGAAAAAATCGAAACAGGTGTAGGGGCTACTACATCTTGAGTCTGCTGTACCGATGTTGCAGCAAAGTAATTCTGTCCCCCACTTTGGGAAGCGGTCATGGTTGTTGCTCCAAGGGCAACAATGTGAACCAGTCCCGCAGTGGTTACTGTGGCTACAGATGGACTGGAGCTTGTATAACTAATTGGTAATCCTGAATTCGACGTAGCTCCAAGGTTAAAATTAGCATCCCCCGGCGATTTTGGACTTAAGGGACCGAATGTTATGAGTTGATTTGCTTTGGTGATATTTGCAGAAAGACCGGTTGGTTGTACAAGTGTATATTTAGCGGCATCTGCTCCTCCTAGTGTAAGCGCTGCCGTTACCGGGATCGAGGTGTTCACATTTGGATCTGCAAATGTTCCTGCAACACTGTTGATATTTACGATATCAGTGCCAACGATCCCCTGGAGTGTTGAGCCGGATATTGTTGCTGCAGTACTTCCGTTGTATACTTTATCATCTGCAACAGAACCAGTTACTGTTAATGCCTTCGTATCTACGGTAAAGTTTTGGTTTACAGGAGGCGCTGCGTTATAGCTTCCGTTACCTGCCTGAGACGCAGTTATGGTCGTTGTTCCTGGCCCTACAATCGTAACCATATCTCCGGAAACTGTTGCCACGGCTGTATTTGAGCTTATGTATGAAACCGTAAGTCCGGAACTCGCCGAAGCTGTTAACTGGAATGGTGCATCACCATATATTTTATTTGAAAGCGGGTTAAAGGTGATCGTTTGATTTTGAAGACTGGTATTGTTTATATTCTGTACCTGCAACACGTCTGTGGCAGGAAGATAATTAGCATCCCCTGCCTGTGAAGCTGTAATTGTGCTTGAACCTGCGCCTACTATTTGTGCAGTGCTTCCACTAATTACGATAACACTTGTATTAGAGCTTGCATAACTAACCGTAAGACCTGAAGTTGATGTTGCAGTAAGAGGAAAATCAGGATCAACATCATCTTTATCACCCAATAAGCCAAATGTAATCGTTTGTGAAGCCTTATTTACAGTAAGTGCCTGTTGAACCGGCGTTGCTGCATTCCAGTCACTATTTCCAGCTTGTGATGCGGTTATGGTAGTTGAGCCGCCGCCAACAATAGTCACCTGGTTCCCGGAAATAGTTGCTACCCCTGTATTTGAACTGGAATATGATACTGTTAAGCCCGAAGAAGCTGTAGCCGACAGGGAATAAGGAATATCTCCATATGTTTTTGAATCTGTTGCTGGTAATCCTGTGATTGTTTGATTGCCCATTGCAATAGTAAAACTAAGTGTAGCCGGCGCGCTTGTACCGGAACCATTAGTTGCAGTTACCTCAACCGATATGGGGCCGCCCGCTGTAGTTGGTGTACCTGAAATTAATCCGCTTGTCGGGTTAAGAGTTAATCCTGCAGGTAATGTTCCACTGCTTATGGCGTATGAGCCAGGATTATTAGTGGCAACTATATTATAATTAAAAACTGTTCCTACAGTTCCGGAAGGACTGGCTGCTGTTACAACAGGTGGCGCACTAAGTGCTGTCACGGATGACCACGTTGCACCCGCACGAATGGCATCTACCCTTTGTGTTGATGCAGTTGTTGCAGTGCCCTGGCGAAGAAAGAAAGCAGTGATGGTTGCTATATCCGTGGCGCCCGAAACAGCTGGGATCGTAGCAGCCGTTTCTGCTCCCCCAAGAGCAGGATTTATCCATAAGTTTACAACATCATCGGTAGTGGAGCCAGTATTATAAACATAATTACATACAACAAAATAAACGGTATTAAAAGTTCTTACTGTGGTCTCATAACTTATTGCACCGTTCACTTTACTTATTCCAAAAAAATAACCGCCTGTAGTAGATTTAATATAAATCCTTACCGGGAACGTGGTGGTATTTGTAAGAAGACCTGCAAAATAATCGCCTGTGGCAGTTGCAGCTGTTACATTAACTAACATGGAGCCGTAAACGCTTCCTGTTGTGATACCTGTAAAGCCACGGTTAATATCTTCACCGCTGGTTGTCATGGTAACAGCATTGCCAATTCCTGATCCTGTATGTCCTGTATATGTGAACCCCGGGGATGTAACTAATATTGGATTTGTTCCAGCTCCTGAATAGGCAGTCCAGCCGTTTGCAGTGGCAGCAGTACCAGCTGTATAATTAAAATCTTCAGTTAGTACCTGGCTATTTACTACACCTGGTCCCAAGATAAATATGCCAATGAAAATAAAGGTAAGCAGGCGCATTCCAAATTGTAGCTTACCCTGTGACGAAGCGGTTTTAAATTTAATTTCTGCCCTGGTAAGTGAAAGAGACTTTGTAAAAACGTTCATAAGTGTTTATTTAATAATTAAGATTATAACCGGATGCACAGCATCCCATTTATATAATATGGCTAAAGTGAAATTATTTTTTCTAAGAGTATCCGGATGGTCAGGTGTCAAATGTAAATGCTTTTTATCGAAACAGGTTAGGCTGCAATATTATGTTTACGTTTCTTGCCTAAATGTATGAAAATTTGCTGGATTCAGCCGATTTAATCTTATAAATGCCCTGGGAAAATTATCAGGTGTTTGAGAACAGGGAAAACCAGGGATAAAGGTCGCAAAATTACCCTCAATTGTCGAAATTGTGCACTCGTTATATTGATGAGATATTTAATTTTATTTCCATATTGGCCCTTGCTTTTTTTATTGGTTGATATCTTCCTAAATCGGACACCCAAGACATAAGAAATGCTGGTTCTGCATTAACTACAATGCTCATATTAAATTTTTCACCTTTGCCCGAATAAAGTGCTTAAAAATTCGTTATCTTCAAGTCGGTTATCATCGCTTATCTGACACGCCGATTGAGTGAAGAGTAATTTTTCAACAATCTGCATAAATACAAATTGACCAAACTGGTAAATGGTAAGATTTATACTCTGGATTTGCATATTTTTTTCATGCTATTCATTAAATGCCCAAACCTTTAATGGCACTGGAGGAGTGATTCCCGATGGTGGGGCGCAAACCTGCTTTAACATCAATGTTACTGGTGTAGGCGTAATAAACGGTACTTATGGAATTGCATCGGTTTGTATAAATATCACGCATACATGGGTTGGCGACCTTGAAATTTACCTGTTATCGCCAAATGGAACATCGATACCACTTTCACTTCAAAATGGTGGCGGCGGGGTAAACTATACCAATACCTGTTTTACTGGAACGGCAGTCACACCAATCAGTTCCGGAACTCCGCCGTTTACGGGCACGTTTTTACCAGAAGATCCCCTGGGAACTTTTAATAACGGACAAAATGCAAATGGAGTATGGCAGCTTTGCATCCAGGACCTGATCACGCCGGACGTCGGCGACCTTGTCAATTGGAATATCCTGTTTAACAACACCCCTGCCGCCCCACCGGTTGTACCAGCTAATGATGATCCATGTAATGCCATTACGATCCCCGTTGGTGCCAGTTGCAGTTTTTCAAATTTTACCAATGAAAATGCAACGGCAACAAGTGGTGTGCCCAATCCTGGCTGTTCTCTTTACTCCGGCGGTGATGTCTGGTTCCAGGTGACAGTCCCTGCTGGTGGTGCATTGATATTTGATACTCAAACCGGTGTTATAACTGATGGCGGTATGGCTATTTACAGCGGAACATGCAATGCTCTTACACTTATTGCCTGCGATGATGATGCAAGTTCGAATGGATTGATGCCAATGATCACAGCAGGCGGTTTAATTCCCGGAACTACTGTATGGATCAGGATTTGGGAGTATGGAAACGACAACCAGGGAACTTTTGGTATATGCGTTACAACACCACCACCTCCGCCTCCTAACGATAATCCATGCAATGCTATACCACTAACGGTTAACAGTAGTTGTACGTATTCAACACATACGAATGCAGGGGCAACCGGCACAGTTGGGGTTCCTGCACCCGGATGCGGTGACTACCAGGGGGGTGA
>JBDSDG010000221.1:0-5816 GCA_039920685.1 Ferruginibacter sp.
GCTGTATAATCATTTCCATACCCCCAACGCCAATTCACAGCATTGTGTACAGAAAACATTGCAGGAGCATAGTCTGCAATATCATTATAAAAGAACAGGTATTTTATCCATTGATTCCCGGATGTAAAGTTGCGCTGATTGTCGTATTGAAGTCCTTCAAAAGTTGTGACCGGTGTGGCATTTGCAGTACCGCCATTCTGAGCTGATTGTACAACTCTTGATACATTGCCCCTGTTATCGTAAGTGAATGTTTGCAAACTATTATAAATCGGATTGAGGTTATTTGTAATTCCTCTTTTCACCATTTGCCCTAAAATATTATATTGAAAACTGTCAATGGCCACTACTCCACCATAGTCGGGACGAAAGTAATTGGATACCGCCGGAAGAAAACTATTATCCTTGTATCGATAATCGCTGTAAACGCCAGCCGTACCATAATTCACTTTTGTTAACCTGTTCCTCGAATCATATTCCAGCGTAGCAGGGAAGCCGCTAAAACTCATTGATCCCGGATTACCGCTTTGATTGTAAACAATGCTTATGGAAGTACCGAAAGCTTCGTCGTCCATCTGAGTAAGCAGGCATTCACCGTTCGGTATATTGTATCCATCTTTCCTGCAGGATGTAGTTAATACAATAATAAGTGTTAGCAAAAATGTGCTGTGTTTAAAGATTTTCATTAGACTATATTTTAAGTGATGAAATAAAGAGTGAATACTTGATCTCATATTGATATTGGAAAGAGTGATTCAAAATGCCATTGGCCGAAAGTGAAAATCATTTCCTTACAGGATAAATTAACGGCTTGATCAAAAGTATCATCATCACCGCAGAAATAAGTCCATTTTAAGGTGAAGTCTCACATTTATTGAGTGAAGCACCGCTTTTTTGAGTAAGCTTATTTATTTTTTCACAGGAAAAAAAACATCATGGCTCCCGTTCCCTAAGCAGAAAGGTTACCCAATATAAAAAACTGTTTTTGGCAGATCAAAAGATTTACCTCAGCGCATTTATTGGTACATTTAAGTACAAAGAGGTTTTATGAAATGGAAACTGCTACTGGTAACTTGTATTTCCTTTTGCAATGCAAGTAATGTGCTGGCACAAAAGAAAATAGATTCGCTTTTAGCAGTTTTAAAAACAAGGAATACTGGAACCGACGCTGGTCTTTTACAACAAATTGCTGCTGAATATAAAAATCAATATAAATATACAAAGTCAATTGAATATTATGAAAAAGTACTTGAATTAGCAAATGAAAAAGGCGGCCAGGAACTGATATCCTCTACTTATAAAAATATAAGTGATCTGTATAATCTCAACAACGAATTCAACAAGGCGATCACCGAAGCAAGAAATGCACTCCAAAACGTAAATAAATCAGACAGCATTAAACTAACAGGCATTTACCAGGGTTTATCCTTTGCTTTTATGAATCTTTCGATAAACGATTCAATTCTATTTTATACGAATAAGGCATTAGAGATCAATAAGATCATCAAGAATAATACCGGCCTGGCAGAAAACTATTTCATCCTGGGTAAAGTTGAAGTTTTAAAAGGAAATAATAAACTATCCCTGGATCATTATGAAAAGGCACTGTATTTTATTAGAAAAACAAGTAACAAAAGATTTGAGGCCCAGGCATTAAATAATCAATCAGCCGTTTATGCAATCATGAATAACTATAGCAGGGCTATTGAAATTTTATTTGAAGCTATTTCCATTGGACTTAAAAATAATTTTAAAGATCTGTTGGCAGTTAACTATTGCTTCTTATCAGAAAATTACATGCACCTGGGAAAATTGGATATCGCATTTGAGTACCTGGAAAAAGCACAAACTATTTATGAAGAGATCGGGGTAACCGGGGGCAACCTGGCACTTCTATACAGTGATTACGGAATTTTTTACGATGCAAAGAAAGAACATGAAAAGGCTTTAGAGTATAAAGAAAAAGCGGTGGCCATTAATGAAAAAGCAGAACACAATTCCGGGCTTACAACTAACTATACCAATATTGGCGTTTCCTGGCATTTTTTAGGGCAATATATTCCGGCCATGAGCTATTACCAAAAAGCATTGGCACTCTCAGAAAAACTCGATCAAAGTTATAACACCTCCGTAGTACTGAATAATAAGGGAGAAGTATACAGGGATGCACCTGACAGTATATTACAGGTATTAAAAATTAAGCCAGCAGATAGATATAAACTCAGCCTTGCTACATTTGATGAATCACTTTCCATAGCAACTAGAATAGGCACGCTCGATATTCAGATGACCGTGTGGGAAAATAAAAGCATTTTGTATGAACAACAGCATGATTATATCAACGCTTTGTCGGCTTACAAAAATTTCATTGCAATAAAAGAAAAAATGTTAAACAATCAAACCAAACAAAAAATCAACCGGCTGGAAATTCAAAATGAATACAACAAAAAAGAAGACTCCATAAAATTAGAACAAGCTGTCACTAACACGCAACTTCAACAACAACAATTTTTAAACCGGCAACAATCTCAGGATCTTTTGCTACAACGGAATAAGCTTTTACTTAGTCAACAACAATTATCGCTGAGTAATAAAGAAAAAGACCTGCAGCATTTGGCTTTTCTTAAAACGCAGGCAGACCTTCAAACCGAACAACTACAAAAAAGTGAACAGGAGAAACGGCTAACCATTATACAAAAAGAAAAAGCATTGCAAGCTGCCCAGGTGATCACCCTTTCACAGGAAAACGATCTTAATAAATTAAAAGGCCGCCAGCAATTATTGTACGGCATTTCAGGCTTAGCCCTGTTATTGTTTACAGGATTATATCTTTTAAATCGCAACCGCCATAAACAGGAACAATTACAGGCAGCCTTGGCAAAAGAAAAAGCTGAACAACAACAAAAGGAAGCAGAATTCCAAAGAAGCCTGGCAGACGTATCGCTGTCTGCATTGCGTTCTCAAATGAACCCACATTTTATTTTTAATTGCCTGAATTCAATCAAACTGTATACTACTCAAAATGATACTGTGGCCGCTGCCACTTACCTTACAAAATTCTCAAAATTGATTCGCATGGCTTTGGAAAATTCACGCAGCGAAACAGTTAGCTTAGAATCAGAATTAGAATCACTGGACCTGTATATCCAAATGGAAGCCATGAGGTTTAAAAACAAGCTTAAATATATTATTACGGTAGATAAAGATGTAGACAGTGGATTTATTGAGATCCCTCCCCTGCTGTTACAGCCATATGTTGAAAATGCAATATGGCATGGCTTAATGCACAAAGAAGAAGGAGGAGTTATTGAAGTAGCTGTAAGTGTTATGCCAGGCGAGCAGGTACTGTCTATTACAATTAAAGATGATGGTGTAGGAAGAGAAAGGTCGGCTATTCTAAGCGGAGGTTCTACAGGTAATCATAGATCTTATGGAACAAAAGTTACATCAGAGAGATTGGAGCTTATCAACCAGGTATATAAAACCGGTGCTAGTGTGATAACCGAAGATGTGAAAGATAGTTCTGGTAAAGTTGCAGGAACATTGGTAACCATTAAAATCCCATTTGAATGACAAAACTTAAAACGGTCATTATTGATGATGAGCCAGACTGTATAAACCTGTTGAAATTTGAGCTTGGTAAACATTGCCCAAATATTGAAGTGATAGCTTCATTCAGCAGCAGTACAAAAGCTTTACATGAAATTGAATTACTAAACCCCGACCTGGTTTTTTTAGATATTGAAATGCCGGTGATGAATGGATTTGAGCTATTGAAAAACTTAATGCCCGTAAAATTTAATATTGTATTTGTAACTGCTTACAACCAGTTTGCGTTAAAAGCTTTTCGTTTCAATGCCCTCGATTACCTGTTAAAACCTTTTGATATAAATGACCTGGTTGAATCGGTTGAAAAAGTAAGCAAAAAAACACACCCTTCGTTTTCACAGCTGGAAGCATTGCAACGAGAATTAAAGGGAGGTGCTATTTCCAAAATTGCCATACCCGGTCAAAACGGTGTAACCTTTATCGAAATAAATGATATTGTATTTGCTGAAGCCAGTAATAATTATACAAAACTTATTTTAGTAAATAAACAGCAACATGTTATTTCAAAAACACTAAAAGATGTACAGGATGTTTTGGAAGAACGCCACTTTCTTAGGGTCCACCGTCAATACATCATTAACCTCAATCATGTTAAACAATTTTTCAGAGGTGATAATATGTATGTAGTTATGGATAATGGTGAAAACATTCCTGTAGCCCGTAGCCAGAAAGATAAATTAGTTGAAAAATATGGATGGTTGTGAGTTGCGGATCCTCACGCCTTGATTCGTGTCACCGCCCGTGGTTCGTGTCCTCACGAACAACTTAACAACACCGCCCGTGGTTCGTGTCCTCATGAACAACTTAACAACACCGCCCGTGGTTCGTGTCCTCACGAACAACTTAACAAATTGAAATCACCGCCCGGGGTTCGTGTCCTCACGAACAACTTAACAACACCGACCGTGGTTCGTGTCCTCATGAACAACTTAACAACACCGCCCGTAGTTCGTGTCCTCACGAACAACTTAACAACACCGACCGTGGTTCGTGTCCTCACGAACAACTTAACAAATTGAAATCGATCATTGCCGATCTTCAACAAAACGCCATATATTCAGCCATGGCCCCAGGCACGCTTAGCGTATATTCAGGGTTGATGGAAAGCTAAATTTTGTATCTTTATCCGCAACATACTTTTAATTGAATTATGAGGAACTTTTATATCACTTTCCTTGCCGCACTTTGCCATCTCGCGGTTGATTCCCAAACACTTTCCAATCCCGGCCTGGGAGATTCACTTTTCCCGGTAACAGGCAAATATTACCAGTACGTATCGTCATCAGAAGCCACAAACTACCAGCATATAAATTTCGGTGTTTTTAAAACAGGCGGCAAGTTCCTGGTAAACGGCGAATTTCAAAACTGGGCAGACAATAATGGCTCTTCATTGCTCGTGGATACCGTTAACAATAACATTATCAACAACAGGAAATGGAGGATCAATGGCGAAGTGCGCACTGCTGTTCCCGACGGACAGGGTGGCTTCTTTATCGGCGGAGATTTTACCAGCATAGGTGACAGTAGCCGAAAATATATTGCCCAAATAACCGCCACCGGTAAACCCACCTCCTGGAAACCCGTTACCGATAGTTTTGTAAATGTGATCCTTAAAAGAAATGACACCCTTTTCATCGGGGGCGTTTTTACTGTTTTTGGTGGATCTGCACGGCCACGCTTTGCTATGTACAAGACAACGGGCACCTTACTGTATCACGGCGGCACCGGGGCCTTTAATTCCCTCTATTCGATAAACGACCTGTTGCTCAAAAATGATACATTGATCATCGGGGGCAGTGTTCAAAACGGAACAGAGAATGTGCGCAAGTATAACTTTAAAAATTATTATGCACTTCCCTGGGCAACTCCCTTTATCGATTATGCTGAAGTTAAACACCTCGCATATAGCAGTGACGGATCCGTACTTATTTATTCAGGTGATTTCAATGGAGACTTCATGAAAGGAGTAAGCAATGGAACGGGAGCAGAGGTCTATTATTACAACATTTCCCTTGGTAGCAACACAGGCCATGTAAAAGGATTAAAAACCTCGGGATCCAAGGTCTTTGCTTATGGCGATTTTGTGAACCAGTCCACGAACTCAGGAAGTTCCAACCGCAGGGGAATTTTTGCCTTCAATGGTAACACTGGAGTCGTTTTTCCTGATAATCTTAACCTCAATGGTTTTGTGTCTTTCATGCACGTAGAAA
>JBDSDG010000222.1:0-6522 GCA_039920685.1 Ferruginibacter sp.
GTTGTCGTTGCACACTGCCCGGCATTTGGTGTAAATGTATAAGTTGTGGTTGCTGTATTGCTTAATGCAGGTGACCATGTTCCGTTGATCCCATTAGTAGATGTTGTCGGTAGTGAAGTAAGTGCACCACCTGAACAGATCGGTGCTACTGCTGTGAATGTTGGTGTAACATTCGGGTTAACTGTTATCGTTAGTGTGGC
This sequence comes from Ferruginibacter sp., assembly GCA_039920685.1. Lineage (GTDB taxonomy): Bacteria > Bacteroidota > Bacteroidia > Chitinophagales > Chitinophagaceae > Ferruginibacter. The sequence continues at coordinate 201 of JBDSDG010000222.1, forward strand.
AGTACTGGCACATTGCCCAACCGTTGGAGTAAATGTATAGGTGGTGGTTGCTGTATTATTTAAGGCTGGTGACCAAACTCCTGTAATACCATTATTTGATGTCGTTGGCAGAGCAGCAAGCACTGCTCCCGAACAGATAGGTGCAACGGATGTGAATGTTGGAATTACACTTGGACTCACAGTAACCGTTGCAGTAGCTGTAGTAGGACATCCACAAGAATTTGTTACAGTAAGGCTGTATGTTGTTGTTGCAGCCGGACAGGCATTTGGATTTAAAATATTCGTTGCAGATAATCCAGCTGCTGGTGACCAGGCATAAGTATAAGTATTCTGATTTGCAAAAGTGATCGACCAATTATTCAAAGTTCCGACATCACCTGCAAGATCATCGGAAACCCATAAAGACCAAGTTCCATTGATCGGTGTTCCATTAAGTGCCGCAAAATTGTTTCCGGCTCCCTCCGGCTTATAAGGCCCTGCACTAAAAGGAGCTGTTCCGGCAGTGATATTCGTTACTGCGGTTGCAGAAAAACATGTTCCGGTGTAATTATCGCCGGCACCTCCATTGTCATCACTTAATAGGTAATACACTCCATTTGGAGCCCGCAGATAAATATTCAGGTCTGCATCAAAGGTGTGACTAATGTTTAAACAGACGATCAAGGTATTTCCTGTAGTCCATGCAGGTGCACAAACACCTGCTACATTAATACTAGTATTGGCCCATGTTCCGCCGGAAGCAGGACTATTATTTGGCGCTCCCACACCAGCATCAGGAATGACACGACATTGATTACTGGTAAAAGTGACATTGTTTACATTAACTCCGGAGGTAACATTCGCAACAAGGTTCACACACCCTGCCGTACAAACTGTAGCTGATGACGGCGTTATTGAAACTATCGGCGGCCCACTATATGTTCCGCTAAAGGTAGTAGTACATCCATTGCCATCATTAACGGAAAACGAGTATACCTGGCCGGTAGTAAGGCCAGATATTACAACATTTCCACCTGACGAAATGGTATTCGAACTTAAAGATCCGGCCCCGGTATTTGTAAGCGTATAAAATGCAGGGAAAAATTGAGGGTATCCACCGGTAATATTCACTGACACAGTTCCGTTACAAGTTGGAGCCGCAATAAAAGAAATGGGGTTTAAAAAAGTGATTGAGATCGGGTTGCCAATATCATAACATCCGTCAGCATTCGCATCATGATTTGGCAGATCAGTAGCATCAGCAGTTATTGGAACTAATATCAATGTATTATTTGGGGAACTTGGTGACGCATAACCCGCAACAGGTGGCAATGATAATAAAGGGGAACAACTACCAGAAGAGTTAACATTAAAACCTGCGGAATTTGCGGTAGTAAAATCCTCTCCTGTCCAATAGTAACCTGTCCAATTTGGATCAAGATCCGGATTTGGTCCCGTAGGTCCGGCTGATGTATAAATTCCATACATCAAACCCGGCACGCAACCCGGACAGCCTGTTGGTGGTAGCGAATAGTCGTTGTTGGAGATAAGGTTGGCAGTTCCACCGGGGCATAATATTACTTCAGTCGTTCCATTAGCTAAGGTAACCTGGGTTCCATTTGTATGCGTAACTGCTATTGTGCCTGCATTTGATCCACAACAGGATGGTTCATTGAATGTAAATGGTGTAATTATCGGCGCTCCGGCAGCAGAATAAACTGCGGTAACAGTACAACTTCCACCATTACCGTTTGAAGCGGGGAGGGACCATGAGAGCGGACTTGAAAACGGTGCATTGAAAACAACCGATCCACCACATGAACTTGTAATTGTAAGTGTTCCAGAAACAGGCAGGCAACCAGTAGTTAAAGTTCCGGACAAAATATACGTTCCCGCTGTACATGCTCCTGCAACAGCTGTAAGTGTATTACAACTTGGCGCAGTATAAGTGGTAGGTAAAACTACTGGGGCACCACCTGCAGAAAAAACAGCACTAACCGTACAATTATTTCCATTTCCACAGATATTCGGAAGAGAATAATTAATAGGGCTTGTAAATGGAGCATTGAAAACCTGGCTACCTCCACATGAATTGGTAACAGTAAGTGTTCCGGATGCAGGAGGTGAAGGAATGGTGACAGAACCAGTAACTGTATATAAACCACTTGTACATGCTCCTGGTGTAGCAGTCAAAATATTGCAATTTGTTGCACCTGCACCAGGGGTACCGGTGTTTGTCTGATTAAAATTAATAACACCTCCCTGGTTAGAATAATTAGTTATCAGTATCATATACCATTGTCCTGCCAGTGCATTAGGTATTGTGGCTGTTTCTACAGCAGCTGTAGAATAACTGCAGTCTACTATATTACTTGCAGCAATTGACGAACACATAGCAGCTTGCGATGCAAAAGGTCCCCAGAGAACAAAATCTACATCTATTCCAACTCCACTAAAAGCCTGTTGGGAAATATTAAAAACTACGGGTCCAGAAGTAGCAATATTCATGAAATAAAAAGCAGGATTGGGTGCGGTAAGCAGGCAACCATAGATTCCGCTTCCCCCAATTGATGGAACACCTGTTGTATTACAATAATCATAAGAAACACCCGTACAAAATGGATTAGCCGAGGCACATGTACTGTTAGTATTTGCGCCATTGCAGGAAGGGCCCACCTGGGCACAAAGAGAAAAAGTGCCTGTATTTGGCGCTCCAAAACCCCAAAACCTGATAAAAATAGTAGATCCAGGAGTAAGTCCTGTTTGCGTAAGCGAAGGCATAAGGCCATTAGCGCTTCCATCATCATCACATGCTAATAAGGTTAAAGCACTGCAGGTACCGGTATATATTGCCATGCCCCCGTCAGTTATTCCGCCCGTATTTGAATCAAAACTTATAGAACCGCTTGCCGGAACAACAGCACTGAACCATACATCGCTTCCAACATAACCCGCGCAACCGGGAGCTGGTACACCTGCAGTTGCAGTTGCATTAACATTTGTATATTGAACAAAATTACAGGAAGTTCCCACAGTAATGGGAGTGGCACTGCATGGATTATCATTCGCAGGCTGCGCCTTCGCAAAATTGCATAGAGCAATCACATGAAATATCACCAATAATAATTTTCTAATTGATACTTTACTTATGATCATTTTTTCAATAAATAAAACCTGTTTAGAAAATTAAAACTGATGTTGTGCGTGCTCATTGATTCTTTAAGGTCAACGGAATCAAATGTCGGCTCAACAATGATTTTTACAAGTCCGGCAGAAACAAATTCCGTCCGAATGAATTGCTTATTTACGCTCATAAATGACAGAATTCTTTTATGATCGGAATCGGTTGCACAACTTTTTATTTGAACTGTAAACCCTTTTTCTACCCCATCGAGGAGATTCTTTCCCGTTGCTTTATTTTGATTGATCTTTGACTGAACCGTAGGGGACATATTATTATAATCAGTCTTTAGGATCCCGGAAATTTCTGCAGAATTACCTGTAACTACAATTTTTCGGTCACTTTCAACAGACCGGCCTGCATCAATATGCACATTCTTTTTTTCATTTACTGTAATAGCTGAAGATTGTTTTCTAAAACCAGGTATGGATGAAGAATTTACAGGTAAAGGTTTTTCGGGTGTCTCCTTTCCGCGTGTTTCCTGGGCATTGCTGATGTAGCTAATAGAAATAGTAATCAGAAGAAATAGTAAAATTCTAAGCATAGTTTAATTATTAAATATATCCTACATTATGTTGAAGTTGTACGGTGATGATTTTTGAGGTGGTTTTTATAGCGCGGATATAGAACAGGAACGTTATTTGGCCAACGGTAAAACATTTTGTTTGGGCTGCGAATAAGACTTGAAGATAACATTTTTTAGCTATGTTTTATAGACATCAGGAAATATTGAAGTAGAATAATTACACACATCTTCTAAACTGATCAGAAAATACCAAAATAAACCATAAGTTTTTTTAATAACAAATTCATTTACAATATAGTTATGTGGCGCTTACGATTTGAGTTCGGTTATTTTTACCAGTTTCTTAAATAATGAAATTGACGGGATCATATTTAAAACCTATTCGCATTTTAAAATAAATAAGGCAGTTCGCATTTTTCGATTAGTACCTGCGTATCTGTTATCAAAATTGCAAAACTGGATGTAAAATCCTATCTTTACTTTTATCCAACTCAGAGTAAGCCTCTACTCCCTGTTGATTTACCCTGTTTAATTTCCCTCACAGTATTTATAAAAAAAACTTACACCGTGAATCAACATCTATTTCATCGGGCAATTGTGTTTTCAATCTTCTTTATTTTTCAATTGCGTGTCATGTCGCAAACGGTTCCATCACTTTCCCACATTGTGGTGGTTATTGGGGAGAATACCGCGGCAGCGTCTGTATTTGGGAATGCAAATGCGCCCTATATAAATGCAGTTGCCGCACAGGGGGCTGCCTTTACAAATTCATACGCAATAACACATCCAAGCCAGCCAAATTATTTGCAACTTTATTCAGGCTCAAACCAGGGCATAACGAATGATAACCTGATACTAACAAAATTTACAACTCCGAATCTTGGCGCAGAACTGATCCAGGCCTTCAAATCATATACTACTTATTCGGATGGTCTGCCTTCGGTTGGTTATGATGGAGCTACAAGCGGAAATTATGTTCGGAAGCATAACCCGGCTGCCAACTGGATGGGAACAGGAACTAACCAGATCCCAACAACAACCAACCAGCCATTCACCGCATTTCCAACTAATTTTAATAATTTACCCAGCGTGTGTTTTGTGGTCCCGGATCAGTGTCATGACGGACATAATGTTTGTCCGCCACTTAATAATTCGGTTAAGCAATATGATTCATGGGTTCAAACCAACCTCGACGCATACAAGCAATGGTGCATTAATAACAATTCTTTATTGATAATCACGTATGATGAGGACGATAATTCCGCTTCTAATAAGATAGCAACTGTTTTCTATGGAGCTCATGTGGCAGTGGGTTCTTATGCCCAAACCATCAACCATTACAATGTGCTGAGGACGATAGAAGATGCTAATCTTCTTGCCAGTCATGCTGGTGCCGCAGCTACTTCCACTCCGATCGATTTTTCCTGGATCGGCGTATTGCCTGTGAGCCTTGTTAACTTTAGCGGGATCAAAGCTAATGGTGGTAATTTACTGAGGTGGAAAACGGTCTCGGAAACTAATTTTTCAGGCTTTCAAATTGAAAGGAGGGAGGATGGGAACAGCTTTCACATGATCGGTAACAAGGCTTCTGCTGGTCCGTCGGATTATTCTTTTTTTGATCCATCGCCTGTTAGCGGTAATAATTTTTACAGGCTCACACTTATCGACAGGGATGGAAATATCAGTATCAGCAATACCATAACGGTGTATGGTAATAGCAGCTCTGGTGTTACTATTTTACCTAACCCGGTTAGTGATATATTTCATATTAAGTCGGAAGCTTTTTTTGTTATGGTTCAATTATTAGCAACGAATGGCTCTTTGTTGAAGAGTTGGAATAATGTAACCAGGAATTCAATCATAGATATACACGATGTTAATCAGGGTATTTATTTGCTCCGGCTTTGTTCAACAAATGGTTGCAGTACCGTGAAGCTAGTCAAAAAGTAATTTTTTCATACGCAACTATCTTGTAACAGCATTGCTAATGCTACATGGCAAAGCATGAATTTCTAATCTGATATTCTTTCAATGGAAGCTTTTTAAGTCTATCCAATTGGCTTCAGAAATTCTTCTAATTACCGAATAGATTTGCTGACAGATAAATACTGGTTCTATTCAGTTTATAAAAAAGAATTATCAGTTTTTCCTTAAGAAAACTAATAACACGAAAATCAAGCACCTTTCCTTTTTTACAACAATCTTGCACATACTGAACTCGTAGAGACAATACACCCGAATATTATTCTTTAAACCCTCCTGTATTATTGAGCGTTCTGCGTGATGTATTCAAGATTTGTTCAAAATTTATACGTTCTTTAATAAAAATCAACATTGAAAATATTAATAGTTGAGGATGAGATCGCTTTGAATGAAAGCATTGTCGCTTATTTGAAAAGTGAGGAATACATTTGTGAAACTGCTGTCGATTTTAAGAGTGCGATATATAAAACTGAATCGTTTGATTATGATTGCATAGTTCTGGATATAACCCTGCCGGGTGGAAGCGGGCTGCAGATCCTTAATCAATTAAAGGCGAATGATAAAATGGATGGGGTCTTGATCATCTCAGCAAAAAATTCTATCCAGGATAAAGTGGAAGGCCTGAAATTAGGCGCAGATGATTATTTACCAAA
>JBDSDG010000223.1:0-4631 GCA_039920685.1 Ferruginibacter sp.
ACGTATGTATCCTGTATGCATTCAGTGCTCTGGCTTCATTGTTTACGGCAATTATTTTTAAACCGTATTGCAGTTTAAGGTTTTTTATAAAGTCAATCATTTCCAGATGAGGAGTCGTTAGAGAAAACATAAAGTCGCGGAATTCATTGAAAGTAAAATCTCGTTTTTTATAAAAGATCACCCGGTTTAGATATTCGTCTAAGGTGATCCTGCCTTCTTCATGTATAACAAACAGGATGTTGTGGCGCTCTTCCATTTCCTCTTTGTCGAGATGAAATTGATTTACGGCTTTTTGCCTGAACTCATGTCCCCAACCGTTGGAAAGTATCACTCCTCCGATATCCAGAAATAGGGTGGTGATATTCGTCATTTTCATAATTTTATTTTTATATGCTTTTTGCTTATTGTCTCAAATCCAGTAACCACATCTAATAGATCTTCATCATAGAAATTAAAATGTTTTTTCAGTTTTATGGGCCTTCAGTTTATTAAGAAAAGCGTTAAATAATGCTGTATGATTTCCCTCTGTATCAGCCTGCTTTAATTGCTCTAACATGCTGGTTAAACTGTTTTGAATATACAAGTCATCTTTACCATAATTCCATATGGGATTGTAGCATTCGTCAAAGAGCTGTTCAAAATTCCATTCGATAGTTATAATGCGGGGTACATTGTTTTTATCTTTAAAAATAGTTTTTATGTAATGATTTAACCTGTACGAAAAAAGATCGGTTAATGCATGAATACTTAATACTGCTGTTTCAGGATCGTTAATGCCGGGGCTTAATGCTTTTATGGCTACTTCAGCAAGCTGGTGATAACCATAATAAGGGTTTTGTTCCAAAGGCTGCCCGTTGTACAAATCTATCGGCATAAATATTTCTTTTATATCATCCTCCAATAATTGTTTGGCACTATAAAAAATTAAGAGTGGCGAATCTTTCAAAAGGTATGCACCCGCAGGATGTAAAAATTGTATTGTGCCTTCATGTTCACAAGCAAATTTTATCAGTTCTCTTGTATTAAAACCCTGGTAATAATCAGAAGAAAACATAGAGATCGTTTGTCCTTTTAATTCTGGCGCCGAGTAAACTTGCGGATATTCAATAGTGCAGATTCTGTTGAGCGTACCCAATGTTTTTTTATGCACCCGTTCTATAATAGTTTCAAATTTTACGGATTGGGTAACGTAATGCAGAAAATAAATAAACAGAAAAATATCACCTACGGTAAGCAGTAATAACAAATAAATACTTAGTGCAGGTACATAAATACCAGAATCAATATCACGTATTGAACTTAATAGTAATAAAGCATACACGATGGTGCCAATATAAAAGCCAAGTATTATTTGTTGAAAAAGATTGCCAATCATGCTGCTGAGCATCCTGTTACTCATTTGTGAGGCTGCCTGGTTGAGCAAAATCATCACCATAGAAAAACTAAATACAGTAAGCGAGATTATACCGCCTACTATGGTGGATACCATTGAACGTGCGGTTGAGGCGTCTTTCAACCTTATCCAGTTGACATAAGCTTTAAAATATTTTCCCGTTTGGGAATAATCAAACTCAAGCATAAGCCATGAAAGCAAGAGAAAACCAATGGCAATGATTGCCGGATAAAATGCAATACTGCCTGTAATCTTGTTATACGTTTTTCGTATCCATTTTGAGAATTCATTCATAAGAATTTCATCTGCGATAAGTGTTATAAACGGTATTCTTTAATTTCATAAGTATGATGTAATGGTTTTGCAACATATGACTTATCATTCAACCTCATTTAATTGCAACTATAGGTGTAGCCGGTACTTTGTTCAATGCTTCAAAACCCGAAATCACATCAAACAGTTCTTCATCAATAGAACTCTGGCGCAGGCGATGATATTTTTTGTGGAGATCATCCAGCAAATCGTTTATGTTTTTTTCAGCTCTTTGCATAGCATCCAAGCGGCTTGCGTTTTCGCTGGCCAGGGATTCAATGCATGCTTTAAATATGGAAGTAAAAAGGTATTCATTAATCAAGGCGGACAGCGTAGGTTTTGCATCACCTGCAATCTGCGGAAGCAATTTGGTGGGCCATGGAATTTTCTCTAAAGTTTCCTTCCATTTTTCATCTAGTGGCAAGAAGCGTTGCATGACCGGGGCGTAACCACCGCCGGGCTTAGGTTGGTGGTAAAAAATATAAAATTCCTGTATGTCATTTTTATTCTGGTATTCCTGGCTTCTATCTAATATCTCTGTAATAAGCGGTGTCACTGAATTTAAATCATTCGGAACAGGATATAATTTTGCAGTAACCAACCCGGCATCTGACAGCAGCAATTGTACCCGTTCACCAATACACCATATTTCTTTTTTGCCGGGCAAAGCTTTGAGTGCAGCAGTTACGAAATCAGCCATAGAGTCATTAAAGCGTGCCACAAGTCCCTGATCTGATCCAAAAACGATTGCACAAACTGTGGCTTCACTATTTTTCTTCGTTTGTTTTATTTCGCTGATGGCTTGAACATTTTCAGCTTTGAAATAAGCGATGATACCCAAGGCCACCGTGTGGTAATAATCACCTAATGCACTAACCGCCGATTCGTATTGAACAATATTTGAAGCTGCCATCGCCTTCATAGCACTTACCACAGATTTCAAATCTTTTGCTCCTTCCGTTTTGCTTCGTAATTTTTCTAACGTGTCCATTACTTATTATTTTCATCTGGCTTTACCTCTTCCTGATCTCCTTCAGGCTTGTCTTGAACTTGATCCGACGATATCTTCTCTTTATTTTCTTCTGGATTAAGTTTGTCCTGAAAAGGAGTCAGTATTGTGCCGGCAACTTTTAAAATTACCTTACTGTCTTCATCACTCAGGTTTTCATTTGAAAATAACCGCTGAATAATTTCGTGCGGAAAATCTTTAAGGTCGTTTAATAAGGCATTTTCAGCATCCTGAATTTTGTCGATAGGGATTTTATCCAAAAGTCCATTTTTTAATGCGAGCAGGATCACAAGTTGTTCCGAAACTGTCATCTGCTGAAGTTCCTGTTGTTTAAGACACTCACGGATCCTCTTTCCATGATCAATGGTTTTTTTTGTATTTTCATCCAGTCTTGTACCGAAACGGGCAAAGGTCTCCAGTTCTTCAAATTGAGAATACTCCAATTTTAAATTAGCTACGGAACGATAAGAGGGTAACTGTGCTTTATCGCCTACCCTTGACACGGATTTTCCAACATCCACGGCAGGTAAAATACCCAGCTCGAATAGCTTCGATGATAAATAAATTTGTCCGTCTGTGATGGAAATTAAATTGGTAGGGATATAAGCAGAAATGTTTTGCGCTTCCGTTTCAATGACGGGCAAAGCTGTAATCGAACCCCCTTTAAGGTCATCACTTAAATGCGTTGATCTTTCTAATAAACGGGAATGGATATAAAAAATATCACCCGGAAAAGCTTCACGTCCGGGAGGCCTTCTCAACAATAATGAGATCTCCCGATAAGCACGGGCATGATGGGTAAGATCATCATAAACGATCAATACATCTCTACCTTGTTCCATAAAATATTCCGCAATACTGGTGGCAGCATAGGGTGCTATATATACCAGGCCGGGAGAATTATTTCCTTCAGCCACCACCACGGTTGTATAATCCATCGCCCCTTTTTCTTCCAGGTTGGCAATTACTTTTGCAACAGCCGATGCACGCTGGCCAATGGCGCAATACACGCATAATACATTTTTATCTTTTTGGTTAAGGATGGCATCTATTGCAATTGCAGTTTTGCCGGTCTGGCGATCACCCACGATCAATTCTCTTTGCCCGCGACCAATCGGAATGAGAGCATCTATTACTTTAATTCCGGTTTGCAATGGAACAGTCACTGCATTACGATCCATGATGGCAGGCGCCGGCCTTTCAATCGGCAATCGATGCTGACGCAGGATAGCACCTTTATTATCTACCGGTTCACCCAACGGATCGACTACTCTTCCAATCAACGCATTACCAACAGGAATATCCATTACACGACCGGTTCTTTCAACTTCATCCCCGACGGTTAGTAATGAATCTCTACCCAACAGAATCACACCGATTTCATCTTCATCAATGTTGTATGCAATACCAAACAAACCATTGGGAAATTGCAACAATTCTTCAAACCCAACATTCGGTAGTCCCGACACTTTTACAATTCCCGTTGACACACTCGTGACGATACCGATTTCACGGGGCGCAAATGGAAACACATAATTGTTTATACTATCATCAGTTTGTTCGATTGCGCTAAGAGTGCCTGTATTTATTTCCGTTTCTGTCATACACTACTGTTTGCTGGCTTGCCGTTCATGGCTGGCTTTGCATTTTCTTTATCTTTTGTTGCGCTAGCAATATTATGTTGAAGAGCATTCAAATATTCTGCAAAACTCCAGGCTAGTTTATATCCATTTGTCGTAAGCTCAATACCACTGATCAAGTCTGGCGAGATGGTAAACTGGAGTGCTGTCTTCATGCCAAGCGTCTCATTCACGGCATCAGTCATTGCTGTCCGTTGCGGTGCGGGTAAATCAAAGGCGCTCTTTACGTGAATGGTGTTTTCATTCGAGTTGAAAGCTGTTTTGAATTGTTTCTTTT
>JBDSDG010000224.1:0-11259 GCA_039920685.1 Ferruginibacter sp.
GCAAAGCCCACACCAGTTGCAGCGGTAGCCAAAACAGTTGTTGTGGTTCCGAAACCGTCTACTGCATCTTCAGCACCTTCGTTTTCTGCGGCGCTTGCCAAGCGGGAAATAGAAACCATTCAAACCGTATTGTTTAAATCCGATAGCCTGATGTTAACTCTATACGATAACGGAACAGTAGATGGTGATACAGTAAGTATCATTCTTGATGGAAAAATGATCCTTTCAAAACAAGGGCTTAGTACAAATCCGGTTAACAAAACCATTTATGTGCCACAAGGTTCCGGTGATTCAATGCAATTGGTAATGTATGCAGAGAACTTAGGTTCATTGCCCCCTAACACCGGATTACTTATTATTAAGGATGGCAATGACCGGTATGAGATCAGATTTGCAGGTGACCTTGAAAAAAATGCGGCCATTATTTTAAGGCGAAGGCCTCTTTAATAATGGTAAATGAAGCCGTTGCATGGAGTAAATTTGAATTCCTTGATGGAATTGATATTTTTGTTTGCGTATAACCGCAATGAGCAGTAAAAATTTTTACAATAGTCCAATTATACCGGTAAGTTTCAATGCGTTCCATAGGGTTCAGATATTGAATATTATTACTGAAACAAATGACGCAAAAACCTTTCAGTTTTTATTTTTAGATCAATCGCAACCAGAATACAAGGCCGGTCAATTCATTACCTTGGTATTTTTTACAAGGCATGGGGAAAAAAGGCGATCGTATTCCATTTCATCTTCACCTGGGCTGAATGAGCCTTTTAGTATCACTATAAAAAAAGTAGAGAATGGCGAGTTTTCCCGCTTGCTCATATCAAAAGTTAAGGTAGGGAATATATTATACTACGCTGGTATCAGTGGACTATTTGTTTTACCACAAAGTCCGGAACACTTCATGCAATATTTTTTTATCGCTGCAGGAAGCGGGATCACACCATGCTATTCATTGATAAAAACTTTGCTGGTAATAAGTAAAGTAAAGATCATTTTGATCTATAGCAATAAGTCCGGCGAAGACACCATATTCTTAAATGCCTTACAGGAAATACAGGTAAAATATACTGACAGGATCTTCATTCATTTTTTATACAGCAATATTTATGATGTTCTTAAAAGCAGGCTTAGCAATTGGCTTCTCGAGGAAATACTAAAGGAGCGTTTAACTGTTGATCCGGAAAAGGCGTTATTTTATTTATGCGGGCCATTTGAGTATATGAGAATGGCAAACATTACTTTATTAAATCATTTGCCAACAAAGAATATTATAAAAGAGAATTTCAACAACTTACCGCGTCTAATTATTCCGAAACCACCGGATACTAATGAACATAACGTTCTGATCCATTTTAATGAACAGGAATATAGTCTGAACGTTCAATACCCATCCTCCATACTTGCATCTGCTAAAGCCAAAAATATTGCATTGCCTTACAGTTGCGAAGCAGGAAGGTGTGGCAGCTGCGTTGCCACCTGTACAAAGGGCAAGGTATGGATGGCATATAATGAAGTGTTATTGGACGAGGAAATTGAAAAAGGCAGGGTATTATTATGCCAGGCATTTCCAATAGACGGAGATGCGGAAATAGTAATATGAATGCTCATTAAGTGCACAATTCCATCACTACTCATTTCTAAATGATCTTTGCCTTTTTTTAGCTTTTGGTTTACTGACCATTTAAATATTTTTATAATTGTGAAACCGGATTTTTATCATTTTCTTGATTACCTGTAATTCCGGGATAATAGAAAGCCAGGTTACGAACGAATTTCAAACGCCGGCACTGTTTTTTAAATGAGATGCAGATATTGTTGCATCCATGCTTAATTTTATTAATATGGCATATATCTTGCCTTTAAAATTCTGCACCAAAAAACTTAAAAATGAAAAAGCAAATTCTCGTAGGCATATTGCTTATTACAATCACCTTTATTTCATGCAAGGAGTCTACAAGCGAAAATTATCATTCGGACGTGAATAATTTTGTTTCCTATGTCGATTCAGTAGACAGGATGAACCCGGTTTATACAGAATCTCAATGGACAACTATTGATAATGGCTACAATACCAGGCTTTCTAAAATTGAAGCATATAAAGAAAATGATGCCGACCAAAAAGCAAAGGTGGAAGAAACAAGGACAAAATATAAACTTATTCATGAAAGATATGAGTTAAACATTCAAAAAGCAAGAGCATCAGCCGACATGGAAAATAAAGCAAACAAGGCGAGGTCTGATCTGAGAAATCAATTATTTGGTGAAGGAAAGTATACAGGTAATTGGAACTTTGTAACGACTGGCAATGTTGTATCTGTTTATGAAAATTTTGTAGATAAGGTAAGGAGAAATGGTGATAATTATACGGATGAAGATTGGGTAGAAGTAAGATCACTATGGAAAGGATTGAATGAACGTAAAGAAGAAATTGATAACGATATGTCTGTTAAGGACAATACCAAGGTTGCCGGGCTTCGTATAGCTTTTGCTGCAGTGAAATCAGTTAGCAGGCCTTTATCGAAGGCCAAGGAAGAAGTAAGAAAGGACAAGAATTAATTAACTTGTATTATTTGATTATTGGCGATCCTAAAAACGGATCGCCTTTTTTGTTAGTATTAGGTTATAAAAGAATCTACTAAGTAGTATAAGTTCTACTTTCTGCTTTTAGAAATATTACATCACTTTAGTAAAAGGTCTATTCAACCAGAAGTAGAAATGTCTTTATTTTATAACTGAATTAAATATCCATCATTTACATTTTCAATCTTTATGAAAAAAACAATGAACATAACTGCGAGACTCTATGATCCACTGCTACTTAAAAACCTGGTCGAAAAACTTGCATCCCGGCATGTTGACCAGGGGTACATTCAGGCGAATATTCCAGGTCAATTGAAGGCAATAGTAAGTTGTTCAACCATGGCCTATGTAATGGGTAATATTGACCTTGACCCGGCCGGAAACAATTTTAAGGAGCAGATCAGCATGCCTTTCACTACCCGTTTTATGTTTACCTGCATAAAAGAAAAATACGGGTTATTCCAGCTTGAATGGAGTGCTTCTCTTTCATAATACTACTAAGCTTATTGTTGCTTTACAATAATTCATAGAGAGGTGAAAATTTTTGGTATGTATTTGTATGACCGCTACTGAACCAAAAATTATTTTATGTTACGCTGGACAATTATTTTCCTTGTGATCGCATTGATCGCTGCTATCTTAGGATTTGGCGGAATTGCCGCAGGTGCTGCTGGTATAGCAAAGATCATATTCTACATCTTTATAGTTTTAGTTGTGCTCAGTTTTATTTTAGGGAGTACAATTCTAAAGAAGCCATAAAGAAGCAATAAGTATATTAGTAAAAAGAGGATAAATTATCCTCTTTTTACTGAAAAGGATAAAAATTCTTCTTCAGGTGATTCTGTCACATTAACGCTTGTTACCTGCGCGTGAGAGGGACCGTGGTGGCACCACGAAATAAATTTCTCCATGTTTGCTTCTGTTCCTGATACCACTGCCTCTACCTTACCCTTTAAAGTATTCCTTATCCAACCAGTTATCTGTAAATCCCCGGCTATTTCTTTTGCCGCTGCACGGTAAAATACACCTTGTACCTTCCCTGTAATTAATAAATGCTTTGTTGGCATATAAAAGGTTTTAGAAGAGCAAATTATCGGCTGCTAAAACATGTATTCCTTATTATAAATATACACTTTGGGATCGTTAGTATTGGCTGGCACATATACAAAAATGCATGACCGAAGTCATGCATTCAAACAATCACCTTTCCAACTTCAAACTAAAACTTAATTTACTACCATACTATATGGATTAGATTCATCTTTATTCTTATCTCTTTTTCTGCCGATCACATAACCACCAGCCGCTCCGATAACAGCACCGATGATAGCACCTTTACCTCTATTCTTTCCATTAATGACCGCACCGCCAATTGCTCCTGCTGCTCCACCGATCACTGCTCCTTTTGCCGCATCACTCCAACCTTTTTTCTTTGGGGTGGCTGTTGTTTCAGTCCCCTCATTACCGGAATTTACAGTTCCTTCTGCTGATGAAGTTCCAGCACCTGTTGATGAAGGATAAGTTTCAGCCTGGGTTTGTGGAGCCGTCGTAGTACCGCCAGGGTTAGTATTGGTATACACCGGAACCGGAGCTTGTTGTTGTACCGGTTGTGGAACATAAACAGTTTTATAAATTATTGTATTATTTCTTTTCGCCGCTTTTTTTATAGGTGCTGCTTCTTCCTCTTCCCCCTGGTATTTTGCGATATCAGTTGTTGCATCGCTCATTTTATAGCCGGCAGTATTAATTGGAACCATATCCGTTCTTAATTCTGCTTCTTTTTTACTTTCTGTTTTGCATGCAGCGAAAGCTGATGCAATAAATAAGGTGAGTAGTAAATTTTTCATGTTGATCGGTTTAGCTTTTAAAAATTTTTTATTTAATGTTTTATTCTAATGGTAGATGGTGAATTAAATTCTTTGTTTAATTGCACAAGCATTAAGTTTTGTTAATGCTGTACGGATTCGGCTTTACCCTTAATAACTATCCTATAAATAAAGCAACCGCTTTATCAATCAGCTACTGTTAAAACACTTATTAATCCTTTAACATTTATGCATTTCTATATACAATCAGTTTAATGATAACCCTTTAGTTATCAACAAAACATCAATGCCATATTAAAAAACAACAATGGCACGGTTTTGGACTTTAGGCAGGCGTCCAAAAAATCTAGTGAACTAAATCATTAAACCAACTTTTTTAAAATTTTAAATTTAATACCATGAGTACTTCAAACAGTCCAACGTCGACCACAACAATTGAGAGTCGCGAGCAAATTAAGAAAAACGCTAACCTAAAGAATGCTATTATCGGAATCCTGGCAGTATTGCTTGTTGCCTTGGGAGGTTATATGATCTATGATAAGTCAAATACTTCAAAGACTATTCAACAACAAGAATCTAAGATCGCCACCGTTTCCGAAGAAAAAAGCGATGTTCAGGCAAGTTTTGATGCTTCTTTGGCACGTTTAGATTCAATGCAAACCGTATCTACCAGTCTTCAAAGTCAGTTAGAAGAAAAGACCAGTGAGATTGCTAAAGACAAAGAAGAGATCCGCAGGATCTTAAATAATAAGAATGCAACAGTTAAAGAATTGTCAAGAGCTAAAAATCTTATCGCCAGCCTGAACCAAAAGATTTCTGGAATGGAGCAGGAAGTTGCCCGTCTGACTACAGAAAACGAAAATCTTACACAGGATAAAGTTGGGCTGATAGCAGATAAAGATAAATTAACGCAAGATCTTACTACAACAACAACTCAAAAACAAGAATTAGAAAAGAAAGTAGACGTTGCTTCTACGTTGAATGCATCTAATATCGTTATAACTTCTGTTAATGTAAAGAATAACGGAAGGGAAAAAGTATCTTCTACAGCAAAGCGTGTAGATAAGTTCGTTGTTAGCTTCGATGTTGCAAATCGTATTGTTCAACCAGGCACAACAAATCTATATGTGGTTGTTATCGGACCTGATGGTAAAGCTGTAACAGGTACCGGATCTGAAGGATTATTTACAACACGTGAGGAAGGCGATAAATCTTATACTGCTAAAGTTCCAGTTGATTTGGAAACGGCGAAAACAAAAAATGTAAACTTTACGTTTGCTCCAGGAACAACTTTCCAAAAAGGATCATATAAAATTCAGATCTACCAAAATGGATTTTTGATTGGAGAAGGTACACGTGAATTGAAAAAAGGTGGTCTATTTAGTTAATTACTTAGAAACAGGGAATTTATAACTATATCCCCTGAAACAATAAAGAAGGCTATTTGGAAATCCCAAATAGCTTTTTTATTTGGTAATAATTATATTCTAATCATGGATTAAGGCAAAGGTCAGATCAGCGCACTAATGCTTTGATCTCAAAAGTACCGGCATGCATATCGATCACTTTTGCCTGCTCCGCATATATTTCCATATTTGCTAATAGTTGTTCCCGGATGCTTTCATCATTTATGGTGGCTATGCTGCATGCCTTTTGAAAATCAGTATGCATACCGTAACCCACTAATACATCAGGTACATTGTTAAACTCTGGAAATTTTAGAAATTTCTTTACAAAATAATAGGTCTTATTCTGAATTACTTTTGAGTATGAGGCGTAGACATTTTCCATTCTTGAGTGTTTTAAAAGTGATGCAAATATGTTTAATTACTTATTGTTTTCATTGACCTGTTTTATCCATCAATTAAAGATTAAACCAGTTAAAAGACAAGGCTTTTAAGGATCTCAACAGAAAATAATTGGAGTAATTAATACGCATTAGCGCACATCAGCATTTCGGAGGATATAACGGAATAATTATGTACCGTATAAATAGAATACAAATAAATATGGAGGTTATTTCAGAGGATGGTTAAGCAGGTAGTAGGTGGTATAAGCTGGAGTAAATGTAAAAAATATTTTTGATTTTTGCAACTCAAGCTCAATAATTATTATTGATTTTTGGGTTAACAAACTGCTTTTCAATGAAAAAGATTTTTTATAGTGGTGGTTATTTGAAGCAATAGTGATGGAATTTCTCCAATTCAGACTTTTCTACCGGGGAAAGCCTTTCTTCCCTGCCTAATTTCAAGTTAAAGAACTGTACACGTTTATGGGTGGGATATTTGGTGAGGATCTCTTCAACCAGCTTTTTCGAAAGATCGTCCTCCTCAATAACAGGTGGCACTGTGATTGTTGACTTGTACCTTGTTGGCTTTTTTAAAATAATTGCTTCTATGGTAGCAAGTTTGCCAAAACTGATGTTATTAACTTTCGATGCCTTGCTGTGCAACCCTTCCAGTTGTTTTTTGCTCAGGCTGCCGCGTTTTTGATATTGCAGCATCAGGCTATTTAAAAATGTGCTTTCAGGATACGATTCAAGTGCTATTTTAAGTACATCAAATATTATATCCACTGCAGTTATATTTTATTAATAACATTTATCAGAGCTAAAATTAATCATTGCAGCGCACAATCTGCTTAAACAACATTTGACTATTTCATTTTTCATGACGAATTTTACCCCTCTTAATTAAAATAATCCATTTCAATACTCTCTGTAAGTTTTTTTATGAATAAGAAATTCAACACAATTGCCATAATCGGAGGAGGGCCTTCAGGATGTGCGCTGGCAACATTATTAAAAAGAAAAGGATATAAAGTGGCGGTTTTCTTTTTGGAAAAACGCCCGGAGATCATTGTAGGCGAATCTCTTGTTCCTGCTATCATACCAATGTTAAGAACTTTGGGAGTAGAAGAAGAAGTAAAATCATATAGCACTTATAAGCCCGGGGCATCGGTATGGGTTAGTAAAGATGAGGAAGCTACATCACCTTTTAGTTACGGTGGCGGCAACCTGCCGCATTATGCATACAATGTGCCCAGGGTTAAATTTGATAAAACCATTTTTGAACTGGCTGTGCGGGAAGGGGTGACATTTTTTAAACACATTGCAAAAATTGAATTGACTGGCAGCGCGGAAGAATTGAAATTAAGTGATGATACCCTCCTGAAGACCGGAGATTATTTTGGAGGCCAGCCAGACCTGATCGTGGATGCTACCGGAAGGTCGAGAACAATTTCACGATTATTAAATATTCCTACGATCGAAGGCGAAAGAAAGGATATTGCAATATTTGCACACCTTAGTGGTGCCGAAAATATTGAACCATTTAATATACACCTGCACAGGCTCCAAAAAGGCTGGACCTGGCGAATCCCATTGCCCGGGTTGACCTCGGTAGGAGTTGTAATTGATCCCTCGCATCTCAAGTCATTCGGCAATACAAAAGAAGAGCAATATGATAACTATTTAAAAACAGATGAAGTACTAAAGAAATTCACATCTAATGCAAAAAGAGAAACAGGTGTTGTTCAATACAATAATTATCAATTGATATCACAAAGAATGTATGGAAAGAATTGGGCATTAACAGGGGATGCAGGCGGCTTTCTTGACCCGATATTTTCATCAGGCCTATTTCTTGCGATCAAAGGAGCTTTTCGTTTGGCGGAGGCCATTGAAGAAGGAACTGATAGCGCATTCAGTAAATATCAAAAGGAACAGCTACATGAATTGGTTGTATGGCAAAAGCTTGTTGATACCTGGTATAGCGGCAGGCTTTTCACCTTATTTAAGGTAGGGGAAGATAGATTGGATACCGCACTTGGGAGGTTTATTGGACCACATATGCAAAAACACCTGACTAGGATCTTTTCCGGCGAGGCAGTTTATAAACCATATAGCCGAAGGTTTCTAAACTTTGTTACAGGTCCAATGATCGACCTTATGAAGATCGGTGGATTACATAAAAGAAAAGTTTCTGACCTCGAGATAAAGTGATTCGTTAAATATTATTGGTCCACGGCTATACATTACAGTTATCCTAATTGTCCGCTGATCCTGTTATATATTCCATCTGATCTCCATTCCCGTTTTTTACCAATGAACATCCGCCGCGAGATCCGGAATTGCCGAAGGTTGTTATTAACCAACAGTTCTATTGCAGTCGTATTCTCGGAAGGTAAGATGGCATAGTAGTTATTTTCCAGCCGGAATTTTATCAATTCTGATCCGGCCGTATCATTTTCTGCAACAATGAGCCCGTTGCCAAGTGTTGCTAAGTAAAAGCCTTCTACCCTATCGCGGTTAACATAAAGTTTACATTTGTCAAGGTGCTCACATACCGTATCCTGGCGATATTCGGCTGATATCTTCACATCAAGATCCAGCATTTGCTGCAGGTATTTTTGTTCAAATGGAACTATCTTTTTTGATAACTGCAAACCGGTTATATTGGATTCGGATTTCAGGTGTGCATAGATGGTTTCCAACTTAAACCCAAGCTTGTTATATACGGGGAATCCGAGATCGGTTGCATCAAGAGAAATGGTACTATGAATATTTGTATTTATTGAATCAATCAATTGCCTGGTGATTGCCTTTCCAAAACCTTTATTCCTGTGATCAGGATGAACAATGATACTTGCAAGCCAGGCACTGTCACGGTGCAGGATAGTTGTACCAATTGCAATGGTTTTATTTCCCACTTTCATTTTAACCGGGTGGCAAAAGGAAGATTCAATACAATATTTAAAGCGTGGAACAAGATCCCCCCAATCTGGAGGCTCAAATTCTTTCAGGTGAATAAGATCTGGTTGTTCTAAAGGTTCAATTTGCATATGTACATCAGTTATCTAATAGCCTCCTGTGATAATTTATTTGTCCTAAATGATAATTAAAATGCGCGAGCAAATGCAATAACATAAAATCTGTAGTAAGTATCTTATCGTGCTTTTTTTCAGGAAACTCGGATCCAAGATCATTCTCGTCCATAGAGGTAAGTATATCTATGACTATATTTTTTACCTGGCTGATCATCACCAAAAGCTGTGCTGCTGGAATATTTTTAAGTGAGAATTCTTCCTCTCTTTTCCTCACATAATTATTTTTGCCGAGGACTTTGCCAATGAAATGATTTAGATTCCCAACCAAATGTAAGGCCAGGTTGCCGGCAGAATTGCTTATAGTCCCTGACGTTAGCCAAAGGTTCTTCTCATCTTTATAGGCAATTATTTCGTCCTTGAGTTTTATTATATCCCTGTCAAATATTTCGATGATCGAGTTCTTCATTTGGTTTCATTTTTAGTGCAATCGTTTAAATTTTTATAATACAGATCCTTGATCATTGCCTGATAGGTAATTTCATTATATCCGTTAGAAATGACCTGGTTTCTCTTTCAACTCCCTCTACATCGTGTGATTTTATTGGCGAGGCTAATACATGATTGCCCGCATTGGGCAAAGCAATGGCTCTTTTTTGAGCTTTTGGGGTTACAATCTGTTCAAACATTTTTTTCATCGCAGAGACCTTTACAACTTTGTCCTGGTGGCCCTCATCTTTATAATAATACAGTAAAAGGAGTGGCTGTTTAATTTTTTCAAACGTTTCCTTATTCATGGAAGTTTCAAGCATCTCTTCCAAAGCAACAGCTGCTTCAAGCCGGTAAGGGCTATTCCAGTACTGTTTGTAAATCGGGCGATCATCACCGGGAATATTATATGGGCTTCCTTTAACAATTCTTGCGATCTGAAGTCCCCAATGTTCATTAAGTACCCATGCATTCGGATCGTTAATTTCTATATTTGGAGAATAGAGTACCAATGCAGCAATATCTCCGGGATATGTAGCAGCTAATTGCAATGCCTGGCTAGCACCAGTACTCGTACCCATCAAAATAACCCTGTCGCCTAACTGCTTTCCGATTGCTAAAGCTTCTTTTGCTGATTGCCAATAATTATCGGCTGTCAGGTTTAAAAGTTGTTCACTGGTATCTATCCCATGCTGCGATAACCTGGCTAAAAATAGATTATATCCAAATGTCCTGGCTATGTTCCTATGTACCGGATCACCTTCTTCCTGAGATGCTGAAAAGCCGTGAAGGTATACGATGGAGTATGTTGTTTTGGTCTTTGCTGTATCGTTTGCCCAGATAATTCTCGCCTGGTTATCCGGCCTGAGTTTATGTGCTACTTCATGGCTTGTAATAAAACTATCAAGTTTATTAGCCGCGGGTACTGATGGAAGTGATACATTATATTCAGGGCGAGTTGGTTTAGGACCAATAAGGAATAAAACACTTAATAAAACAATTGCAATGATCACTTTGAATTTTATATTCATATTATTTGACCGGTGTTATATTAAACATAATCCTAAAAGGTTAAGCTAAGAATAAAATATTTTATTACAACTGATAAATTGTTAATTGGTTGATTTTCGCAAATTTCAGCAAATTATTTGTGTTATTAGCGCCGCTAACAACTAAAAAAATACAATCACTATGATCTCGGCTATTTTACAAATAATAATTATTTTACCAACGGCTTCGGGGCATGGTTCAAAGTTACAAGCCACATGGCTTTTACATCAGGCTTTTTTTTCAGGCTAACGGAACATATTCTCAACAATATAAGCCGCGCCGGTTCAAAATGTATCGATCAATTTTCATGGTGATGGCCAGTTAAAAAATCTGTGGGCCGTTGGTTTTAACGGTGGCGTAACCCCGCAACAACAATACTTTTATGAGCCGCGTTATGATGTTAAGATTTTTAAAACTCCAGGCTCGTGGAAGTTGGAATATTTTTAAACAGTAATAATGCTAAAAAAATATTCAATTCAATTGGAAA
>JBDSDG010000225.1:0-10111 GCA_039920685.1 Ferruginibacter sp.
GTGGTAACGGATAAGGGTAAATGCACTGCTGAAACAATAGTTATCGCGGCGGGAAGCTGGCTGCCTGTATTGTCAAAAATGGCCGGGGCAAAATTGTTATTGCAGCCCGGAAAAGGATACAGCTATACTTATCCATCAGTTCTAAAAAATATAATATATCCTGCTATCCTGGTTGATGGACGCTGTGCCATAACGCCATGGGGAAACCGTTTGCGCATCGGTGGCACGATGGAAATAAGCGGGATAAACAATACTGTATTAATAAAGCGGATGGAAGGCATATATAATTCTGTCAAGAATTTTTATCCCGGGTTAGACATTGGTTTTCCACCCAGGGAAAAAATATGGACAGGGCTAAGGCCTGTTACGCCTGATGGCCTGCCGTATATTGGAAAAGTATCGTCTTTAAGTAACGTGGTATTTGCCGGTGGCCATGCGATGCTCGGACTTTCAGAAAGCACTGGTACCGGAAAACTGGTATCTGAGATCATTGCAGAAAAGAAAACAACCATCGATATCTATGCATTTCGCCTGGAACGTTTTTAGCATACTTAGCGTCCCAAGCTTAGCGGTAAAAAATAAACACACTATCCCAGTCCAATTTCCTGGTGCCTGTCAGGTATCTCAACATCCATAAAACCTTTTTTCATCAACCTGTTCTTAAAATCTAACTGCACAGGGTATTCGCCATGTACTAAAAAAAGCTTTCTAACCTTCTGTGGATCCTGGCAGGAAAGAAAATTAGACAGATCGTTGTAATCACCATGAGCACTCATGCTGCGCATTTCACCGATCTCTGCATTCACTTCATGTATTTGTCCAAATATGCCCACCTCCTTTGGATGAAGCTTCAGCCTTCCGCCGAGCGAATGAGGCTCACAATAGCCGGTCATGACAATAGAATTGCGGCTGTTTTCAATATTATTGCTGATGTGATGTTTAACCCTTCCGGCTTCAGCCATGCCACTGGCTGATATTATAACGCAAGGGTCCTTATAATAATTAAGCATCTTTGATTCATCAACCGTCTTTGTAAATTTTAATCCGTGGAAATCAAATGGATTTTTATCACTCATTAATATCTTTTGAATGCGTGCATTAAAATATTGAGGATAGCTTTTAATGATCTCGGTTGCCTTGCTGCTCAGCGGGCTGTCAACATAATATGCAAGACCAGGTAGGCGGTTCTCCAGTTCAAGCTGATTCAATGCAAATAATATTTCCTGTGTTCTTCCAACGCTAAATGCCGGAAGGATAAGCTTGCCCTTTTTTTCGAGGCACGTATGCGTTATCCATTTCAACAACAGGTCTGGTGTTGAATTACCTTCCTCATGCAAACTATTTCCATAGGTAGACTCAAGAATAATAATATCTGACTGGCTGAATGCGGAAGGAGATTTTAATATGATATCACGATATCTTCCAACATCACCACTAAAGGTTATGCGTGTAACTTTCCCGTTCTCGGTGATCTTAAGATTAACAACTGCGCTTCCAATTATATGGCCGGCGTCCGAGTAACAAAACTCTAGTCCCTCTTCTATTTTAAACCAGCGTTCATACTCTACCGTTACGAACTGCTCAATTGCGTTCATTGCATCTTCTGTCGTATACAATGGTTGCAGGTATGGCAGCCCTTGAAGGGCTCTCCGCTTATTCTCGAATTTCACATCCATCTCCTGGATACCGGCAGAATCTTCCAACATCACCGCTGCAAGGTCTTTGGTTGCAGGAGTTGCATAAACTTTTCCCTTGTAACCATCTTTTATAAGTTTTGGTAAAAGTCCGCAATGGTCGATATGCGCATGCGAAAGGATCATGTGATCAACAGTTGCAGGATCAAATCCAAAGTCCCGGTTCAACTGATCTGTTTCATCCCCCATTCCCTGGAACATACCGCAGTCCAGCAGGATTTTTCTCCCATTGCCAAGTGTCAATAAATGTTTTGATCCTGTGACTGTACGGGCTGCGCCGTGAAATGCTATTTTCATATTACAAACAGTTTTTAAATTTTAGCAATGTGGATCGTATGCAAATCCCAAATATTCAACCGTTAACTGCCAACCACGCCATCATTCCCATACCATTTTCAATTGCATGCTCATCAATATTAAAGGTTGCTGTATGTACGCCTGATGATATTCCTTTTGCCTTGTTTCCCGCACCCAACCTGAAAAAACAACCCGGGATTTTATGTGAATAATAAGCAAAATCTTCGGCTCCCATCCTTAATTCCGTTTGCTCCACATTATCAATACCTGCAAATTGGATTGCCAGTTCTTTGGCAGTGTCAGATAACTTTTCATCATTCATTACAAATGGATATCCTACATCAATTTTTATATCTGCTTCTGCTCCCATAGCAGTAACCAATTCTGTGGTTTGCTTTATTATCAGCTCATGAGCTTTAAAGCGCCACTCTTCATTCATTGCCCTGAAAGTGCCCATCAGCTTAACTTCAGAGGGGATCACATTGGTGGTATTACCTCCCTGCACCGACGTTATTGAAAGAACAGATGGGTTAAATGGATTGTTATTCCTGCTGACGATCTGCTGAAGGCTGATAATAAGATGTGATGCGATCAAAATAGTGTCTGCGGTAAACTGAGGAGCAGCAGCATGCCCGCCTTTACCCCTGATCGTTATATAGATCTCATCTGCACTTGCCATGATCATTCCTCCCCTGAAACTAAATTTGCCCACTTCAAGACCCGGGTGAACGTGTAATGCAAATATTTTTTGTGGTGCAGGGTTTTCCAATACACCTTCGTTTATCAAAAGGCTTGCGCCACCCGGATTTTTTTCTTCACCGGGCTGAAAGATCAGTTTTACCGTTCCTTCCCATTGATCTTTTGTTTCATTTAGAATTTTTGCTGCACCCAACAAGCACGTTGTATGTACATCATGTCCGCATGCATGCATCACACCGGGATTCTTTGACCTATAATCAACATTATTTTGTTCTGTTATTGGAAGGGCATCCATATCTGCCCGCAATGCAATTATTTTTTTTGATGAGTTCTTTCCTTCGATCAGTCCAACTACTCCTGTAGTTGCTCTTAATTCAAATGGGATGTTCCATCCTGCAAGTTTTTCCTGGATCAGTTTTGAAGTTTGAAATTCCTCGTAACTCAACTCAGGATTTGCATGTATCTGGTGGCGTACGGAAATAAATTCTTTGGCATATAAAGCAGCAAGTCCCTTGATTCTTTCAAGCATGAATATCTGTTTGTTGTTGTGAAGGTAGTTATCAACTAACAATAAAGAGTTTCAATAATGAAACTCTTTATATATTTATTGAGAACTAAACTAATTCGACTCTAGTAATTTTGCCTCTTGCAACTGGGCTATCTTTTCAGCCTTCACTTCTACCATTTCAGGAAGAACATATATATTTCCGGATACTACGCCGATGGATGTTATTTGTTTTCGGTAATCCTCTGCCTCACTCTTTTCAAGGAAATTACCGAATTTGATCTTGATGAATGGCGACTGAAATACCATATAAACTTCCTGCTCGGGGAAGTATTGTAATAATTGTGTCCGTACCTGTAATGCTTTTGCCCGGTCATTGGTACTTAATAACATCAGGCGGTATCCCCTCATTGAATGTAATTTATCAGCAAGGCTTTCATTATAGTCAGCCATCTTTTTACCCAGGATCTCTATACGGGGGTCTTTGTGAACGGTTACTACACCGAGACTGTCCGGAAGGTTCATTTGTGCCGTAGCAGTGATCAACAATCCATTCATAAGTATAAAAAACAAAAACGTTTTCATCCGCATTTTTTATAAATATATAAATAACCAAAAATCATTCCATCAATTTACCTGCAGAGCTTCGTTAAATATTTCAACGCTGTTCTCCGTACAGATGGTTTTAGCGCCTGCATCCAGTAATTGCTTTGCAAAAAAGTAGGTATTTACTGATCCGCTCGCACTTATCAAAATTGCATCTGCAAGAAATTTCCTTAATAATTTGACAGAATCAATAGTTGCTCCCTGTTCCGAAAAGCCAGTGGAGGTTTTAACTGCATTGATCCCGGCGGTACCATAAATATCACAACAGGTGCGTATCTCTGTTTCATTTAGGCAGCCCGTTTCAAAAATGATCTTTATTGATTTTCCATTCGTTTTTATTACAGGCATTATATTGCCGATCTCCTTAACTAAATATTGCCAGTCAGCATTTTTGACTGCACAAAGATTTAACATGACCTCGATCTCATCTGCACCATCAACAATAGCTAATATGGTTTCCGCAAGCTTTGCTTCTATGGCACTGTAGCCGAATGGAAATCCCACAACTGTTGCAATTCTTACCTGGCTTTCATCTAAAAGCTGTTTAGATCTTTTTACGAACAATGGGGGAACACAAACTGCCCTGAAATGATATTTGCGTGCTTCATCACAAATTTGTTCAATAGACTTTATAGAAGCTGTGGGTTGTAAAAAAGTGTGGTCAATGGAACTTGCGATATTCATGCGCAAAAATAAACAATGCATTTAATAAACTCGGCCTTCCATTATTGAACTGATTTAAGAACCATATTATCCGATGATTAATCATAATAACATAATTTAGTTTTCAGTATTGATCAAATTAAAAATATGAACCTTAGAATAAACAAGACGATAGCCACCCTTTTATTTTGTTTTGCTACCATGATCACATATTGCCAGGAAACTTTCCCGGTGAATGGCGTTGCAGATAAACGAAATGATTGCTATGCATTTACAAACGCGGTCATTGGTAAAGATCCTCAAACCACCATCCGCAATTCAACGCTAGTGATCCGGAAAGGAAAGATCGTTTCGGTTAATACGGATGTTTTTCCTCCCGATGCTGTGGTTATTGATTGTAAAGGAAAATACATCTATCCTTCCTTTATTGATATTTACAGCGACTATGGTATCGTTGTTCAACAAAGAACGAGTACCGGTTTTAATTTTAATGTCCCGGTTCAATTTGAAAGCAATACAAAAGGTGCATTCGGATGGAACCAGGCCATCAGGCCAGAGGTTAATGCCTCGTTATTATTTGCAAACGATGAATCACAAGCCAAACCTTTAAGAGAATTGGGTTTTGGAACTGTTCTTACTCATCAAAAAGATGGCATCGCCCGCGGAACAGGAACTGTTGTTACGCTCAAAAATGATAAGGAAAATTTTACAATCATAAAACAAAAAGCGTCTGCGAATTATTCTTTCAATAAAGGCAGTTCTACGCAAAGTTATCCGGGCAGCCTGATGGGTTGTATTGCATTGCTTAGACAAACATTTTATGATGGTCAGTGGTATAAGACAATTGGGAATGAAAGGCCTGTGGGAACTGGTACAGAAGGCGTCAATCTTAGTCTCCAGGCCTGGATTAACAACCTTTCATTGCCGCAGATATTCGACGCCGGTGATAAATGGAATGACCTGAGAGCTGATAGAATTGGCGATGAATTTGGTATCCAGTTTATTATTAAAGGTGGTGGAAATGAATACCAGCGGATGAAGGAAATGTTAGGTACAAAAGCAAAATTTATTTTACCATTGAATTTTCCAAATGCAATGGATGTAGATGATCCAAATGATGCCCGATTTATCGCTTTGCAGGAATTAAAGCATTGGGAAATGGCTCCATCAAACCCAGCCGCCTTTGAAAAGGCTGGAATTGATTTTTGTCTTACTACATCGGAATTGAAAGATATCAAGCAGTTCACCGCAAACCTTCGGAAGGCAATCGAATATGGCCTAAGTGAGTCCAAAGCACTGGAAGCATTAACAAGATCACCTGCGATGATGTTAGATATTTATAATGAGACGGGTAGTATTGATCCGGGTAAATGGGCAAATTTTTTAATTACTGATGGTCCGCTTTTTTCAGAAAAGACCAATATTTTACAAAATTGGATACAAGGACAGAAATATGTGATCAAAGAAGAGTCATCAACAGGGAATGCCGGTACATATAATCTTGTGATATCATCAGGAAAGGTAACAAGTAATTATCTCCTGGAGGTCAAAAATAATACTTCGGCTACGCTTATAGGTAAGGATACATTGGTTGTAAAATACAGGTCTGATGGGAAGCTTGTAAACATTAGTTTTTCTCTTGTCGCAACAGGTAAGAAAAAGGAAGTAGTTCCTGCAGATGCAAAAATTGTGGATACTTCCAAGGTAACCATATCCCCGCAACAGGTACAGCAAAAAATAGATTCTTTACAAATTGCAACAACTCCGGATGACCAGCTTCCCCCGAAAAAACCGGAAGTACAAACAACTTCCCGAAATTCTAAACCATCAACGAATGAACCGGGAGCTCCTGCGATTAGATTAAGCGGAGTGCATTATGGGAATTTTCTGCAAGGTAATGGTGTAGACACTTCGGGCAATCTTCTTTACTGGACAGCAACATTCATTAAACCATTGGTAGAAAAAACCGACAGCACCCCGAAAAAACCAGTTCCTTCAATTGGCAAGCTCACCTATCCGAATATGGCTTATGGCTGGATTGAAGCCCCCAAACAAGAAACTATCCTTATAAAGAATAGTACTGTCTGGACAAATGAGAAGGACGGGATATTAACGAATACGGATGTGCTGGTTCAAAATGGAAAGATAGCAGCTATAGGAAAAAACCTGGTGAATAATGGTGCCAGGGTCATTGATGGCGCGGGGCAGCATCTAACCCCGGGCGTTATCGACGAGCATTCTCACATTGCGACCGCAACGATCAATGAAGGTGGACAATCTGTTACATCCGAAGTGCGGATCGGCGACAATATTGCACCGGATGATATCAATATATACAGGCAGCTAAGCGGTGGCGTTACCACCTCTCATATTTTGCACGGGAGTGCTAATACCATCGGCGGACAAACACAGCTTATAAAGTTAAGATGGGGAGCAAATGACAGTGATCTTAAGTTCAAAGGTGCAGATGGATTTATAAAATTTGCTTTGGGCGAAAATGTAAAGCGTACTACAAACCAAAGTAACAACCGTTTCCCTGATACAAGAATGGGAGTGGAGCAGGTTCAAATGGATGCATTTACACGCGCCAAAGATTATGAAAAAGTAATGAAAGGTCCCAATTCAAAGATAGTACGCAGGGATCTTGAGCTGGATGCTTTGGTTGAGATCATGAATCACCAGCGCTTCATTACTTGTCACAGTTATGTAGCAAGTGAGATCGTTGAAACAATGCGCATCGCCGAAAAATTTGGCTTCACAATAAATACTTTTACGCACATTTTAGAGGGATATAAGGTTGCGGATAAAATGAAAGCCCATGGTGCAAATGCTTCCACATTCAGTGATTGGTGGGCTTATAAGATGGAAGTACAGGATGCGATCCCAAACAATGCTGCGATCATGAAAGCCGTTGGATTAAATGTGGCGATCAACAGTGATGACCCGGAAATGGCCCGCCGCTTAAACCAGGAAGCGGCGAAAAGTATTAAGTACGCAAAAATGAGCGAAGAAGATGCATTTAAGATGGTTACATTAAACCCGGCTAAAATGCTTCACATTGATAAGCAGGTTGGTAGTATTATGGTGGGAAAAGATGCAGACCTTGTACTTTGGAGTGATGACCCTGTAAGTATTTATGCAAAAGCACAAGTAACAATTGTTGATGGTATTATTTATTTCGATAGAGAAAAAGATCTTCAATTACGGATGCAAATTGCTACAGAAAGAAACAGGATCATTCAAAAAATGATCGGTGAAAAAAGAAGCGGTGGATCCACAACGCCTGCAAAGCCAAGCCTGAGAAAAATTAATTCTTGCGAAGATTTTGAACATCAGCACGGTTTATTGGATATTGAAGAGGAACAATAACCTCTTTGTGACCGGTATTTTGTTAATAATAAAATGTTTTTATGATAAAGAATTTTTTGTTGATGGCAGCGATCAGTTTAACGGCTTTCACCGCAACCGCCCAGGACAATATGGCTCCTGCGAAACCTTATCTTGGTTTTACTATCATTAAAAATGCTACTGTTCATACCGGCACCGGCGAAGTGTTAGAGCACATGGACATCCAGATCAATAAAGGGAAAATAGAAAAACTGAGCCGTGAAATTTTAGCCCCGGCAGGGGAAGTGAAAATATTTGATGCAACTGGAAAGCACCTTTACCCCGGTCTTATATTGGCGAATACAACCATCGGACTAAGGGAAATTGCGGCACAGGTAAGAGGTAGCAATGATTACAGGGAATTAGGAGAATTGAATCCAAACATAAAAAGTATAGTCGCCTACAATGCTGATTCAAAAATTATCAATACGCTTCGAAGC
Organism: Ferruginibacter sp.; assembly: GCA_039920685.1. Classification (GTDB taxonomy): domain Bacteria; phylum Bacteroidota; class Bacteroidia; order Chitinophagales; family Chitinophagaceae; genus Ferruginibacter. The sequence continues at coordinate 8,292 of JBDSDG010000225.1, forward strand.
AATGGAATTTTATTAGCCAATATAGCACCGCAGGGCTCGCTGATCAGTGGGAGTTCCTCTGTTGTCCAGTTTGACGCCTGGAACTGGGAGGATGCTTTATATAAAGCAGATAATGGCATTCATTTCTATATGCCTTCATTGTTAAACAGAACAAACAGGTTCTTACAGCAAGGAAGCCAGCCTCAAACAGATCCGGTAAAACAGTCACTGGATAGAATAGAAGAAGTGCGATCCTTTTTTGCCCAGGCCAAGCTCTATAATCCTGCTGTTAAACCGGCAAATACAAACCTGAAATTTGAGGCTGTAAAGGGATTATATGATAGATCACAGCGCTTATTTATTCATTGCGAATTGGTGAAGGAAATGCTGATTGCGATCGATTTCGCACGGCAGTTTAGTTTTGATGTTACGATCGTTGGTGGAAGTGAGAGTTTCCAGATCGCTGCATTATTAAAGCAAAATAATATTTCAGTTATTTTATCACAAATGCATAGCCTGCCTACATTAGATGATGATGATGTGGATCAGCCTTTTAAAACACCGGCAATTTTACAGAAAGCAGGTGTCCTGTTTGCGATCACTGATGAAGACGAAACAACCACAGGTCGCAATCTTGCTTTTAATGCGGGTACAGCTTGCAGTTATGGACTCACAAGAGAGGAAGCACTGCAATCCATAACACTCAATGCCGCAATGATCCTGGGTATTGCTGATAGAACTGGCAGCATTGAAATTGGAAAGGATGCTAACATCATTATCAGTGAAGGTGATATATTAGATATGCGAAACAGCGTAGTGGTAAAAGCGTATATCCAGGGTAGAGATATAGACCTTAATGATAAGCACAAACAGCTGAATGAAAAATATAAAGCGAAGTATGGGATTAAGTAACCCTATGCCGTCGCAGATCACCAACTTTACTCTTTAAATAAAAAAATGCCCCGAATGCTCGAATCATAATAATCAGTGAAATCAGTAGCAAGTTATTCAGAGAGTAATAATCACTTAAAAAAATGCCAAGAATGCAATTATAATAATCAGTGAAATCCGTAGCAACTAATCCTGCTTAAACCCCAATTTTTTCCAACACTTGTTTTGCATTTGCACTAGCTGGATCTAATTCCAGCACCTTGGAATATTTTTTTGCATTCATTTTATCACCTTTGTTATAGTAACACCTTCCCAGGCTGTAAACAAGTTTCCTGGCTAGAATTTCGACTGCTGACACGGTTGTTGGTGGCCTGACCAACAACATCAAGTTTATATTAAGTAGTAAACAAATAAACTCAATCAGTAAGTGTGTGGCAATCCACGCTTAAGTCTGTATATTTATTATCTTGATAAGCAAATAAATTACTATGCCAGCGATCGCAGAATCTGAATTGATCATTAATAACCGGGGAGCTATCTATCACCTGGATGTGAGGCCGGAAGAACTGGCAGATACAGTTATCGTTGTCGGTGATCCGGACCGCGTAAAAAAAGTAAGCAAGCATTTTGATAAGATAGAACACCAGTTGCAACATCGTGAATTCATAACACATACCGGGTATATCGGAAATAAAAGACTCTCTGTTACATCCACAGGTATTGGCCCTGATAATATTGACATTGCTATCAATGAATTGGATGCATTGGCAAATATTGATTTCTCCACAAGAGAGATCAAAAAGGAATTTAAAAAATTAAGTATCATTCGGTTTGGAACCTCAGGTTCTTTGCAGGCAGATATTTCCGTGGATAGTTTTGTAGCGTCTACCCATGGGTTGGGCTTAGATAACCTCCTTAATTTTTATGCTTATCAAAAGACGGAAGAAGAA
>JBDSDG010000226.1:0-11641 GCA_039920685.1 Ferruginibacter sp.
ACCGGATCAAGATCACAGATCAGCAATACAAAGTGAATTCAGCAGATCTATTACACCATAAGTTTATATTGATACAGGTTGGGAAGAAGAGTTATTATTTGATAAAGGGAAGTTAATTTGAAAAAAAATCTATTGGGAGATGTGCTAATGTGGGGATGTGCTGATGTGGGTATGTGCTAATGTGGGTATGTGCTAATGTGGGTATGTGCTAATGTGAGAATGTGTTAATTTGGAGATGTGCTAATGTAAGGATGAGCCAATAATTTAAACCTGTATTTCATTTCCAAATTGACAAATTGGCAAATTTGCCAAATTGTTTTTAATTTCCAAATTGTTTAATTTCCAAATTATTACTCCACATTCACCTGCTTCTTTACTACTGCACTCTCTCTCACTTCTTCAACGAACACACGCTCTTTCAATAAATATCCATTTCCTTTTTCACAAAAATGAACTTTTAGATTTTCTATACTGATGGGATTGCCGTCTGGTATATCTGCGATGTTGCTATGCCTGATATCATGTCCATCTACGATCATTACCAAACCACTTCCGATCGCTTCCATTTTATTACCGTCCGTTATAAGCATACCGGTATCCTCTCCCAGTCCGACACCAATGCATGATGGATTTGCAGCGATAGCCTGAGCCAGTCTGCCGAACCGGCCACGCTTTTCAAAATGGGAATCAATTATAACATCATCAATAAAACCAAGGCCGGTGGTGATCTTTACCTCACCTTTTAAATGCGCCTTGGTTGCATTCCCTTCATAGATCATTGTATTGCTCATGGCCATTGCACCTGCAGAAGTACCGGCTACTAAAAAATTACTTTCATCCCAATAACGGCTTAATACTATTTCTAAAAATTGTGTGCCTCCAAAAATGCTGGTAAGCCTTAATTGGTTTCCGCCGGTAAACATGATTGCATCACACTTACTGATGCGATCAATATATTCCTCATTGGCTACATCTGCGCGTGTGCGAATATTCAATACACCAACGTCTGTACAGCCGATCTTTCCGAACGCATTTAGATAATTATCACCTACTTCGATGGGAATCATACTTGCTGTTGTAACAACTTCTATCCGGGCTGCAGGGTCACCGGTCTCTTCTACGATCCGGCGCAGAATACCAAGTTCAAAAAAATTGAGGTTGTTGCGATGTATCTGTCCGGTCTCGAGGTCTGTTCCCTTATCTTCAGCTCCCCCGATGGCGAGGAGCTTTCCTTTTGCAAATTGCATTTAAGCCTTTTTGTGGTTAACGCAAAAATAAGACAAAACGTATTTTATATTAAGCCTATAATTATACAGCAATGTTAATTACCAAATAGATGAACTTTTCTGAATACTTGTTTTGCCACGGATTTCACTGATTCATTAGCAAATTGTTAGGATTGTTAAATGATGCTTTATCATTCGTGATACTAGAGTGCCTGATGAACATCAGAAATCATTATTCGACTTATTAAACTATCCAGGATTTCATAGGCTTGAACAACATTATTTCAATCAGTGAAATCAGTGGCAACTATTAGTGAAATCAGTGGCAACCCATTTTGTTTTTGCAAAGCAAGATGATTATGTTAATTTACTTTCTTCACAAAATAAATACTGACTGTTGTTATGAATATCTTAGAAATAAAAATATTACGAGGACCGAATTACTGGAGTGTTAACCGAACCAAGCTTATTCAAATGAAGCTCGACCTGGAGGATATGGAGCAGCGGCCCACAAATACAATAGAAGGTTTCCGTGAAAGGCTTGAAAATATGTTTCCTTCACTGATAGAGCATAGGTGCAGTGTTGGAACTCGTGGTGGTTTCTTTGAGCGGGTAGAAGAAGGAACCTGGATGGGACATGTGATCGAGCATATCGCATTGGAAATGCAAACCCTTGCCGGAATGGATACCGGTTTTGGAAGAACGCGAGGCACTGGTATCGACGGTGAATATTATGTATGTATCAGTTATATGGAAGAGGATGCAGGAGTTTACGCGGCAAAAGCTTCTGTTCGTGTTGCACAGGCATTGACCGATGGTGTTGAATATGATCTTGCAAAAGATATCATGAGTTTGAGAGAGATCAGGGAAGAAACAAGATTAGGCCCGAGCACCGGATGCATTGTAGAAGAAGCTGCAAAAAGAGGCATCCCTTTTATACGCCTGAACAAACATTCATTGGTACAATTGGGATATGGTATTCACCAGAAACGAATAAGGGCAACGATCGCCAGCACTACCGGTAACATTGCCGTTGATATTGCATGTGATAAGGAGGAAACAAAGAATCTATTGGGAGCTGCAGAGATCCCTGTGCCAAAAGGAGATGTTGTACGTACAGAAGAGGGCTTGCTGAATTCTATTCAGCGTATAGGTTTTCCAATGGTGATAAAGCCCATCGATGGAAACCACGGTAAGGGTAACACGACCAATATTACCACCCTGGACCAGGCATTGGTAGCATTTGCTGCTGCTAAAAATTACGGTCGCAATGTGATCGTTGAAAAATACATTACCGGTTTTGATTTCAGGATATTGGTGATCAATTATAAATTCATCTGTGCTGCGCTGCGTACACCCGCTTCCGTTATCGGGGACGGAAAAAATACCATTCAATACCTGGTGGACGAAACAAATAAGGATCCCCGCAGGGGATATGGTCATGAAAAAGTATTGACCCAGATCACAGTGGACCAGTTTACCCAAAAGATCCTTGATGAAAAAGGATATACACTGGATACTATTGCTGCGAAAAATGAATTGGTTTTCTTAAAGCCTACCGCGAATTTATCTACAGGAGGAACCAGCACTGATGTAACTGATGAAGTACACCCGGCAAATATTGTAATGTGTGAGCGGATCGCCAAAATAATCGGACTTGATATTTGCGGAATAGACATAATGGCCACTGATCTTCGTACACCCGTTACCGAAAATGGCGGAGCTATCCTTGAAGTAAACGCAGCTCCTGGTTTTAGAATGCACATTGATCCATCGATCGGGCTTCCCCGAAATGTAGCTGAGCCTGTTGTTGATATGCTGTTTCCAAAAGGCAGTGCAGGAACCATCCCGATCATTGCGATAACCGGAACCAATGGAAAAACAACGACCACCAGGCTTACCGCACATATCGCGAAAACTGCAGGTTATAAAGTTGGCTGCACAACCAGTGATGGTGTGTATATACAAAACCAGCTGATGATGAAAGGTGATTGTACAGGACCTGTCTCATCCAATTTTGTATTAAAGGATCCTACCGTAGATTTTGCCGTTTTGGAATGCGCCCGGGGTGGCATCTTAAAGAACGGCCTGGCGTTTCAACATTGCGATGTAGCCATTGTTACAAATATAAGTGCAGATCATATAGGCCTTGGCGGAATAGAGTCCATGGAACAAATGGCAAAAGTGAAAGCGGTAGTTCCTGAAACTGTTTTCAAACATGGCTATGCGATCCTGAATGCAGAGGATGACCTGGTGTTTGAAATGCGAAAAGGGCTCAACTGCAATATTGCGCTGTTCAGCATGGATGAAAACAATCCCCGTATTATTGAGCATTGCAAAAAAGGCGGCTATGCATCAGTGTTTGAAAATGGATATATCTCGATCATGAAAGGAACGTGGAAGATCCGCGTTATAAAAATTGATGATGTCCCTGTAACATACGGGGGCAAAGCATTGCACAATGTGATGAACTGCCTGCCCGCTGTATTGAGTACATACCTTTGGAGAAACATTGGTATCGATGATATCAAGCTTGCCTTGCAAACATTTGTTCCTTCCGCAACACAAACACCCGGAAGATTGAATATGTTCCAGTTCAAAAATTTTAAGTTCCTGGTTGATTTTGCACACAACCCTGCCGGTCTGGAATTGCTTTGTGATTTTGTTAGCAAAATGGATGGAAGCCCGAAAGTAGGGATCATCAGCGGTACCGGTGACCGTAGAGACGAGGACATCAGGGAGCTTGGAAGGATATCAGGAAAACATTTTGATGAGATCATTATCCGGCAGGATAAAAACTTACGCGGCCGAACAGCCGAAGCCATTGTAAATCTTTTGGTTGAGGGAATTGAAGAAACAAAGCCCAAGGACATTCCGATCGATATCATCTATAATGAAAAAGAATCGATCATGTTTGCCTACAATAATGCAAAGCCAGGTTCATTGATAACCATCATGTGTGATGTTGTTGCAGAAGCGTTGGATCTGATAAAAGATCTGAAGGAGAAGGAGGATAGGGAATAGAGCTGCAAGCTGTTAGCTTGGACAATAATATTTAAATAGCTTAATATTCTTTAGCGCCTTAAATGCCAGGAAAGAAATCTTTGAATTACTTTGGTGATCATTAATTATCAAGGTTATCAAATGCGCAATTTTAAAAAATTAAAAATTTGGTAGAAAGGTTTTCAAATTGCACTTCATTGTTTTAAGTTTACAAATACATTTCCTAAGGAGGAAAAATTTGGGCTAGTATCTCAGCTTAACAGAGCTTGTATCTCAATCCCATCTAATATAGCTGAAGGCAGCAGCAGAAATAGCAGTAAAGATTATAATCGTTTTATTCAAATTGCACTTGGTTCTTGTTTTGAAGCAGAGACACAACTGCTTATTTCTCAAAATTTAGGCTTTGGAAATCATCACGCAATAACTGAAATACTTAACCAAATAAATGAAGAGGAAAAAATGCTTACTGCTTTCAGTAAAACATTGCTAACTAATAGCTAACAACTAAAAGCTAACAGCCAAAAGATTACAGCTTTAAGCTATTAGCTGTCCTCCAAAATACTTTTGGCACATTTTTTCACAAGCCTTATTTTTGCCATCCCAAATAATTCACATTGGGTTATGGTGTAAAGGTAGCACAACAGATTTTGATTCTGTTTGTCTAGGTTCGAATCCTAGTAACCCAACAAGGATAAGCTTTCACTTATCCTCTTTTTATGCTCCTATCCTATTGGTTCTGTTAAATCAATGGCACGTTCTGTGTTACTACTTATCTTGCAGCGATTCTTAAAACTAACAGGTACTTCCAATCTGTCCTTTCTATTTATCATTCTTGTTAGGCATATCATCAGTTTTTAAAACTTTTTATTATGAAAAAAATACTTTTACCCATTTGTTTATTTTTTGCAATAGTTTCTGCACAAGGCCAGGCTATAGAAGGAACCGTTGAATACCAGAAGATCCAGCAGCCGGCAGCCGTGTTAGAACTTGCATACAATCCGGATATTGTGGAAGGAGCCATGAACGATTACCTGTCTAAAAAAGGACGCTCTAAAGCAAACGACATTAAAGGCTTTACCACGTATAGAAATACACAGCCTTCTCAAAATGATAACCTGAATGCAGATCTCTATTTTAAAGTGGAGCGCAAAAGCCGTAAAGAAAAAGAAGTATCAACCATATCATTGTTACTGTACCCGGTAAATAAAACTGAATCTGCCAATGGACAGGAAAATCATTTTACAATGGAACAGGCAAAGGAATTTCTGAATCAATTGGTTCCGGTTATTGATGCATATAATTTAGAACTGCTTATCAAAGAGCAAAACGCTGCAGTGAGTAAGGCTGAATCAAAATATAAAGACCTGGTAAGTGATGGTGCTGGTCTTGAAAAGGACAAAAGCAAGATTGAACAAAAAATACTTGATAATAAGCAAGACCAGAATAAGCAAAGCCTGGAAGTGGAACATCAAAAACAAGAACTTTCAAATCTTGTGAACAAGAGGAAGCAATAACGAAAACTCGCTGAAAATTATTTATAAAAGATCCTGGAAATCCCGGGATCTTTTTAATTCAAATTATTAGTCCTGGTATAACACCATCGCACTATACTTGTTAAGATGCATATGGCCGGAATGCAGAACAGGGTTTCCTTCTGTATCAACCGCAGTTTTCCAATTACCTGCAGGTAACTGAACTTCTTTTTCTGAATCATTTCCGTTAAATGCGATCCAGATTTTCTTCCATGCATCTTTTACACCTTCTCCATTGATGGTATACACAATAATGCCAGGCGACACATGGTCATAGAACCGGATGTATCGTGCTACATCTGCCGCATTTGTCATTCGAAAAGCCGGGTGTTCTTTTCGCATTTTGATCAGGCTTTGAATATACTTATGCAAGGCAAAATTTTCTTTTTTAAGACTCCAATCCACCAGGTTAATGCTATCACCACTTTTATAAGAGTTCTCAATCCCGTGTTTGGTTCGCATAAATTCTGTTCCTGCATGCAGAAATGGTATACCCTGCGACGTTAGTATGATCGTAAGTGCAAGCTGGTGCATTTTTTTCTTGTCTGCTTCGGCCACACCAGGGCAAGATAGATCGATCTTATCCCATAAAGTATTATTATCATGACACTCGCAGTACGTGATCACATTCCATGGAGCACTAGTGTAAGGCTCTTTGGAATAATTTACTTTGCTATAATCAATTTGTGGATGAGATCCACATGCAACTATGCCGAATTTTACAGATTCTTCCATGCCTGGCTTACCGGTCGCAAAACCCCTGTCTTTGATCTCAAACACGCTGCCCTTTAATCCATCACGAATATCATCACTGAATACTGCAACGTTGCGAAGCTTACTTGCATTTTTCTTCAATGCTCTTAGCGAATCAGGCAGAGGTGAGTCCCCAGCGGTCCAGCCCTCCCCATATAATAATATTGAGGGATCGATCTTATGTAATTCGTCCGAAATAATATTCATCGTTTCAATATCATGAACGCCCATCAGGTCAAACCGAAATCCATCGATGTGATATTCCCTGGCCCAATACATCACACTTTCCAACATGAATTTCCGCATCATAGGAACTTCACTTGCAGTCTCATTGTTACAGGCAGTGGCATTGGAAAAACTTCCGTCTGGTTTGTGACGGTAATAATATCCCGGCACAAGCTGGTTGAAATTGGATCCTTCCGTTATCCCTGTATGGTTATAAACAGCATCAAAAATTACTTTTAGTCCATTCTGGTGAAATGCCTGGATCATTTGTTTTAGCTCCCTTATCCGCGTAATACCATCATATGGATTTGTGCTATATGAACCTTCCGGAACATTATAATTCAATGGGTCGTATCCCCAATTATACTGTGAATTGTCATCTTTCCTTTCATCAATTGAATTGTAATCGTAAAATGGCAACAAATGAATATGTGTAACACCTAATTCTTTTAAATGGTCTATCCCGGTAGAGAACCCTTCTGCACTTTTTGTTCCGGTTTCTGCAAGACCAAGGAATTTTCCTTTATGCTTTATACCAGAATTCTTATCTATGGTAGCATCCCGCACATGCAGTTCATAAATAATAGCGTCTGTTGGAAGCTGTGATATAGCAGGTTTTTTTTCTTCCCTCCAGCCTGAAGGATCTGAGTCTTCCAGGTCCACTACCATTGCACGCTTTCCATTTATACCTGCAGCTTTTGCATATGGATCGGGAACTTCATTACTCCATTTGCCATCGATCTTTACACGGAACGTATAAAATTTTCCTTTTTGATCACCTGTTTGTTTTGTTGACCATGTACCAGATGCTCCTTTACCCAGGTCAATTGTGTTTACAGCTACGCCCCCATCTCCATCTTTGTAAAATAATATCTGTGCAGCGGAAGCCGTCGGGCTCCATATTTTAAATTGTGAGCTGCTACTGTTATACGTTAGTCCAAGATCTTTTCCATTATAAACAGGATATTTTTCATTTGGCTGGGCATATAGCTTCTGTAATAAGAAGATCAGTAAAAGGAACATAGAGAGTCTTTTCATTTGGGAAATCGTTTAAGTAGTTCAAGAGGTTCAAAAGGTTCATGGTTTCGGGTTTATGGGGAACGTATTGAACTTTTGGAACTTCTGGAACCTTTGAAATATTTGGAACTATTTTAAAAGCTCATACACCACCGTCTTATAAGAACCCAATTTGAATTCCGAAAGCGGACCAGTCGTTTTATTCACCACATCTTTATATTGAGTAAACCCATTTATTCGTTCAGCATACCTTCCCAGTTTGATTGTTTTTTCTTCTTTGCTGGTATTCATCACAACCATCACTGTTTGTTTGTTGTTATACCGGAAATAAACATAGATACCGTCTACCGGGAAAAATTGCATGAACTTTCCTAAGGTCAAAGCGGGAGAGGTTTTTCTAAAATTAGCCAACGTTGCAAAGTGCTGGTAAATAGCCTGGTCTTTTTGTGTTCTTCCCTGTATTACAAATTTATTGATCGAATCATTTTTCCATCCTCCGGGAAAGTCTAGACGCACATGGCCATCGTTCGGACTGGTTGTTCCGGTAGTTGCAAGCTCATCCCCATAATAGGTTTGAGGTATACCGCGGCTTGTCAGCAGCCATGATAATGATGACAGGTACTTATCCATATTTTCATTTACTACAGAATAAAAGCGTGCAATGTCATGGTTGTCTAAAAAGATCACGTTGCGTGTTGGATCTTTATAAACGAAGTCCTGCGCAAGGGTTGTATATAAATTATTGACACCGTCGCTCCAACCAAAATCTTTTGTCATAGCATCCGTAATTGCCCAAAGTGTCTGAAAATCCGTTGGTGCCTGCAGGTTACTTTTAAATGGAATATTATAATTATTCTGGCTCAGGTAACTTTGGTTGGGAACGCCATGCACCCATGTTTCACCGAACATTGTAAGCTTTGGATATTCGTCCATCAATGCCTTGTTGCAACGGTTCATGAATACAAGATCATTGTAAGAATAAGTATCGATACGCCACCCATCCACGCCAAATTCCTCTACTGTCCAAAGTGCATGCTGAATAAGAAAGTTGGCCACATATGGATTGCCCTGATTCACATCAGGCATCTCCCTGGTAAACCATCCGGCTTCCATCTGCATTGCATCACCTTTGGAAGCATATGGATCAAACAATGACTGGTCCTTGTAGTTTGTATTCGTATAACCAGAATCCCATTGGTGAAGCCAATCTTTTGTCGGAGGATCGAGTACTGTTAGATGAAATCTTCCCACATGATTATAAACCGCATCCTGTATCACTTTCATTCCTTTCTTATGGGTTGCATCAATGAGTTCCTGGTATTTTTTTTCACCACCAAGCCTCGGATCGATCGTATAATGATCTGTAAAAGCATAACCATGCTCGGTGCGATGAGGCATATCATTTATTATGACAGGATTCAGCCAGAGTGTGGTAACTCCTAAATCATCCAGGTAATCCAAATGATTTATAATTCCCTGAAGATCGCCGCCATGCCTGTTAAAAACCGTATCCCTGTTCAATGACTGGTCACGCATTCCCGGAACTTTGTCATTGGTTTCATCACCATTGCTAAAGCGATCCGGCAGGATGAGGTAGATGAAATCTTTTGACGTAACACCTTGCGCATATGCTGTACCGTTACCTTGCCTGCGCACCTTCAGTTCATATTCAAAGTTCATATTCTTTACAAAAGGAAAGCTGATCTTTCCCGGCCTGGCCGTTGCATCAATAACAAGATCAAGAAAGATATAGTTAGGATTCTCTACCCTGTTTATCATTACCAGATTTACACCTTTGGCAAGGCTCACACCTTTTGGTCCCATCTTTATCATGGGGAAATTATCAGCGATCTTTTCCCCGTGGACCATTACCTGAACCTTTTTCCATTTCATCCCTGTCCACCAATGAGTAGGGTAACATTTATAATTCGTTGCCTGGGAAAAGCCAACAATTGACGTAAATATTCCCGATATGAGAAGCAATATTAATTTCATATGTCAATCTTTTTCTTTGATCAAAAAATAACAGATGACCGATGCAATGATCATTAAGCATCCACCGATCTGTACCGCTGCCAGGCGATCATTGTCAAGCACGTTTTTCATTATCCAGCCAAAGCCCAGGGAAGCAATGATCTCAGGAAGTACAATGAAGAAGTTAAAGATTCCCATGTACACACCTATCTTATTTTCAGGCAGTACTCCACTGAGCATCGCATATGGCATAGAAAGTATGCTTGCCCATGCAATTCCAACTCCTGTCATGCAACCATATAGCATGTATTTATTTTCAACAAATGCAACACTGATCAACCCTATTGCGCCACATAAGAGGCAAATACTGTGTGTTAATTTTCTGCCTAACTTTCTTGCAATCGATGGAAGAATAAATGCAAAACCAAAGGTGATCACGTTGTAAAATGCAAGTGTGAGGCCACCGAAATTTGTTCCTTCTCCATACAATGGATCCAGCTCGCTGGTAGCGTGAAATACATTTCTTGCAACTGCGGTATTGTAATAAAACCACATGAGGAATAATCCCGGCCATGTGAAGAATTGAACCAATGATAAGATTTTCATTCGTTGCGGCATATTTACAATGGCATGAAATATTTCCCGTACGCCACCACCAAAGCCTTTGTGTGATTCAACAACCTTTTCTTTATATCCCAGGTCAGGCGGCGGGTATTCTTTGGAAGTAAAAACTGTGTATAAAACAGCCGACAAAAAGAAGAACGCACCGACATAGAAGCTCCACTTTACATTATCCGGAATTACACCACTAGCGGCAGTGGTGTTCAGGTGAAACCAATTGGTCATGATCCAGGGCAAAGCGGATGCAATGCTTCCTCCCAAACCGATCATAAGACTTTGCATCACGAAACCCTGTGTTCGCTGGCCTTCGTTTAATTTATCTGCAACAAACGCCCTGAATGGCTCCATCGCCACATTACCAAATACGTCCATTATCCAAAGCAAACCCGCTGCCATCCACAACACACTGCTATGGGGCATGAATACAAGTGCAATTGTACTCATGATCGCCCCGATCAAAAAATAAGGCCTTCTTCTTCCAAATTTGGGATGCCATGTCCTGTCACTCATATACCCGATCACGGGTTGTACTAGTAGTCCGGTAAGGGGTGCAGCCAGGAAAAGAAATGGGATCTCATCTGCATTTGCATGTAAATGTTCATAGATAGGGCCCATATTCGCTCTTTGCAGATCCCAGCCAAACTGGATCCCGAAAAAACCGACACTCATATTAATGATCTGCGATAAACTAAGCTTTGGCTTTTCCCATGCTTTTATTTCTGTCATAGCAATCGATTTGGTTGAGTATGTGTAAAAAATACACGTCGATAAATATATACCATAAATGTAAATAACAAATAAGAAAGATAAAATAACGGAAGAACGAAATGGCTGGCAGGATGTATTGGAGCAGTGAATTTTTCGCACATTGTTCCAAATCCAAAATATTGTGTGTATTTTACACATTAAATTGTTTTTTATGAGAAAAATTATATTCTCTCTTGTTGTTTTTTTATTCTCAATCATAACGGTCGCGACAAAGGCACAGTTATTAACCTGGACACCCGTATTCGGCCAGGAAAGCAGCACACCGTTTACGATTACGATGGATGCATCGAAAGGAAACCAGGGACTTTTTTTTTATACACCCGTGGCAGACGTATATGTTCACATCGCAGTGATAACCAACCTCAGCACAAGCTCTGCCGATTGGAAATATAATAAATTCACCTGGGCAACCACGCCAGCCGCGGCAGCAGCTGCTTCCCTTGGCGGAAATAAATGGTCGTATACCATTACAGGCGGCTTGCGTACATTTTTTGGAATAACCAATGCATCAGAATCTATTAA
>JBDSDG010000227.1:0-9917 GCA_039920685.1 Ferruginibacter sp.
GAAGTATCTTTAAATGGATCGCCAACAGTATCGCCAGTTACTGACGCCTTGTGCGGTTCTGATTTTTTGTAGTGCATTTCACCGTTGATCTCAACTCCTTTTTCAAATGACTTCTTTGCATTATCCCATGCGCCACCTGCATTATTCTGGAACATTCCCATCAGAACACCAGTAACGGTTGCGCCTGCCAGAAAACCTCCGAGAGCTTCAGCTCCTAGCCCGGGCATAAAGCCAATGATCAGCGGCGACACGATTGTGATCGCTCCGGGCAACATCATTTTTTTTAGAGAAGCCTGAGTAGAAATGGCAACACACTTATCATATTCCGGCTTGCCTGTACCTTCCATAATTCCTGGAATTGTTCTAAACTGCCTTCGCACCTCTTCCACCATTGCCATTGCGGCTTCACCTACAGCACGGATAGCAAGAGAGGAAAATATAAAGGGGATCATACCGCCAACAAATAAGCAAGCCAAAACATTGGCCTTATAAATATCAATGCCACTAATTCCGGCCACGCCAACAAATGCTGCAAACAATGCTAGTGATGTCAGGGCAGCAGAAGCAATCGCAAAACCTTTTCCTGATGCTGCAGTAGTATTTCCAACTGCATCTAAAACGTCCGTCTTATGCCGAACATCAGGCGGCAGTTCACTCATCTCTGCAATTCCTCCGGCATTGTCTGCGATCGGCCCAAATGCATCAATAGCAAGTTGCATAGCTGTAGTTGCCATCATTCCTGCTGCTGCAATTGCAACACCATAAAGACCAGCACAATGAAATGAACCCCAAATGCCACCAGCTAAAACAAGTATTGGAAAAAATGTTGATTCCATTCCAACTGCAAGTCCACCAATCACATTGGTTGCATGGCCTGTAGAAGATTGGCGAATGATGCTCAACACAGGCCGCTTGCCCATGGCAGTATAATATTCAGTAATGATACTCATTAATGCACCAACCAATAATCCAACACCGATAGCTCCCATTACACCCCACTTTGTAAAATGAACGCCACGAAGGACCATTTCTTCCGGGAGAAGCCAGTTTACAAGAAAGGCAGCAGCAATAGCAGTAAGTATCATGGATCCCCAGTTTCCCATGTTCAAGGCCTTTTGTACTGTTGATGTATCAATACCTGCGCTTTCGCTGATCCGAACGAACAACGTTCCAACTATCGAAAATAAAATACCAACACCAGCGATAAGCATTGGCAATATAATAGGTGAAAATCCACCCAATGTATCAATTCCACCAACAATACTAGTTTGTTGTCCTAATACAATTGTTGCAAGAACAGTAGCCACATATGAACCAAAAAGGTCTGCCCCCATACCAGCCACATCTCCTACATTGTCGCCAACATTATCAGCTATGGTAGCAGGATTGCGGGGATCATCTTCCGGGATGCCGGCTTCCACTTTACCTACCAGGTCAGCACCTACATCTGCTGCTTTAGTATAGATGCCACCTCCCACACGGGCAAACAATGCAATTGATTCAGCTCCCAGTGAAAATCCTGTGAGTACTTCAATCGTTCTTACCATTTCTGCAGAATCGATCGTAGCATCAGGAGCAAATACCTGCTTTAATACTATATATAAACCTCCAAGCCCTAAAACGGCAAGTCCGGCCACCCCAACTCCCATTACAGCTCCACCGGTAAATGAAACATTCAATGCTTTGCTTAAGCTTGTTCGGGCTGCCTGTGCAGTACGTACATTGGCTTTAGTGGCTGCTTTCATTCCAATAAAACCTGCCAAAGCACTAAGAACAGCACCAATTACAAATGCCACTGCAATTGACCAGTGCGAATGAGGATTAGCACTTGCCATTACGGCCAATAGTATACTTACAATTACCACGAAGTATCCGAGAACTTTCCATTCAGCCTTTAAAAATGCCATTGCACCTTCAGCAATATAAGTACTGATCTCTTTCATCCTTGGAGTTCCGGCATCCTGTCGGGCAACCCAATTATACTTTACTAAGGTGTAAAGAAGGCCTATAATACCCATTACCGGAACTGCGTATATCAAATTTTCCATATGTAGGTTGTAAAATTTTGGTGGGCAAAAATAGGGTAAAAGCACCAAATCAAGGTATTATGCGGGTTGTAATTTAAAGTTCTATAAATTTTCCATACAGAAATGGATAATCTTGCTTTTTGATAAAAATTCCGCCAATTTATTCTATGCAGATAAAAAATAAGTTTACATTGCATTTCCGTATTAATCCATGGAATGGTCTAAGGGAATTATTCAAAAAAAAATTATTATGAAAAAAATCGTATTTACCACGGCAATTTTAATGAGTATTTCATTTGTTGGTTTTGCCCAGGACGCATCAAAGTCTGCGACAAAAACAGATGCACAGGCATCTCAGGAAAAGAAGGCTGCGTACGAGAAGCAGATGGCTGAAAAGCAAGCCAGCGATGGTAAAAGGAGAACTGAAGTTAGAAAAAGTACTGCAAAAACAAATGATGTTGATGCAAAATCAATTGAAGAGCAAAAAGCTGAAGCCCTTGAAAAAGCCCAGTTAGCTCCTGCAACTGCTGTAACACCGGCAGCAATTGAAGAGGCCCAGGCTGCTGCTTCCACCGAAGCGTCTGATAAGCAGAATGCAGAAAAGAGAGCTGCTGGAAAAACAATAACTACAAAGCAAAAAAGGCCAAGAGCAGCAAGTAACCTTTAATCAAAACGAGTATTTTTTAATAAAAAATCCGGGCACTCATTATTGGGTGCTTTTTTTATTGGTAAGATCCAGCCATGCTTCTCCTATACACGATACGAGGTCAGACGCCTGCATAGCATTTTGAGAAAATCTCTCAGAAGCAATGTCACCTGCCAATCCATGTAGATAAACCCCCAGGATGGCGGCCTCCGGAAGAGGATATCCCTGGCAGATCAACCCGGTTATCATTCCAGTCAATACATCGCCCATTCCTGCTTTAGCCATTCCTGCATTTCCTGTGCAATTGAAATAAACTTTCCCTCCCGGTGTTATGATCGCGGTGTGATGGCCTTTCAGGACGATATAAATACCAAGGGCCTTAGCCTGTCGAATTCCAACCGCGAGCCGGTTAAAATCATTATCAGCGGTTCCGAAAAGTCTTTCGAATTCTTTCGGATGTGGTGTTAGCACTGATCCTTTGGGAATCTGATCGATCTGGGTTTTGTTAATTGCAAGACAATTCAATGCATCAGCATCTAAAACCATAGGCATATTCCTGGAAAACAATTTTTCAATCAATTGAATGGTTTCTATTTTTGTCCCAATCCCAGGCCCGATACTAATTACATCGAACTGTTCATTTGTTTCCAACGCATCATTTAATTTTTCACCGACTTCTCTACACATTGCCTCGGGAATCGAAGTTTGCATAATATTAAATCCCTTAGCCGGGATAAAACATGTAAGCTTTCCAGCGCCACAGCAGAGGCACGCCCTGGCTGCAAGAACTGCAGCACCCATCATACCATAACTGCCGGCAATTATAGCAGCATGGCCAAAGGTTCCTTTGTGAGAAAACTTGTTCCGCGGCCTTATCATGTTTTTGATGAGAGAAGTTTCCGTTATTTCATGTACAGCAGGTTCAGCTTCTTGAAACTTATTACTCAGGCCTATGTTCAAGGTATGAATGATACCTGTAAATTTTTCATTTTGGGGCAACAGGAAAGCAAGTTTTAAGTTTTGAAATGTTAGGGTAACCGTTGCCGTTATAACCTTATGATCCCGTGTTGCTGAATCGCAAAACAATCCGCTTGGAATATCGATTGCGATGACCGGGTTACCAAGCTTGTTTATATATTCAGCCAGTTCAGAGGCGATACCTTCCAATGGTTTATTCAAACCGGTTCCGAACAGTGCATCAATTATTATATCATCCTTTTCAACAATTGGAAAAGATCTGGAAGATTGAATGAAATGAATGTTTGTTGTTATTTTATGGAGGTGCTCAAGATTAAGCTGAAAATCCTTAGTGCCGGGTTTGCCAGACTCCAGGATATAAATAGATACTATACCGTTGTTTTGCAAAAGCATTCTTGCCAATGCAAGACCATCCCCACCGTTATTGCCTTTACCACAAATGATGTGCATAGGCTGCTTTATAAGATCATGATCAAGCATCCAGCTGAAGCAGGTAGCTGCAGCTCTTTCCATAAGCATACCGGATGTAATTCCTTGTTCAATAATTGAAGCTTCATCCCAGGCTTTGATTTGAGCAGAAGAAAAAATTTTCATTTTTTAAAGGTACAATTGATGCGTCAATCGCTTTTCACATGTAGCCCTAAAAAGGGAATTTGGAAATGGCTAAGGTTTATTATCGTAGAAAATATCGATCAGGTTATTTTGGCGAAGGTTCGTATCGATCATAAATGATTTTCTTTCAGTGCCATCAATGATCTCAAGTACTGAAGTATTGGGAACAATCGACCCCAGGTTATCAGCGATAAAGGTGATCTTATTTGGACCTGGTTCAACAGTTACAGTAATGAACTGGGGCTTTTTCCTGACTGCCAATCCCTGCCTGACCCATTTGCCATTAAGGCTTAAAGAAATGCTGTCACCGTCTTCAACAGCATCATCCCAGATCGCCAATGTGATTTGTTTGGAAGTTACCGTAACACTTCCTACGAGTTTTGCATCTCTTAAAAGTGTATTTTCCGGTAGTGGCTTTATTACAAAGTTTTTTTGATCGGGGCCGGATCTTTGTTTCACAGAATCAAAATTTGTGGGTGTATCGTGTGGCAGAATTTGCCTGCTTTCTTCTCCGGAAACCTCATTCGTTATTTTTTGTTTTTGCTGTTCTGGAGATGAATAAAAGATCTTAGCCACAATAAAAGTGGCTGCAACATCATCTTTTGATCCAAGGTCCATAAGAATCATTTTTTGACCGAAACCAAGTCTCAATTTTCCTGTTGACGCGGGAGTTTTGCCATAAGATTCTGTGAAAAGGACGAGGATGTTCATACCTGTATCCAACTGTACTTCTTCTCTCGGTCTTGTGTAGCCGAGATTGGCCATTTCAATGATCATAGATCCATTCAGCATTACCGATACTGTTCCATTTGTCGTTTTTTTACTACCTATAAAATCGATGACCGCATCCTTTTCTTTTGTAAAAATACTGTCAATGATCCCGTAATAAGACGGTGTTTTACCGGCATGAAGTATCTCTGATGGATCCTTTGCCTGCCATGATTCACTATTGATCTTTTTCAACCTTATGTCTGCTTCTCTTATGAATGAATTCAACTGTAAGCCAACTGCCTTGTTCTTATTATCAAAAGCTTTTACTTCTAACATTGGCAAACCATATTGTTTGGCAACAAGTCGTTCAGCTGTGAGATAATGTGATCCTTTATTATTGCTGAGGTCGAATACCCCGTTTAAATACACCAACCAGTTTCCAATCGTAAATGGTAATTCTTCCAATGGGATTTTATTCCTGCTGATAGCCAGCTGCCTGATATTCTTTCGAACCAATAAAAGGTTATATGTACCGTTAAACGTTGCAGATTGAAGTGTGACCTGGGCAGGATATAACTGGTTGTTTTCCGCGGCACCTATCCTTAACTCGAGTGTAATCGGCTCCAAGTTATCTGCTTGCCGGTATTCCATTTTCCATGTGCCCGTAAATACATCCATTTGTGCTGATGAGGCAGCACAAATAAACAACGGTAGTATGAATGATATTAATTTCTTTCCACGCATGAAATAAGCAGTTTTTAAAATTTCAGAATGAAGTTATTCAAATAATTCAAGTTTGTTTTTTGGCCTTCGTGCATCCATCCATATAAAATTCTTTAGAAATTTCACATCCGATGGAATTTGCCGTAAGGGATACATTGTTCCATTAACATCATTGATATATTTCACTTTGTTCAGTTCTTTTTTAATAAAATAAGCATCGATCACATCAGCACTGCTGCGATTCATTCCAACGTAAGCACTGTCCTCGTCCTGCGGATAATATATAGATTCCGCAGGCGTCCCTTTTACACGAACATAATCAATTGCTCCTTCTATAAAATATGCGTTGATCGTTCTGCCGCCGATCTGGTTGAATAGTCCTTCAGTTGTCCTGTTAACAACCATCCCCGAATTATATACATGAAGCCTTTTTGCTTTTTGGTTCTCAGTATATAAGAACATGGTATCACCGCTAACCTGTGTTTTGTCATTCCAGAAAACCGGTTCGTAAAAAAGTTTGAAAGTAGAATCCTCTGTCGAATAATGTAAACTGTCACTTACAGCTTGTAACGAATCGTTAAAGATCCTTACATGGTGGAATGCAATGAAGTACCGTATACTGTCGTTAGCAGAAGTGATATGCATTGCAGTTGGTGTCGTCAGCGTATCTGTTCTGCCTACGTCTATACTATCCCGTTTAGTGCTGCCGGTAAATTCCACCTCTATGTCTTTTCCTTGCTGTAAAGAATCAGTGCCGGCAAACGATTGGTCTGCCGACATTTTCTTTTTTAAAGTATCACCGCCATCCAGGTTCTGTCTTTGCAACGTGTCGAATTTCCGTAATCCTGAATACAAAGTATCTGCCGCAATATAAGTACTGTCATTATTTTTAAATAAGATCATGACGGGCTTCCGTGTTGCAAGAAATGAATTTTTTTTTCTGTCCAACAAGATCTGGTCTGCCAGTACAATCACCGAATTGGTGCTGTCAACCAGTTTTCCATGCCCCTCTATCTGTATCACACCGGTTTTTGCATCAGAAGCTATCTTGTCGCCGCTCATAAAATGTGTGCTATCAGAAACAGAAGTGCGGTCAAAAAAGATCGCATCCCCGGTTTCTACATTATATGTTCCCGAACTTGTATTAATTATACCATCTTTTGTTTTGATCCTGGTAGGGGAAATAAAATATGCTTCCCTGAATTCAGTATTATACCTGAGGCTGTCTGCAATCATGTCACTTTTTGCATCTACCAGGTGTACATGATCTTTAAAGAATACATCCTTTGTATCAGAATAATAAACAGCGTTGTCGCTGGTTAGAACGGTCTGGCCGTTTATAACTTTTCCTCCTTTGCTGTATTTGGCAATGCCAGTTTGAAGGTTGTATTCAAGTTCATCTGTATTAAGTACGGCTTTGCCATCTGTAAGCCTGACATTTTTTTTAAGGTATGCCACTTTTTCATTTCCTATGTATTTAAGGTATTGGGCATAGGTATGAACGCTGTCGGCATCATTGATATGTACGTTTCCAAAAACTTCGGCTACGCCAGATAGTTGGTTGAGTACTATACTGTCTCCGTAAAGGATCGTATTACCTTGTTTTACAATTGCATTGCCTGCAAGCGTTGTAAGTGTAGTGGATGAATCGATTGTTTTTTGCCGAAAACTTTTGGCACTCACGATCTGTATCCGTCGTGAGGATGTATCGGGTGCGGGAGCGGACTGAACCTGTGAAATTCCTTCTTTACTTGCAAATGAAAAAACAATGATTGAAAAAACCTTATAAAGCTTCTGTATCTGCATTTAATTAATTGGTAATACATGCAAATTTGCAGTATTTAATCATAAAGCTATCACAAAGGTATTAGTTCTTAATTTTTTGGATGATGTATGGAGAATTCAACGTGTCAACAGTAGGATAGGTCAATGGCGGGCTCGTATTCTTTTTCCCAATGATTGAAATGTTTACATAGCGTTTTGGATTTACCCTTATATCATCCAGCAACAGGTTTAATTTATTACTTGATGAAGCAAGATTCTTATACAGGCTCGGATCGTTTAACAACATTCCAAGTGTTCCGTCGTTCCTGTCAAATTTAGAAACGAGTGACTTCAGATCATTGATGGTTGCATCAAGAGAATCCAGTGTTCTTTTAAAATCCAGTTGGGAAAGATTGGTTGTAGTTTTATCAAGATTGGTCAGAACACCTGTAATCTTTTCATTATTGTTGGCAAGATTGCTTGTAACAAGGCTAAGATTGCTTAGCGTCTTTGCAAGCGCACCCGTTTGGGTATTCAAAAGTATTTCAAGAGATGTGGCCGATAAGGCGAGTGATGCGGTAACCTTATTCAGGTTGTTGAGTGTTGCTCCAATATTGTCTTTTGCTTTTGGATCAACCACTGAATTTAGTGTAATTAAAAAGCTGTCAATAGAACTCACGGCGTTTCTTACTTCATAAAGTACCGGGTCTACTTTTTTCAGGATATCATTGAAGATACCAGCATTGGCCTCCGTTATAATGTTATCATTGTGTTTCAAATAAGTGTGAGAATCTCCCAGTTTTATATCAACACTTGTTGTTCCCAGGGGATTGGGCTTTATGATGGCGATCGAATTATCCGGGATATTGATGTCTTTGGTAATGGTAAAGTTTACCAGGATAAGCCGCATATCTTTTGTGGGGGTAATGGAGTAAACAGTTCCGATCTGCATACCATTTATCATGACAGGATTTGAATTTGCGAGACCCTGTACATTTGAAAATTTACCGATCAGGCTTTTGCTGTCACTGAATAATTTCTTTCCTTTCAAAAAATTAAAACCCAGGATCAATAATGTAATAGATACAATTGCAATAGCCCCAACCTTTGTTTCATTCGATATTTTCACCTGGTAGAATTTGGTTATAAATTGATTTGATCGTTTTGGAATTGTGCTGAAAACTTGAGGGCATAATAGCAGCTATGAATATTACCTAAAATTACTGAAACGTTTTAAATACCCAAACCATTTGCCAAAAACCATTCCAACCTGTTGGATTACCTGGTTATTTCGTTTCAGCTTGCGGGTTTTCTAATTGACCTTTATAGCGAACAACAGCCTTGGTTATGGCTTCCGCTAATTCCTGCTGTCCTTCTTCACTGTTCAAATAACGCTCATCTTCAGGATTATTTATAAACCCTGTTTCGATCAGGATAGCGGGCATATTTGTGGCCTGCAATACCCAAATACCTGTTTGGCGCTGGTTTACACCTAGTGCCGGGCGTCCTGTTGCATCTATCTCATCATTCACCATGGTGGCAATCCGATCACTTTTTTCCTGGTAACGCTTGGCATAAATCTGTGCAAGGGCTCGTCCTTCAGGGGTATTAAAATCGAAACTGCTATAGGTGGAATCTGAATCTGTTTCAATTTCAAATTCTCCAACATCCTTCATGATCGCTTTTAATTTATCACTTGTCTTGTGTGCAGCAAACAAATAAACACTCGTTCCTTTAATGCTTAACGGCATTTTAAAATATTCATAATTGGGTTCCACAACCTGGTAGGGGGTGGTTTTTTTCTTTTTTCTTTTTCCCTTTCCTGTATAAGTAATGCGGTAACGTGTAACTGTTTTTGTACCGATCTGCCTGCGACCGGTTTTAAGCGGGCCCGAATCTGCATGGATGCAAAGAAAGAGATCACCTTTGTTCTCATTTGCAATGCTTGCTTTTTCCCGTGGGTTCTGATAAATATCCGATGTGCGGGTAGGAACGATATTAAGGGCTGGCAATTGCTTTTTTAATTCAGCTACTAATTTTTTTGATATAGCGAGCGTAACATCCTTTTCTTTTGAGCGCAGTGAATGTTCATATTGGCCCGAGGCTCCTCCATCCGTGCCGCCATGCCCCGCATCTACAATAATTGTCTTGATAGATTTACCGGCCTGGCCTTCTGCAATATTTATGATCAGCGTGAAAAAAAATGAAAGAAAAGAAACACGAAGTAGGTTTTTTTTGAACATGGTTATTCTGAATTTTAATGGGGTTTGTATTTGTGCAATTATTCACAATTACATTATGCTTTAATAGCTATTTTTGTTTAACATAGCTATGATCCATCTCTACAAAGGTAATGCAAAAACTATATTAGCATCTCTACCTGTTCTACTATTCATCGTATTAACGCTGTATAGTAATGCACATACTATAAACAGCATTCACTTTCACATTAGTTT
>JBDSDG010000228.1:0-3033 GCA_039920685.1 Ferruginibacter sp.
TGCAGAGATCGTACATGAATTGCAGGAGCAAAATGCTGGTGAAAAAGAATTGCACATGCCTTTTGTTGACATGAATGCAGAGCAGCTTATAACCTACATCATTATACACCATCACTTTTTTGTAAAACTGTCGATGCCATTAATGCTGAACCACCTGGAAAAAGTAGCTGGGAAACACGGAAACCATTTCCCTTACATGCAACAAGTGCTGAAACTATTTGTAGAAATAAATGAGGACATGACCGCACATATGCAGAAAGAGGAAACAGTTTTATTTCCGAGAATAAAGGGGCTGGAAGTACTTTACAAGAGCAGCCAGGTATCAGACATTGCTGATGCCTACATCCTTGCTCCGATTGATGTTTTGGAAGCAGAACATGACCGTGGAGGTGAAATTTTGTACCAGATCAGGCAATTGACAAATAATTATTCAGTCCCGGTGGAGGCCTGCACTACTTTCAAGCTTTCACTTTCAGAATTAAGAAATTTTGAAGAAGATCTTCATAAGCACGTGCACCTGGAAAACAACCTTTTATTCCCATTAGCGGCAAAAATGTTAGAAGAGCTCAAAAGATTATAATTCAACATGATGCCCTTTAACAATAAAAATAAAATAAATGGAATGGAAAGGAAAAATCTATCAGTTATCTGTTGTTTTACAAAGCATTGGAAGGTTCTATTTAAACCGTTATTTATTCTCGTAAAGATCGTCAACTGACCTTAATCATATTTTATCCTAGCCATTATCATGATAATTAAAAAAATTGGATTTTAGTTTTGATGAAAACATTAAAGATGAAAAATATTTTTATTGCAACAGATTTTTCACCTGCATCTAAAAATGCGGCTGAATATGGGATCGAACTGGCAAAACAATACAATGCAAATGTCCACCTGTTCCATGCTTACCAATCCGGCAAAGACATTGCTTTTATCACGAACCCTGCTCAACCTTCACACCAATTAAGACAAAGGCTGATCGCGGAAGCGGAAATGATCAATAAAGATGGAAAAGTAACCCTGGAGATGTCAGCTGAAGAAGGACAGCCTATTGAAATGATTTTAGAGAATGCAAAAAAGAATCGGGCTGATTTGATCATTTGCGCCATGAAAGACAAAGCCAGGGGATTTAAAAAGATCTTTGGAAGCACTACCCTGTCTCTTATAAATCACAGCAATATACCAATGATCATTGTACCGGAAGCTGCTACATTTAAAAAGCCAAAACATATCTCATTGGCGATAGATATGGATCCACAGACCTCGCCTATCACCTTACAACTGGTAAAGGATATATGTGACCATTTTTTTTCCAAGCTTTCCGTTTTTTATGCATTGAATGAAAATTATAAAGAAGAGGAAATAATAAAGTTTCATCCTCCGGTCAGCATTTCTGAAATAATTCATTTAAGGCCTCAATACGAATTCTGTGTAGGAAACGACATTGCAAAAACGATGCATGACTTTGCAGGTCACAATGCCGTTGATATGCTGGCCCTAATCCCACATAAACATAGCCAGATGGAAAGATGGCTTACAGAAAGCATTACAAAAAATGTTGTTTATAAAACCTATCTGCCAGTTTTGATACTTCCCCAAAAAGTTACGGGTGTTGATGATCTTAAATTGAATATTAAAATGGAGAAGATGTGGAAAGAAGTAGAACAAGAACGTTGATCGGTAGTGACAAAAACTCATCAGCCATTTTGCCGGAATCAATTGTAATGCTTTACCCTTTCGGGATACTTAAAATAGTAGAAAGTATGGTGAGAAAATGAAAATGCATAGTCTTATTCGCACTATCCAAAAGCCTACTACGTATTGCTTCAAAAGAAATATAAGATTGAAGTATAATAAGTGTAGCTTACAAACAAGGGATTAATATAAATCCAATGACCACCAGGTTAAAATCTTATGTTTTCAGATAAACCTCCATTTGCCTTAAATAATATCGATAATATACATCAGTTTGAAGCGCTGTTCAACTTCGCAACTATCGGAATTGTTGTAACCAACGCTCAAGGAAAAATCATCAACTTTAATAAATACGCAGAAATTCAATTTGGTTATACCAAAGAGGAAATTATCGGCCAGGTAGTTGACGTGCTTTTACCTACGTCAACACATGAAAGGCATGTAAAATACCGGGAGAAATATTATGATCATCCCGAGCCACGAATAATGGGGCATGGAAGGGATCTGTTTGCGCAAAGCAAAGATGGCAAAACATTTCCTGTTGAAGTTAGCCTTAGCCATTATATTATCAAGGAAGAAGTTTTTGTAATTGCATTTGTAATCGATATTACAGTTCGCAAAAAGCATGAAGCAATGGCTATAAAACAAAAAGATGAGCTTGAAAGTGTAACTGCAGAAATAAAATCGATGAATTCGGAGCTGGAACAGAAAGTAGAAGACAGGACCAAGATGCTTAAGGAAGCCCTTACAGAGTTAGAAGGATCAAAGGAAGAATTGAACCTTGCCTACGAAAATGAGAAAGGACTCAATGAACTAAAATCCGTTTTTGTTACTGTGGCATCTCATGAATTCAGAACACCATTAACTACGATCCTCTCATCTGCATATTTAATAGATAAGTATACGAAGCCCCATGCAGACCCGAAAGTTGAGAAACACATTGTTCGAATAAAGCAAAGTGTTGACGGAATGAAAAATATTCTTGAAGATTTCCTGTCCCTGGGTAAGATGGAAGTAGGAGTAATGCAAACCAATATGGAGTTGGTTAGCCCGGTTGAAATTGATAAGATCCTAAACGATTTAGTTCAGGAGCTTGATGGCCTGCTAAAAACAGATCAGGAAATTATTTTTACAAATTCAATTCAGCAGGATGTTTTGATAGATAAAAACCTGGTAAAAAATATTTTAATAAACCTGGTATCCAATGCGATAAAATTTACCGGTGAAAATGGATTAATCAAACTAGTGTCTTCAATTACTGACACAGATTTTATGATCTCGATCGAAGACAAAGGCATCGGGATCCCGGATGAAGATCAGAAGCACTTATTTGAGCGT
>JBDSDG010000229.1:0-9311 GCA_039920685.1 Ferruginibacter sp.
TGTAGGTGATTATTGGTGCCATTGTTGGTCGCCTGACCAACAACACCTACCACTGAATGATTCTTTTCCATCGCCAATTTTAATTTTTTTATATATGTGTTTATTGGTGCCATTGTTGGTCGCCTGACCAACAACATCTACCACGGAATGATTCTTTTCCATCTCCAATTTTAGTTTTTTTTATGAATGTGATTATTGGTCCACCTTTTTTAATAAAGCTGTTGCATAGGCTTTCAATCCTTCTTCCCGGCCGGCAAAACCCATTTTTTCTGTTGTGGTTGCTTTGATTGAAATATCGTTCACTGTAATTGATAACAATCCTGCAATTACTTCCTGCATTTTTTCAATAAAAGGCATGATCTTCGGTTTCTCCAGGCAAACAGTGCTGTCAATATTAACAACCTGGAATCCTTTGTTTTTTACAAGGTCATATACTTGCTTTAAAAGGATCTTGCTGTCGATATTTTTATATGCAGCGTTTGTATCCGGGAAATGTTTGCCGATATCGCCGAGGCACAGTGCACCAAGTAAAGCATCGCAGATGGCATGTAACAGAACATCAGCATCGCTATGGCCAACCGACCCCTTATGATGAGGGATCATCACGCCTCCTATCCAAAGTTCCCTTCCTTCCGCTAACTGGTGAAAATCTATTCCCGAGCCGATCCTGTATGCCATAAGATGTAAATATCAGTAAAAATGTGTTCATAAAAAAAGCGTCCCGTAAACGGAACGCTCTATAAAAATTTTAGGATCAGTTATTATTTGCCTTTTGTTCCAAGATCAAATACAAGGCTGAAGCGCAATGTGTTTGACAATGGATTCCTGTTCGTACCAGATCCGCTTGGAAGAATGTAAGAGAAATTTAATCCTGCTACATTATACTTTAAGCTAGCACCAAGTGTAAAGAATTTACGGTTTCCTTTATCAGGATTCTCATAAAAATATCCGGCGCGGAATGCAAATTGATTTTTGTACCAGTATTCTGCACCTACACCAAGAGATATCTCACGGAACTCACCACCACTTTCAGAATCTCCGAATGAGCTAAACCAGCTGCTAACAACACCTTTTGTGCGGTAGTCAACTATACCTGCAGAATCAGTGTTCTCCGGAGGTGTTGGAACCAATAATTTATTCAGGTCAACACCGAAAGTGATCTTGCTGTCAGCATCAAACACTTTTGTATAAGCAAGACCAAAACCAAGGTTTGCAGGAATGTAATCTTTTTGATCAGCATCATTTGTATAGGCGATCTTAGAACCAAGGTTACTAAGCGTTAAACCCCATGCAAGACCAGCTCCGTTATCTTTTACACCATTGTGGAATAAATGAAGATCACCCGCTACTGATTTTCCTTTCTTATATGAGATGTTGTTTACGCTTGCACCTGCAAGGTCAGAGCTGATATACCTTAATGCGATACCCAATCCTAATTTGTTAGATAATTTTCTGGAATAACCCAGGTCGATCGCAAATTCACGCGGACGGAAGTTATTTAATGTATTACCAGAGGCATCGGTAAACTGAATATCACCAAGACTGAAATACCTGAAGCCTGCAGAAATAGCCTGCTGGTCATCTAATTTATAATATCCTGCAACTGTTGCAAGAAATACATCATTTACGATGTCATGCAGCCATGGAGTATAGGTAACTCCTAGTCCAGCCTTACTGGTGTTAAAAGGGACTTTTCCAAGATTCCAAAATGCTGAATAAGCATCAGGCATGGTAGCAATTCCAACATCTCCCATACCACCACTGCGAGCGTCTGGAGAAATACGTAAAAAAGGCACAGCTGTTGTAACTACCCGAAAATCTTTAATTCCAGTTTGCGACTTAGCTGTAGTAATTGCAGCTGCCATTACCATAACTATGGCAGTTAGTTTCAAAGTTACTTGTTTCATGCGTTTGTTTGTCTTGGTTAGGTAGACTTACCTCTATAAGCGTTGATTTAATAGTTTTATCTAAGTTGTAAAAATAGCCGATTTCTCGAAATCACCAATTAAAATTATAATTTCCTGTTAAAATAACCAAAATTTATTAGTTCCAATGGATTGCAAATGTATGGCAAACCATTTAAAAAACTATCACGGCTAATTGTAGCAAGTAGAACGAAGATATTGAATTAAATATTGTTAAAGCGGCAAACACTGCCCTATATTCAGTTCATTGCAGCCCTCTTCTTACTAACTTGTTAAGTTTTTGGTTTTTCATTCACCTCTCTATGTAAAACGACTTAAAATTATTTAAGATTGAATGAAAGTATTTATATTCGCTTCTCGTGGTAATTTAGAGTAACAATATTAAAGGAAACCCTTCGTTAATAAAATAGATAAACGAACGCACATGCACACATTACTTACTGGTAGGAACCTGTTGATCTTGGCCATTGCTGCCATATCTCTCAATTCTTGTATTTTTTCAAAAAAGAAAAGCAAATCCAGTGTTACAGGCTGGAATTATGATGATAAGAATATGGGCAACTTCCATGTGTCGAAGGTTAAATATCCAAAAGCCGGGCCCGGCCTTGTATTCGTTCAGGGAGGTTCATTTGTTATGGGAGCTAAAGAAGAGGATGTAATGGGCGATTGGAATAATGTACCACGGCGCATCACCGTTCCTTCATTCTTCATTGATGAGACTGAAGTTGCAAATGTGCACTATAGGGAATACCTGTACTGGTTGGAGAACGTTTTCAGTAACGACACAGCTATCATAAATAAAAGCCTTCCTGATACTTTGGTCTGGAGAGAAGAACTAGCATACAACGAGCCATACGTAGAATATTATTTCAGGTATCCTTCATACAATTACTATCCAGTTGTAGGAGTTAGCTGGCAGCAGGCTCATGATTTTTGTATCTGGAGAACTGACCGTGTAAATGAAATGAGCCTTGTGAAAGGTGGTTACTTAAAAAAGGATGCTCCAAAAAGAGAAATGAAAGGCGCGGGCGCTGATGGATCATTCAATACAGAAACTTATTTAATGAATCCTGAATTGATCCAGGGAAGAGCCAAGCCAAAGAAATCTGCAATCAAAGATGTGAATGGCAAGCCACGGAGCACAGTAAAAATGGAAGACGGTATACTTGGACAAGGTTATCGCCTTCCAACAGAAGCGGAGTGGGAATATGCTGCTTATGGGTTACTTGATCAAAATCCTGCTCCACGTAAGAAAGAAGGAAAGAGCGGAGAGGAATTAAGGACAAACCAGCAAGTATATTCATGGAGTAAGAATCCAAACGGTTTGCGTGACAATCGCCGTGGCAGCTGGCAGGGAAAATTCCTTGCTAACTTCAAGCGTGGAAGTGGTGATAACATGGGTATCGCAGGTGGTTTGAATGACCGTGCTGCTATTCCTGGTAATGTAAAATCTTTTTATCCAAATGCATTTGGCTTATATAATATGAGTGGTAATGTTAGCGAGTGGGTTGGTGACGTGTACAGGCCAATGACATCCGTTGACGGACAGGATTTCAACTATTATCGTGGTAATAAATTCCAAAAGTATTATAAGAACAGCGGTGGTGAATATGAAAGGGACAGTCTTGGCCGTTTGAAGAAGACCGATATTTCTGATGAGGAAGTTAAGAACCGTTCTAACTATCAGCATAATAACGTTATCAACTATATGGATGGAGATTCGGCCAGCCAGGTATATTATGGTTATGGTGTAACCTCATTGATCAGCGATGCTTCAAGAGTTATCAAAGGCGGCAGCTGGAATGACAGGCCTTATTGGTTGTCTCCGGGATCACGTCGCTTCATGGAAGAGAATACAGGTGCAAGCACTGTTGGTTTCCGTTGCGCTCAAACTTATCTTGGACCTCCTGAAGGCCCTGGATTTAAAGAAGGAAACATCTTCGGAAAGCGTAAACAGAATTCAAGGAAGAAAAAATAGGATCGAATTTTAAAATATTGAAACCCTTCAGGCGTAGTTGTTTGAAGGGTTTTTTTATTGATACCGGATTCGAGAAACGAAAAACGAAAAACGAGAAACGTGATATGGATAGGATAATGCAGATTCGATATTCCTTGATGCAGGATATGGTTTCATTCTCATAATTGCATTTACTTAACTTGACTCCTGCTTGAAGCTAATAGCTTGTAGCTTGTATTTCCTTCTTGTAGCTAATAGCTCGTATTTTTGTCAGATGGAAATCACAGATCTATACCAGCTTTATAAAAACAATCCTACAATCCAAACTGATTCCAGAAAAATAGTTCCCGGAGCAATTTTCTTTGCGTTGAAAGGCCCGACATTTAACGGCAATAGATACGCACAGCAAGCCATAGACGATGGTGCAGCTTATTGTGTAGTAGAAGAGGAAACGGGTATCAGGAATGATAAGATCATTAAGGTTGAGAATTGCCTTGAAACGCTTCAGCAACTTGCATTAAAACACAGGCAGCATTTTGATATCCCATTTATAGCTATAACAGGCACAAATGGCAAAACGACAACAAAGGAATTGGTTCACGCAGTTCTAAGCAGCCGCTTTATAACATATACAACCGAAGGAAATTTAAACAACCACATTGGCATTCCTTTGACCATCTTAAAAATAAAGCCGGACGCTGAATTTGCAGTAATAGAAATGGGCGCAAATCACCAGAAAGAAATAGAAGGTTATTGCAAATATGCACTTCCAACTCATGGCATGATAACCAATTGCGGGAAAGCTCACCTGGAAGGATTTGGTGGAGAAGAAGGCGTGAGAAAAGGCAAGGGTGAGTTGTTTGATCATGTGCGTGTATCAGGTGGAACCGCATTTATTGATAATGATTATGAATATCTCATAGAAATGAGTACTGGTATCGCAGCAGTAATAACCTACGGGACTGTTGATGCAGATGTTGTTGGACATGAAATGAATTCATTGGATGAGTTCCTGGAAGTTGAGATATTGAATGGAAACGACTCAATGCAATTAAAAACATGCCTTGTCGGCAGCTATAATTTACCTAATATATTGGCCGCGGTATGTGTAGGGAAAGCATTCAATGTAACAGATATTGAAATTAAAGCAGCACTTGAAAATTACAATCCCTCAAACAGCCGATCTCAATTGATTGAAAAGGATGGGAATAAAATAATCCTGGATGCGTACAATGCCAATCCCTCCAGCATGAAAGCAGCGATTGAGAACTTTAGCAAGATGCCTGTCAACAAAAAGGTTATCATCCTCGGAGGTATGATGGAATTGGGGAAAGATAGCCTTCACGAACACCAGGACCTGGTAAATCATATCAGCCAACATGAATGGTATAAAATAGTTTTAGTGGGAAAGGATTACAGGCAATTACCCAAGGAATTCATCCATTTTCAAAATGTGTATGAGGCCAATACGTGGTTTAAGAACGAGCGGATCACCGGAGCTCATATACTTGTAAAGGGATCCAGGAGTATGGAGATGGAAAAGGTTTTGGAGTAACCAAGCTATTAGCGGTTAGCCATTAGCGATTAGCAGAACCAATATGCGATTGTAATCCAGCTAAAAGCTAACAACTTATAGCTTCTGGCCATTCCCCAGAATGATTTTAATATAAGCCCGTAACAATGTACATTTGCGTCCCTAATAAAATCCGGATGGAGAGTTGTCCGAGTGGTTGAAGGAGCACGCCTGGAAAGTGTGTATATGGGAAACTGTATCGAGGGTTCGAATCCCTCACTCTCCGCAGATTATTTCATTGTGGATGTTATACCCGATTTTACCAGGTTCGGCCTGCTGTTGTTTCGGTTCAGAATTTGTTGAATGAATTGAAAATCTATTTACATGAAACACAAGTTAATCTTCACCTTGTCCACACTGATCTCTCTATTGTTCATATATGCTATTCCTGCTAAAGTATTCGACAAGATTGCATTTTATAGTTCTATATCCTCAGAGGTTCTAGAGGTGATAGATGCGCAATTAGAACTTGTTAAAGCGGCTTCTTTTCCCGAAAAACAAGCCTTTGAGGGAGCTTTGTTAATGAAAAAGGCTGGAGTCATAAAAGGAACTGCAAAAGAAAAACTAAACCTGTTTAAATCAGGCCGGGTAAAATTGGAGGCAGCTATTTCAAAGTCAAATGATAATGTTGAGTACCGTTTTCTCCGGCTCATCATTCAAGAGCATGCTCCTAAAATTCTGAAGTACCGGAACGAGATCGAAACGGATAGCCAGTTAGTGCGCACAAATTTTAAAAACCTTCCTGAAATACTTCAAAAATTTGTTGTTGATTACAGTAAAAATTCCAAAGCCCTGAAGATCGCTGGTTAACTTTGCAAAAGCATGAATAGAAAGATCCTGGTTATTTATTATTCTCAGTCAGGCCAGTTGGGTGAGATCATTTCAAATTTAACCCAACCACTTATTTCCGCAGGTGATCATGTGGAGACGGTTCAAATTCAGCCAGCAAAACAATATCCATTTCCGTGGTCAGGTAAAAGTTTTTTTGCCGTAATGCCGGATTGTGTAAAAGGAATAGCAACAGATCTCCAGCCGTTCCATTTAGAGCAAACTTCATACGACCTTGTAATTGTTGGTTACCAGGCGTGGTTCCTGTCTCCGAGCATACCTTCAAATTCATTTCTAACTCATCCCTCGGTAAAAGCCGTTTTAAAAAATACACCGGTAATAACTATAACGGGTGCACGCAATATGTGGATCAGCGCCATGGAACGAATTAAAATAACATTGATGGATGGAGGTGCCAAATTGGTTGGCAGTATCGCACTTGTTGATAAGCATCCTAATCTCGTAAGCTTTGTTACAATTCTGTACTGGATGTTTTCAGGGAAGCGTGACAGGTATTTAAATATCTTTCCAAAACCAGGCGTGTCGGATGCTGATGTTGAGAACACAAAAGTATTTGGCGGATTGATATCTCAGCATCTTTCGAAAGAAAATTTTAATGGCTTGCAGGATGAGTTGATCGCCGTAAAAGCAATTGAAGTAAAATATAATTTAATGTTTATAGAATCCAAAGCACGACGGATCTTTAAGCTGTGGGCGGATTTTATTGTAAAAAGAAAAAAAAGAACAGGCTGGCTTGTTGCTTTCAAATATTATCTTATAATTGCATTGTTTATAGCAGCCCCGATCATATTAACAATTGATGCAATTTTCTTCAAGCCATTTTTATCCGGGCGTATTAAAAGGCAGAAACAACATTATTCAGGAATAAACTAATCAGATAAAAAATGTCGTTAAGAGAGGTCTATATAAATAATACATCTTCTTTTTTTCCTAATGATCCAATTAGCAATGATGAGATGGAAGATTATCTTGGATTGATCAATGATACCCCTTCCAGGTCAAGAGCTATTGTTTTGAGAAATAACGGCATCAAGCAAAGGTTTTATGCATTAAATAAAGATGGAAATTCAACACATACAAATGCACAAATGACGGCATTGGCTGTCAGGAAATTATTTGAGAAGGATCCTGAAAAATTAAAGTCGATCCAATTACTCAGTTGTGGTACTTCTTCTCCTGATCAAATGATGCCTTCTCATGGGGTAATGGCTCATGGCTGGCTTCCTGAAATCAATGCAGCAGAAGTAGTTTCTCCGTCAGGTGTATGTTGTGCCGGAATGCATGCATTAAAATATGCTTACCTGGCTACAAAAACGGGAGAAGTGCAGGAATCTGTTGCAACCGGCTCTGAAAGATTCTCAAAAGCATTGGTATCTACAAATTTTGAAGATGAGGCGCAGAAATTAAAGGAACTCGTTGATGATCCTTACATTGGATTTGAAAAAGAATTTTTAAGATGGATGTTATCTGATGGCTCAGCAGCATTTCTCATCTCTGATAAAAAAAATGACAACGCTATAAGTCTTCGGATCGAATGGCTGGAAGGCTTTTCGTATGCAAATGAACTTGGCCCTTGTATGTACATGGGTTGCGAAAAACTAAAAGACGGAACGTTCAAAAGTTATCTTGATTATACACCACAGGAACTGATGGCACAATCTATACTCAGTATAAAACAGGATGTAAAATTATTAAGTAAAAATATTGTTCCATATGGCGGGGTTGGTTTAAAAGCTGCGCTTGATAAACATGGCGTAAAATCATCTGAAGTGAATTATTTTTTACCGCACATGTCAAGTGAATTCTTTCGTGATAAGATCTTTCAGCAGTTGATCGTTAATGAAACCGGTATCACGTATGATAAATGGTATGTGAATTTAAGCCGTGTAGGAAATGTCGGTTCTGCCTCTGTATATTTTATGGTTGATGAATTATTTCATAGTGGGAAATTAAAGGTGGGCGATAAAATATTATTGCTTGTTCCTGAAAGTGCGAGGTTTTCTTATATGTATGGGTTGTTGACGGTATGTTAATAGGAAGCTTTAAGCTTCAAGCTAAGAAAAAAATAAGAATGATACAAATTATAAAAATCAAACATCATTAATATTTGAATAATTAAAAACAGGCTTATAGCTAACAGCTCTTTATGAAAAAAGAAGATATCCCACAAGACGATGGAGCACTAAACAAGCTAACCAAGGAAGTGGTATATGCTGTCGACAGTTCGGGAAACTATACTTCTGAATTAAGCACGGGCTGGGAAGTAAAGACTATCGCATTGGATGTGGCCTGGAAAGATATAGAGGACAGGATCATACAGGCAAAACAAAAAGTTCTTCACAACGAAGCTAGTCCCATCTTATATTTTATAGAACTAAGGCTGATGGATATTGGCATCTTATCAGCTTATACTGGTTTCTGGAAATGGACGATCAAACAGCATTTAAAACCTGCGGTTTTTAAAGAACTTTCTGAAAAAAAATTACTGAAATACGCAGAAGTATTTAATATAAGTGTGGAAGATTTAAAAACAATGAAGGTGAATGAAGAAGGAATTTAAACATTTGCAGGCGGCACATTGTGAGAATGGAGTAACTACTAACCTGCTGAAAGGTATCGGCGTAAATAAAATAACAGAACCACTTTCATTCGGTATAGGATCAGGGCTTTTCTTTGTCCACATTCCATTTCTTAAAATAAATAAAGGCCCTGCCATTGCGTTTCGCACCATGCCCGGGCTTATATTTAAAAGAACGTGTAATTCTTTGAACATTCCTGTTCTTAGAAAAAAATTCAGCTCTAAAGAATCTGCAAAAAAATTTTTAGATGATTGCCTGGAAAGCGGGCAACCCGTTGGTTGCCAGGTGGGCGTTTTCTATCTCACTTATTTTCCAAAAGAATATCGCTTCCATTTCAATGCACATAATATTATTGTATATGGAAAGGAAGACGGCCGATACCTGGTTAGTGACCCTGTTATGGAAACAGTAACTTCTCTTTCAGATTA
>JBDSDG010000230.1:0-12957 GCA_039920685.1 Ferruginibacter sp.
ATACTCCCTGTGTATTCGTAACAGCTGCAAAGTTGCTGTTCAATATATGGATCGTCGCGTTTGCTATCGGTCCAGGTTTAGAGTTAGAAATTATTCCAGTTACCCGATCCTTCTGTGCAAAAACAGGAAATGCAATTAAGCTAAATAAAATAAACAACAACTTTACTTTCATATAACCAATTTTTAAAAAAATCCTAGATAGTTTTCAACTTGAACTGCAAATTATACCTATTTTTAAATTTATAAGAGATCAACCAGCTTAACATCCTAAAATTTCAGGGTTCAGTTCCGATTTATAATTGCATGGTTGGTGTACTAATTTCAGGACCAAAGCGTATTTCTATAATTATATTTATAAAAAACATTTTATGGTGAATCTTCCTGCCATCAGGAGCCATGTAACATCAATGCTAACTGCCGGGCTTCCAAAGGATCTTGTATACCATGATGTGCATCATACACTTGATGTAACTGCAAATTGTATGATCATCGCCCGGGAAGAGGGACTTTTCGATGAACAGGTATTGCTGGAGCTTGAAATAGCTAGTTTATACCACGATACAGGCTTTATCTTTATTTATAACGGGCATGAAAAGAAAAGCTGCGATATAGCACGTGAACAATTACCCGAATTTGGTGTAGGAATTCATGCAATTGATAATATATGTTCACTGATCATGGCCACTAAGATCCCTCAAACACCAAAAACTGATTTACAAAAGATTATTTGCGATGCAGACCTTGATTACCTTGGCAGGGATGACTTCTTCGAGACAAGTGAAAAATTAAGGACCGAACTTCTACATTACAAATTAATACGTAATGAGGATTGGGAAAAAACGCAAATAGATTTCCTTCAAAACCACCAATACTTTACCGTTGCATCGAGAAAAAAAAGAACTGCTGCAAAAATTGCTTTCATAAAACAACTGGTAGAAACTAAGAATATACATTTGAAATGATAAGGAAGAAAGTTGTCACAGCATTTTTTCTATCATACGCAGATGCATTTGTTTTTTTTGCTCTCTCAGTTCTTTATTTGATTTTGTGAAATACTTATGCTGTTTAAAAAATTTCACCTGTATTATGTTCCAATCGTGCTCATTGCTAACTATATTCTTTGTTTTTAATTCTTTGTAAAGTTCGTGGCTGATTGCAAAGAAATCATCTCTCCCTAAATAGTCAAGGTCTGCATCGCAAATGATCTCCTGGAGTTTAGTCAATGGTTGCTGCGGGATCTTAGTAGCATTGATCAACCCAAAGATCATTTCTAATTGTTCTGTTGATGCTGCTATTTCCGGCAACTGACTTTTCACGATCTTACAACCCATTTCTTCATGATCACTGTAAGTATATAAAAATCCACTATCGTGATAAAGACATGCAATTTTCAACAAATAAATATCATCCTCATTAAGCACGTTTTCGCTAATTGAAATTCTTTCTGCTTGTGCCTCTACATCTATTGTGTGGGATAAACAATGATAATAAAGACCTGGCGGAAGGCTATTTTCAAGCTTTCGCAATATAACAGGCTTTGCCAACTCATATATTTCTTTGATCGTCATTTTGTTATTTCACAAGATCAGAGGGCGGCACCCTTATTTAATTCCAGGCCCAATTTTATAAAAAAAGGAGCTTTTTGGATAAAGTTGTAACATTAATGTATTACTTTTAGTGTCAATATTTGCTATTTTCCTGCAAAAATCCAATACTTATTTTAAAATTCCAACAAGGCTTACTCTGAGCACCAGCTCTTATAATCAACATTAATGCCTGCAGTTTTCTAACTGCATGTAGTTTAATGCAGTACTATAGTTAATTTCCAATTCCTGGTAAGATCCTTTTTTAACTGACATTATTTTAACACAATTTATTATGCAAAAGTTAATTGCTAAAAATTTCGTGCACTTATCATTTCTTATGATACCATTATTATTTTTAGCAACGGAATGTTATTCCCAAACAACCATTCAAGACTATGCCCTTTTTGGCGGAAGGCCTGCATACACTGCCGGCAATGTTCAAATGGGATCGTCAGTAACTATCCAGGGAGGTTCAGTCGGCAGTTATAAACTTGTAAAGTCAACAGGTAGCGTTACCATCAATGCGAATGTATATTCCGGTGGAACAATACAATTGGCTAACAGCAATTCCGTATCGGGTAGAATTTCATCTGCCAATTCAGACCAATTGGGCTCAACTACAACAATACTGTCCGTTGGGTCAAGTGCACTGCTTTCAGGGAATATAGATGTCAATGGAAAAATAGTTGTCGGTGGTGGAACAGTTTTGGGCAGAGTGACTCATCCGGTTGGAACATTGTATACGGGACCAACTCCTGGCGGAGGAAATATTACAGGGCCGCCGTCTTTACAAGGGTTACCGCAAATGCCTGATGTGGCTAGTTTTGCACCATTCGTTGTTATGACTGACCTGAATTCAACACAGGCAATTACTCCAGGCGCTTTTGATAATATAAAATTGTCGGGCAACAAAACCCTCACATTCAGGGGAACAGGCACATATGTTTTTGATGCGATCGTAAATACGGGTGGTACAAATTATTTTGTCTTCGATTTTCAAAATAATCCAACCGGTGTTTTCAAGTTACAAGTTCATAATAATGCAAGCCTTGCAAAGATCAATGTTACAATGATCAATGGTGGAAACGCATCCAGGATCTTTACCGAGGTTCATGGCAGTGGAACAGGCGGCTATTCTTTTATTATGGACAATGGATCTTCCAGTAATGCTGCAACGAAGTGGCTTGGCACAGTGTGGGCTTCAAATGCCGGTATCAGCATCGGATCAGGCGCAGGCAATTCAAGTATTACCGGTGCACTTTTCAGCGGAACCCAAGTGAACTTGCAGTCTGGAGTTAATTTGATATACGAACCTTTTTCTGAATGCATAATTCCAACTGTAAATGCTGGCCCGGATAACCAGCTCAACTTTTTAAAGCCGACACAACTGGCCGGATCAACAACCACAACTGGCGCACAATTCAGTTGGTCTGCGTTCAATGGGGGAATTCTTGCGTCCGGCACCAATACACTATCACCATTTATTTCGTCAATTGGCTCTTACGTACTTACTATAACTAACGGTACAGGTTGCCTGGCACGGGATACTGTTGTAATATCCGGTAAGATCAATAACCTGATCGGTTCGGAACTGAATACACTGTATGAAACGCATGATACCTCGTCTGCACTTTCCAAAAGTATTTTCTTTATCAGCAATGATAGTGTACTCATTGATGTTATAGCTCTCCAGGGCAAATACAGCCAGCTAAAGACATTGTTACTTACTACCGTTTACGGCCTCAGAGATACAATAAGTAATGGAAGTGGCAGCCTGATTATTACCGGTAAATATCCAATCGCTAATTTAAGAAGGCTTGATAGTCTTCCAACACTTATAAATCACTGTAGGCCGGTCTATCCTGCACTAAGCAATAGCGGTGTGGCACAAACGAAGGGTGACAGTGCAATGAGAACAAATTATGTTCGCAATGGATTTAAAGTTCAGGGCACCGGGATTAAAGTTGGAGTATTATCAGATAGCTATAATACTCAACCCGGCGATCCTGCGGCCAACGATGTTACAAATGGCGACCTTCCGGGAACTGGTAATCCTGTAAATGCTACCCCCGTTGAAGTGTTAAAAGAATATCCATTTGGCAAGCGATCAGATGAAGGCCGGGCTATGCTTCAGATCATTCATGATATAGCTCCCAAATCTCCTCTTGCATTTCGTACCGGCTTTTTAACGGCAGGAGATTTTGCGCAGGGAATCAGGGAACTTGCAGCTAATAATTGTAAAGTAATTGTAGATGATATCACTTTCATCACTGAGCCGTTTTATAAACCAGGTGTTGTTGAAACTGCGATCAATGATGTGTCTGCAGCTGGAGTAAGTTATGTAACCGCCGCTGGTAATTTCGGAAGCAAATCATATGAAGCCGCATTTAATCCTGCTAATCCGCCTGCGGGTCTCACCGGTAAGGCACATAATTTCGGAGGTGGGGATATTTTACAAAGCGATTCTTTGAAAGGAACATTATTAACTCCCGGCGTGTATACGATAGTGTTACAATGGGTAGATGATATCTATTCCCTGGGTACATCCACCACCGGAACAGTGAACGATCTTGACATTTATTTTGGAGGAAATAATGGTACCTCATTGTTTGGTGTGAACAGGAACAACCTTGGCCGGGATCCGATCGAGGTGTTGCCGTATATTGTTACCAGTGATACAGTAATGAATATAGTGATCGTAAATGCATCCGGCACTTCCAGTGCCAACTTGCGCTTTAAATATGTCGTATTCCGCGGTGATCTTAAAATAAATGAATACCAGCAAGGTTCCTCAACGATCGTGGGACAAGGAAATGCAAATGCAGCCATCACAGTCGGTGCTGCATTGTATTCTAATACACCTGCATTCGGAGTTCAGCCCACAGTAGCATCCTTTTCCTCAACCGGTGGCACATCAGTAGGTGGTGTATTGAGGAACAAGCCTGACATCGTAGGCCCAAATGGCGTAAACACTACCGTTAGTTTCGGAAGTATAGACTATGATGGTGACGGTTTGCCGAATTTCTTCGGTACATCTGCTGCAGCACCGCACATTGCGGGCGCAGTTGCACTGTTAATGGAGGCTAAGCAAAAATTCTTTACTCAAACAATGGGGCCTGTAGAAGCAAAAGATCTGCTCACAAGCACATCAATCGATATGTATACACCGGGCTTTGATTTTAATAGCGGATATGGATTTATCCAGGCAGACTCTGCCATGAGAAAACTGGCAAATCCAACACCACAGCTTATAAAGCTGCAACTGGCAGATTCAAGCCTTGTTCCGGGTGTTCAGCCGATGGAATTGATAATCAAAGCGAGTTATCTTACCAGTACCACAAAAATCATATTGGGAACAGATACACTTACAACAACGATCATAAGTAACACAGAAGCAAGAGTAATGCTTCCTGTTTTTTCAAGCGAAAAATTCGTGACCGCGTTTACAAGATCTATTACGCCTTCGGGCCTTGACGGTGGATTATCAAACAGCATTTCTATAACCGGGCTCGCTAAAAAGAACATAGGTATCACAGCTGTGAATAAATCGAAGAAATACGCAGAACAAATGCCGGTGTTCACATCCGTAATTACCGTTGATGGTATTCCTCTTCAGGATACAAATTTGTCTCTAGCAGACCTTGGGCTTACAAATATTTCATATCAGTCACCGGGAAATGTGAGCAGTAACGTGGGCATATATTTTATAAGACCATCCAGGGTTTTTGATCCGAATAATGCAGCCGATGCTTTGTTGCTGACCAAATACAATTATTCGTTCATTGATGGGGCATTAACGATCACGAAATTACCGGTAACAATATTGCCAAGAGATACAACCATTGTTTATGGACAAAAAATAACTGATTTTAATTTTAATTATTCATACGATCCGGCTGTAACGATAACTGATCCGGCTACTTTGCTGAATAATATTAAAACCCAGCATGAAACGCAGCTTGTAGATGATGCTATTGGTTTAGTGAACAGCCAGGCGGTTACGATCGTGAATGGCCAGGCAATACCTATCGTGAATGGCCAGGCAGTTACCATCATAAACGGCCAGGCAGTTACCATCATAAACGGCCAGGCCATACCGATAGTGAACAGCCAGGCTATTACCATCGTGAACGGGCAGGCAATTCCGATAGTTAATACACTAACTCCAACCGAAACACAAAACCTTAGCTTTTTAGCAACTGAACCAGCCATCGACAATGCAAGGGAAATAACGAATCAGACCCTGGTTAATGGAAATTATGTGACTGAGACAACAAAGGTCATAGACATTACTCAAGAATCCATTTTAAAATTCAATGTGAATTCTGCACAAACATCAATGATCAGCTCGGTTTCAAATGCAAATGCACGCGGACTTGCAGATATAGAATCATTAACAAGCAGCCAGGCAATTACCATCGTGAACAGCCAGGCAATTACCATTGTAAATGGACAGGCGGTTACCATCGTAAATGGACAGGCAGTTACCATCATAAACGGGCAGGCAGTTACAATAGTGAATGGACAAGCTATACCAATAGTGAATGGAGAGAACAGGACCGCTGTGGTTGTTGATCAAACCGATATTGGACAAGGTATTAGCCCGCTAAAATCGGTTAATATGATAACCGGACTTGAAGTTGGCGTTGAATCAATAATACCGGGAGCCTTGCTGAATGATAACCTTGCCATATCCTATGGTGTTGGAAGGCTGACAATTCTTCCTGCTCCTGTAACAATTAGAGCCAATGATGCCACAAAAGTGTATGGACAAGCGCTGACTCTTGATCCTGCTGCATTCTCAATCAGTTCCGGTGTAATGATGTATGGAGAATCTGTGCAAAGCGTTACACTAACGAGTACGGGTACATCTTCTAATAAAGCAGCAGGCGCATATCCAATATTGCCTTCGAATGCGGTCGCGGCTGCAGGTACAGATCTTACAAATTATATTGTCTCATATGCACCGGGCACTCTTACAGTTACAAAGGCAACTGTTGTTGTGCAGGCAAATAATTTCAGCAAGGTCTATGGCGATGCAAATCCTGTATTTACCGCTACCTATACAGGATTTTTGAATGGCGAAATCCTTTCCACCAGTGGAATAACCGGCACCCCTTTATTTAGCACACCTGCAACAATAACATCCGGAATTGGAACTTATAATATCAATGTTGGAGCAGGATCCCTTCTCTCAACTAATTACAGTTTTAGCTTTGTGGGTGGAACACTCACTATTACAAAAGCACCGCTAAATGTGCGAGCGGTTGACAAATATATTTACAAGGGAGATCCATTGCCGGTATTTACTTCCGTGTTCACAACATTGAAAGCGGGAGACAATCCAGGCGTTACGTATACTGTGCCTGGTTATAGTGGCACAGCTGGTGTATACCAAATTGTTCCTCTGTTAAATAGTTTTGCAAACTCCGTCAACTATACTATCAGTTATACCAATGGTTTGTTTTATGTGAATCCGAAAGGCAATGGTGCAAAGAAATTACGGCCATACCTGGATTGTGTTGAGGAACTTTTGAATCCGCCCTCACCATCACGCAGGTACATTGCTCACTTTTTTTGTATCAACGACAATCAAACTCCAATGTATGTTCCAATTGGCGTAGATAACAGGATAACTTCAACCGGCTCTTTTGACAATTCGCAACAACCTATGGTGTTCAATCCCGGAAACACATACTGCAATGTTCCTTTCGATGGGATCACCCTGAAGTGGGAAGTAACCACCTTTGAAACGACGCACAAAACATCTGTTTCAAGTAATGCCAGTTCCACATCGGCGAAATGCTCATATATTACCGGCACAAGGTCGATCAATAATTTCAATGGCAGTTTATCGAAAAATGAACAAATTATACCTGCTGAAAATGTACAGGTATATCCAAACCCTGTAAAGGATAAAGCGACCATTTATCTTTCTAACGTGGTTGTTGAAAAAGAAGGTTCAGCACTCACAGATAGCTATGGCAGATCACATGCTTTAAAACTGAAAGAAATAAATAACCATATGATTCAGATAGACCTTACAGGATTTACCAGCGGAGTTTATTTTATAAGGGTCAAAACAAAAGAAGGTTTCAGAACTGTACTATTAGTGAAAGATTGACGTAATAAGGGTGGTACACTAAATAAAATTATCTGAAATGAACTATAAGAAATTTTTAGGTAGCGTATTTCTTTTAACATTCACGCTCAATGGCTTTACACAGTTGCCCGGGCAAAAGAATAAACTCTCTGATACAGTGTTGGTAAACACATTGCTTCAGGAGAGCAAAGGTTATTTTTCTGATTCACCTGCAAAGGCAATTGAGATCGCCGGAAGAGCAAAATCAATTGCGGAAAAGCTCCATTATAAAAAAGGGCAGGCTTATGCACTAAAGAATATAGGCATAAGCTATTACTTCCAGGGAAAATACCTGGAGGCGCTTGATCATTACCACCAGTCATTGGGTATTTTTAAAGAATCT
Source organism: Ferruginibacter sp. (assembly GCA_039920685.1). Lineage (GTDB taxonomy): Bacteria > Bacteroidota > Bacteroidia > Chitinophagales > Chitinophagaceae > Ferruginibacter. The sequence continues at coordinate 8,072 of JBDSDG010000230.1, forward strand.
GGTGACAACGTTGGAATTGCAAACATGTATAGTAATATCGGTGTTGTATACTACGACCAGGGCGATGATGCAAAAGCGCTTGAGAACTATCTAGCATCATTGAAATATGCAGAGTTGTCCGGTGATAAATTAAGGATGCTCACCGCCCTTAATAATGTAGGTGGGGTTTATTATATAAAGCCCAGCACCCACAATAAAGCTTTGCAATATTATTTACTTGCCCTCCCCATTTGTGAAGAATTGGGAAAAACAGAAGAATTAGGGGCAATCTCGGTAAACATCGGTTCCATTTATTTTGATAATAATGACGACAACAAAGCAATGCTGTATTTCAATAAGGCATTGAAAGCTTATGGTAATTCCGAAGGCAGTCTGAATGCTTATAATGCCCTTGGTAAAGTGTATGCACGCGAAAGTAAGTTTGATCTTGCTTTAAGAAATCATAACCAGGCATTGACACTTGCTGAGAAGTTGAGTATAAAAATATCTATTGTTCAATCGCTGATGGGTGTAGGTAGCGTGTACGTAAAGAAACAGGATTTTAAAAGTGCGATCGGCCATTTTCAAAAAGCAGAAACCATTGCCCTGGAAATACGAGCGAATCACGAGTTAAAGGATCTGTACCAATTAATGTCTATGTGTTATGCAAAGACCGCGGATTACGGCAATGCGTTCAAATATCAATCGCTATTCAGCAATGTGAAGGATTCTCTTTATAACATTGACACAGACAAAAAACTCGGCACTCTTCAATTTGATTTTGACCTTCAAAAGAAACAAGGCGAGATCAATCTCCTAACCAAAGATAAGGCGCTGAGCGAATTACAGGTGAAGAGGCAAAAGCTTGCCCGCAATGCTTTTGCCGTAGGCCTTGCGATGGTATTCATGATCACTATCCTTATATTTAAGAATTACCGGGCAAAAGTTAAAACAAATAAGATCCTTGATCAACAGAAAGTCCAGATCGAACAGTTGCTTCTTAATATCCTCCCTGCGGAGGTAGCAAAAGAATTACAGGTGAATGGCCATGCTACGCCCAGGAATTATGAATCTGTAGCAGTTATGTTCACTGATTTTAAAGGCTTCACAACACTCGCAGATAAGCTTTCCCCCCAGGAACTGGTTGAGGAACTCAATACTTGTTTTATTGCTTTTGATAACATCATTGATAAATACAAACTCGAGAAAATTAAGACTATTGGGGATTCGTACATGTGTGCAGCAGGAATTCCAACACCGGATGAGATGTATGCATATAATATTGTAAAGGCCAGCCTGGAGATACAGGAATATATTATCATGAGTAACACACGGCGGATACATGCAGGTTTAGATCCCTGGGATCTTCGGATAGGGGTGCACGTTGGACCGGTAGTTGCCGGTGTGGTTGGAAAGAAGAAATACGCTTATGACATTTGGGGCAGTGCCGTAAATATTGCGAGCAGGATGGAAAGCAATGGGGCAGCGGGGCAGGTGAATATTTCCACATCCACATATGAACTGGTAAAGCATGAGTTTGTTTGCAGTCATCGTGGTAAGATACATGCAAAAAATGTTGGTGAGATCGATATGTACTTTGTGGAATCTGAAATACGAATTAAGGTTGACGATCTGCCTGCAAATTCATACAACGAGGATAAGACCCCGTTATTTAATTGATAAAGGGTAACTGTTTAAAAGAAGAATATCGATCACACGTTTTGTGTTTCAAGAAATTCCTTTAAGGATGTTCCTATAATATAAGTCCAGCCATCTACAAAATTCTGCCTGGCAAACTGGGGAATATTTGGGAACGTTTCCAATCCTGTATGCGTTAGCCTAAGCTTTGTGTTACCATTCTCCGGGAACATTTCAAATGTTACATAAGAAATACCGTCATAAGAATCGAATCTCCAGCTATAGGTGAGTTTTTTATCTGGCTCCAGTTCAGTGATTTTACAACGGTGTAAAAATTGGGTTTCATCACCGCCGTAAAATGTGAATTCTGCTCCCAGATTAAGTTTGAAATCAGCCATATCAAAATACCATTCCTTCATTTTCGCCTTGTCTGAAATTGCCTGCCACACCAGATCAACAGGTGAATTGTACATGCGTTCAATCATAATTGGTTGATCATTCATAATTCATTGTTTTTTTGATGTTATATTGAAAGCATCCAGAGGACGGATATCATTTTACAGAGAATTTATATAAAGTTACCTGCCTGTACACATCTCCGGGCCTTATAACAGTATTGGGAAATTCAGGGTGATTCGGGCTATCCGGAAAATGCTGTGCCTCCAGGCAAAGGGCTCCATGCTTGTAAAGATGGCCATCTTTAAAATTGTCTGAAACTATTTCCTGTAAAGAATTTCCTGAATAGAACTGAAGCCCCGGTTCTGTTGTGAACACTTCCATAAACCGGCCAGACAATGGTTCATAAAGGGAGGCTGCTTTATTACTTTCAATGTTAAGCACATAATTATGATCATAGCCGGATGGAGGAATATCAGTTCCTATCATCTTTCCAATTGTAAAATCCATAGGAGTATTTTTTACACCTGCAAATTGGCCGGTAGGGATCAACGATTCGTCAACTATAGTAAATTCATTTGCATCTATCACAAGTTCATGACCTAAAATATCAGGCACTTTTCCAGCCGATAAATTAAAGTAGGAATGGTTGGTGAGATTTACAACTGTAGGCTTGTCAGTGCTTGCAGAATAATCAATACGAATAGAGTTGTCATCAGTAAGTGTGTATGTAACCTCTACATTTAAATTACCAGGGTATCCTTCATCACCATCTTTACTGGTGTAGCTTAGTTTCAATGAATTGTTTTTTTCCTGCGGTTGAACCAGCCACAATATTTTATCAAAGCCCTTCATGCCGCCATGCAGGCTATTTTCTTTATCATTTTTTGCGAGCTTGTAAACAATTCCATCCAATGAAAAAGATGCTTTTGCGATCCGGTTACAAAAACGCCCGACTAAGCTTCCGAAATAATGATGTCCATACCTTTGGTATTCACTCATACAATTAAAGCCAATCACAACGTTCTCTTTCAATCCATTTTTATCCGCTACAATGATCCTGGAAATGATCCCTCCATAGCTTAACACAGATACCTGCATACCCTGGTCGTTACTTAGGGTATATTCTATTACATCCTGGTTTTCAAATGATCCAAAGATCTTACTGGTAATCATTGTTATTATTTCTTTCCTGGCAATTTTATAATAATGGGTTCATTTATTAAACGCCTGCATTGTGGATTTGTTCACTACCATTGTTCCTGATCTACCAAAACACTGTATATAAAGCAGCAAGGATACCACAAACTATCAAAGCTCCCACTGCAAAACCTGTATCCATTCGAAACATTGTTTTATCTACCTCAAGGCCATGCGGCTTTACACCTTTTCGGTTATCGATCGCACTGATGATGATCATTCCGATAATACAAAATATAAAAACAAATGCCATCCTGTCGAGGAAAGGGATCTCAAACACTCCTACTGAGTTTGCTTTTGAAAAGCCGAATTGAAAGAGCCATGAAAGGTCGGTCATTCCAGGTAAAAATTTAAATAACACAGAGAAAGCAAATCCTCCTATTATAGCAAACAACGCTGCGTTCGAGGTTGTTTTTTTCCAAAAGAAACCCAGCAAAAACATGGCAAAAATTCCCGGGGAAACAAATCCTGTATATTCCTGTATATATTGAAAACCTTGCTTGCCTTCGCCCATAAGTTTTTCACCCAACACAAGCGATAACATAATGGCCAGAATCATTGAGATCACAACAGTGATCTTACCAACAGAGACCAATTTTTTCTCATCAGCATCTTTATTGAGGGCCTTCTTATAAACATCCAGGGAAAAAATTGTAGCGATGCTATTGGCCTTTCCTGCAAGGGATGCAACGATTGCAGCAGTTAGTGCGGCAAACGCCAGGCCTTTTAAACCGGTCGGTAATAAATTTAATACCGAAGGATACGCTTTATTCACATCAACTATGCCATTTGAATCCATCATCTCCTGGTGAAACATACCTTTCTGGTATAAAACATAAGCGGCTATTCCTGGTAGTACTACTATCACCGGCATCAATAATTTTAGAAATGCTGCAAATAAAATTCCTTTACGTGCAGTTGGCAGTGAAGCACCCAGGGCACGTTGTGTTATATATTGATTGCAACCCCAATAATTGAGGTTGGCAATCCATAGTCCACCGATCAGTACCGACAGCCCTGGCAGATCCATATAATTATCATTCTCCTTTTTAAAGATCATGTGAAAATGGTCGTTTGCCTGTGAGGTCAATAACTTAAAGCCGTTAAACAACCCGGTTTGCCCTGACTTTTCAGCAACTAAGTTCAATGCGATATAGGTAGCTACCAGGCCTCCGAGGACTAAAAAGAAAACTTGTATCACATCGGTATAGCCTATTACCTTCATTCCACCTAAAGTGATAATGATCGCAAAAACCGCCAGCAATCCTATACACAAATGAATATCCAGTCCGGAGATCCCATGGATGGCCAGGGCTCCCAGGTATAGTATTGACATGAGGTTAACCACTACGTATAGGAGCAGCCAGAATACAGCCATGATCATCGCGACAGTTCCGTTGTATCGCTGGCTGAGAAATTGCGGCATTGTATAGATCTTGTTTTTTAAATATACAGGAATGAAAAATATGGCAACAATGATAAGGGTTGCAGCTGCCATCCATTCGTATGCTGAAATAGCAAGTCCCATTTTGAAACCACTTCCACTCATTCCGATGAATTGTTCCGCAGAGATATTGGAAGCGATGAGTGATGCACCAATTGCCCACCATGTAAGAGAGCCTTCCGCCAGGAAATAATCATGAGAGGCGCTAACGGATAGCTTCTTTTTTTTT
>JBDSDG010000231.1:0-3164 GCA_039920685.1 Ferruginibacter sp.
GGATCAATTAAAAAGCATCTACCTGGATGCATTGAAAAACGTCAAGTAATGGATACAGAAAAAAAATACTTTTTGCACGAAAGCAGTTACGTAGATGAAGGCTGCGAAATAGGTGCAGGTGTAAAGATCTGGCACTTTTCACACATCATGAGCAATTGTACGCTTGGTGATGGTTGTAACATAGGTCAAAATGTTGTGATCAGTCCGAATGTGATCCTGGGCAAAAATGTAAAAGTGCAAAACAACATTTCAATCTATGAAGGTGTAGTATGCGAGGATGATGTATTCTTGGGCCCATCTATGGTCTTTACAAATGTTATTAACCCAAGAAGTGGTGTGATCAGAAAGCACGAATATAAAAAAACGTTGGTGAAAAAAGGGGCCAGTATAGGTGCAAATGCCACAATCGTATGTGGCAATGATATCGGCGAGTATGCTTTCATCGGAGCCGGCGCAGTTGTTACAAAAGCGATCCCTGCATATGCTTTGGTTTTCGGTAACCCAGCAGTCCAAAAAGGTTGGGTAAGTGAATATGGACATAAATTGAATTTCGATCAAAACAATAAAGCTGTATGTTCAGAAAGCGGGCAGGAATATTCACTGGAAAATAAACAGGTAATAAGAACTAAATGATATTTCACCTGGTTAACGTGCGATAATTAATATAGTTCAATGAACAAAGAATGGGTATTTAATGTATTAAATGATATAGGCGTAAGCAACATCCTGCGAAACAGGAAAAGGAAAAAGCTTACAGTACTTAGCCTTCACAGGGTCTCACCTGAAACCGATTATTTTTGGGATCCCATCAAACCGAACACTTTTGAATTGTTATTGAAATATCTTAGAAAGTATTACACGATAATTTCTTTTTCAGATATTGATTCTATCACCGATCCCGCTTTGTCCGAAAAGCCATATCTGATCCTCAGCTTTGATGATGGGTATTATGACTTCTATGAATATGCATTGCCTTTATTGGTAAAATATGATATTTCAAGCAATCACAATATAGTAAATGAATGTGCAGAAAATAATTATGTGATCTGGACACAACGAATGAATACGATCTTCACCCATTGTAGGAAGAATGATATTACCCTAAACTTTCAACATTCAAACGGTGTACAAAAATTTTCCGATCATCATTCAAATTGGATGGAGTTTTACCTTTACATGTATAGATGGATGCTAGGTCAAACAAACAGTGAAAGAAACTTTATCATAGAACAGAAAGAAAATGAATTGTCAATTTCCACCCAGGCACGCATGATGAATTGGGAGCAAGTGAAAGAATGTGCTTCAAATAAAGTTGAGATCGGGAGCCATTCATATTCGCATGATGTATTATCCACCATTTCAGATCCTGCGGTGCTGACAAAGGAAATTGTATCATCAACAAAAGAATTGGAACACAGGCTTCAAAAAAAAGTAAGTGTCCTGGCATTGCCTAACAGCGAAGCAAACCATGATATAAAACGGTATGCAACCGAAGCTGGCTTGCGTTATATATTGTTTGTTGACAATAATTTGAATGGCTGGACACATGTAAAAAAACCGGGGGTAGTATATGTTGACAGGCTGAATCTTGTTGAAGAGCCGATCTCTTCTATGATACTTCGTGCGGAATCATTGCACGCTAAACTGAGGCAATATGTCTAAATACCGGGTGGAACAAATAGGAGCGGATAAATTTGATCTGTTGATCCCTTTAATGAAGGATTGTTTTTCAATGGAGGTGGATATCAATTATTTTCATTGGAAATACATACAGAACCCTGCAGGAAGTTTTCTCGGGTTCATTGCAATAGAAAATGAAACAGGAGAAGTTGGTGCTTACTATGGTGTGATCCCGCAAAAATTTATTATCGCAGGGAATGAACAGGTCATATACCAGTCTTGCGATACAATGACCCATTCACGGCATCGCAGGCAAGGATTGTTCAAAATGCTTGCAATGGAATGCTATGAGCATTTAAGAAAAGAAGAAAAATTATTCATCATTGGTTTTGGCGGTGCCGATTCAACACCTGGATTTTTAAAATTTGGCTGGAAACACATCTTTAATTTCCGTTATTATTTTAAGCCGGCATTTTTTTGTAAGTTTTATTTTTTCAGGCGCGTTCCGCTCGATGGCTTTATTGAAGAAGATATAGATCTGAATCTTGGCAATCTTTTAGAAAGGCCACATACATCTGAGCACATACATTCAGCCCGGACGAAAGAGCATATTCTATGGCGCTCAAAAAATATCAATTATAATTACCAGTTTGTTTTTCACAGATCAAAAGGTGTTATACAGGGATATGCATTGTATTATATCCAGGATAAAAAAATGATCCTGTTTGATTTTTTATACAATGATAAAAAAGCCGGCAAAGCGCTGACATGGTTCTTATCGAGGAAAGTTGCCAAAGAACATTACCGTGGTGTTATTGCGTATTGCCAGCAAAATGGTGAGCAGGCCAAACAATTAAAAGAAATGGGATTTTTCTCCAATCCTTTTAACAGGGGCCCTTTACGGGAAAGAACACCTTTTATATTTTATTCAACAACCGAGCTTATGAATAAATATGCAGATCCGGAACAATGGCAAATAACCAGTTACGATCACGATGCGTTGTAATAAAACACATTGCCTGTGATACTATTACAACTGATTAATCGTTATTTTCGAATTAACAGTGTCGAAGAAGTTTGTCGAACAAAACCAGTATAATAATGAAGAATTTTGCATTAATAGGAGCCGGCGGATATATTGCTCCGCGTCACATGAAAGCAATTAAGGATACGGATAATAAATTAATAGCAGCATTAGACAGGCATGATTCCGTAGGTATTTTGGATAGTTACTTTCCTGATGCAAACTTTTTTACTGAGTTCGAAAGATTTGACCGGCACCTGGAAAAATTAAAGAGGCAAGGAATAAAAACCGATTATGTCAGCATCTGCAGTCCGAACTATCTTCATGATGCACACATTCGCTTCGGCTTACGTATAGGCGCAAATGCTATTTGTGAAAAACCGCTGGTATTAAATCCATGGAATATTGATGCCCTGGAAGAAATTGAAATTGAAACTGGAAATAAGGTCTTCACCATACTACAACTTAGGTTACATCCCGCGATCATTAAGTTGAAGGAAATGGTTGACGCTTCAGATCC
>JBDSDG010000232.1:0-6476 GCA_039920685.1 Ferruginibacter sp.
GAACTTGAAAACCCGACCTTTCAAGTAAGGCAGCCCATTTCTCGGGCTGCATACTTTGAAGGTTATGATAAGATAAATTTGTTCTGTCCCAGGTCTTATGCAAAAAATGCTGCAGCCAACCTTTGAAGTTCGGCGTGGTGATCAACAGGTAACCATTCTTCTTAACAAGCCCGGCATGCTTTAATATGATCTCTTCATAATTTGAAAAATGCTCAATGAATCCGAACGAAGCAACCACATCAAATCTTTCCGGCGTATTGTATTCAAAAAAATCCTGCGTATCAAAACTACCTGTTGAAAAATTCAGAGAGTTAAGCCACGCAGGAACTTTGTCTTTATTATCGGGATGAAAATCCACACCATTCAGCACATATCCAAGATCTCCAAAAGTTGCCAGGAAAGGCCCGGGAAAACTGCCGATCTCTAAACAACTCCCGTTCTTTGAAGCTGGAATATACTTTCTAATGAACTCATCGATACCATGCCCATCATGACGGGAGAAGATATGCTCGTGTTTATTATCAACCCAAAAATCTATGCTGGTTAATTTTTCCTGATCCTTCATTATTTAAAAGGGATCACCTTGTTCTTCTTTATTGATTTAAAAATGTCTGCAGGCTTGAGTTTATTATTCCTGTAAAATTGGAATGCCTTGATCAACTTTAGATTTGCGACGTCTATTATGACTTTACGTGACCGTATATTGTATTGATTCCTTAATGCTGTCTGCGCATCTTCTTTCGACATCGGGCAATCCGGATCAGTAAGCATTCTTTTATAAAGAATAAAAGTGTTATTCTGGTAATAAGAATTATTAAAGCCTTCAAGGACCTGTTGCCCTTCATGTTGTCTCCACCAGATAAGGTCCAATGGCATACATACCACGTTATATTTCTTGCATAGGACAAGCCAAATCTCCAGATCGCCAATATATGGCTTGCCGGAAAAACCTCCGGCTTCTTCAAATACATCCCTTCGGATGATTGAGCCACTAGGCCCCATAGTTAGCAATGCACAGTTAAAAAAGAAAGCCTTATAGGCAGCTTCACCACTTATTTGTATTGGGAAAGGTGAATCCTGGGCAATGTTTATTGCCATCAATCCAAAACCTGCCTCCGGACATTTTTCCATGCAATAAACCATAGACTCAAGACCCCATGGATATATTGTATCGTCAGAATCAAGATATTTTATGTACTTCCCCGTTGCATATGATGCAGCCTTATTGCGATTCGGATAATCCTGGAGGTTTTTCTCGTTCACATATAATTTAATGCGATCATCCTTTTGGGCATATTCCCTGGCAATAGTAACAGTACTATCCCTGGAACCGTCATCTACAATGATCAACTCAAAGTCTGTATATGATGAAGCCAGCACAGATTCAATTGCTTCAGCAATATACTTTTCCCTGTTGTATGCAGTCATTAATACGCTGACCAATGGTTTATTCAAAACAAAAAAATTTGTAGGTTAAAAAGGTTTGTGCCACTCCCAATTGCGGGTGTCTTCACCAATTTTGATCAATGCAACTGCAGACGCATTTATTCCAAGCTTAAAATCCGAATTGAGAATTTCTTCTTTGATGATATGTTTTGCACCGGGGAGTAACTTTAAAATGCCAGCAAGTCTTCTAGCTGAAGATGGTGGCTTATTGGAAGGAAATTGAGAATGTACACTATAATTTGGAAATTGTACAATATACCTCAGCAATTTCCTTATTCCCGGAAATGGGACATCATCAAAAACTATGATTCCGTTTATACTTAAAAGCTTATCAATGTAAAAGAAGTTCATCAACAGCCAATCTAATTGTTTGGTTGAATCAATATATACAAAATCAAATATCCTTCCTTGTTCCAACAACTTAGGTAAAACTGAGTAACAATACTCTTCTTCAAACTCGAGGGAATCAATATAACCGGCTTTTTTTACAAGCTCAAGCCCGTTACCTCCCCAATCTAATGTTTGAAACTTATCGATCACGAAATGGCAACCTCCATTACTGGTTATTTCTTCGAGTATTGCAAGAGTGGATATACCGTAGGCAAAACCAATCTCCAGTGAACGCTTACATTTATTTTTGGAAATAAGTTGTTGTAAAAAAACGCATTTTTCTTTAGACGTTTCAGAATGGATCGTTATGGTCTCATTCTTGCCATTCACAAACGTCTTAGTAGATATAACGCTTTCCAAAACTGGATTCATTATTATGTTTTAAAGTTCCTGAGCATTTTTACGAATACATTTGGATAATATCGTTTATCCATCCTGGATACCGTTGGCAAACTTAATTTTTTCTCTCTCTTCAGCAAATTGAATTGAAGAAATTTCTCAAAATATAATTCTGCATTATTCCTGATGTCATAATTCTTTTTTGCCAGCTGGTAACAACTTTGCTGCATTGCTACTAACAATTGCCGGTCATGATGCAAGCTACTGATGATCTTAATATACTCACTAATTTCATTCATGGAACACCGATAACCTATCTTCTCGGTTACAATATCCCGGATACCTCCCGGAAGATCATTTGTTATGGGGACTACGCCGTTTGAGATACACTCCATGATGGAAACAGGTGTTCCCTCGAACGAAGTTGGAAATACAAAGACATCCATCTGCGCTAACAAGTCATAAACTTCTGCAGTTGTATCCGGCTCATAAAACGTTACGTTGTTCTCATTAGCCCATTGTTTTCGAATGGTTTTTTTCATTGGACCTTTCCCAATGATCGACCAGTGTGCATGAACCCGCTTGTGCTTAAGCCCTTTATCGATCTCGTATAATAATTCAATTCCTTTTGAACTATCCAGCCTTCCCAGGAAAACAAGCTTTAGCAATTTATTTTCTTTTACAGGGAATTTTTCCAGCTGTTGTACACCATATGGAATATAGAAAGCCCTATTATTAAACAGCGGAGGATTAGATGCAAATACAATATCTCTGAAGAAAGAAGAATGAGCCATCACAACGTCGATCATATCCCCACACGCCCCGGCCTCTGTTACATAATAATAATCATGTACCAGGTGATACACCGTTTTAGGATTCTTAAATTGCCTGGAAGCAAAGACAGTAAGGGCATTATCGGTTACAACGCATCCCTGGCCTTTACCTAATAGTTCATTTAATCTTTTAAGGACGTAATAACGGTTTTCCTTAAACGAAAAATCAAATGTAATAACCTCATCGGCGTTGAATGTTTCCAGGAACACCGGGAGTTTATTTTCCAATGCATTGATCAGGATCACCTTTGAATGAAACTTTTTAATAGAGGAGCTGAAGTTTATAATATTAAAATTAAAACTGGCTACTCCGCCCATGGAGGCCGGAAATGTAAAAACGATCTCAGGTTTTGTCGCCATTATTTATTTAGAGCACCATTGAATATAATCATGAATCCCATCATATAAGGGAATAGCAGCCTCGAACCCAAGCTTTTGTATTTTGGAAATATCAGCTTTCCAGTTTAGAGGATCACCCTGCTTGGTAGCTGTCGAAAAATTGATCTTTTTATTTCCTTTCATAATTGACTCAAAAATATCTGCCACATGCCTTATACTGATCTCGTTACCGGAGGCTACATTATAAACATCGGCCTTAAAAGAAGCTTGATTGATTATCTTATCCATTAAAATGCAGAGATCTTTCACGTGAATGAAATCGCGCGTTTCTTTGCCGGAACCAAACAATTCTATCCTCTCTGTATCTTTTAGTTTCTGGCATATATCCCAAAAAAGTTGTTTTCTAAGCCGCTCACCATATACGGAGAAAGGCCGCAATATCACAACAGGTAAATTGTATAACCGGAAATACTCATTGCATAGGATCTCACTCATCCATTTGTGAAAACCATATGGTGATAATGGAGCGATATCACAAGCCTCTGTAATCGGCATTCTGCTTGGATTTCCATAAACCGCTGCACTGGAAAGATGAACATACCTGCAGGTAGGCTGGTGTTTGTGTATAGTGTCTAGTACTTTTGCCACTGACATCGTATTCGCTTCAAAATCACTGATTGGATGTGTTAGAGAAAATGGGACATTCCCGCTGCCCGCAGCATTTATACAAACATCATATTTGTCGCTCAAAAATAATGTATCAAAATCGGGTGACAACAACGAAACTTTCTGATAGGCATACGAATCATCTGAATTTTCAATAAGGTCACAGCCAGACACAGTATGTCCATTTGAGAGGAAATAATTTACAAAATGGCTTCCGATAAAACCCTCCGATCCTAAAATTAAAATATTCAAACCTTTAAAGATTTAGGGTTTAAAAATGATGCCTTGACCTGTAGGTAACTGTAAAATGGGAACATTCTTTTCATTTGCAAATTTATCAAACGCCAATTTTTGTTCGATATGTAATCTAAACCCATAATCATCAAGTATAACCACACCCCCCTTTACGATTTTATCCCAAAAATATTCTGCAGCACTTATCTCAGGTTCTACACAATTCATATCGATCGATAAATATGCGATCTTACTTGCAGTACATTGGCTAAGTGTTTCAGGAACTGTCCCTTTGATGATCTTTGCGGGTAAATTACCAAAATTCTTTTGAACAACTTCATAGCTGCTTTCGTAATGCTGGTATTGCTCAAACAGGCCTGCTTTTTTTTCCTTTTCAGTAAGGTGATCCCAGGCCAGTCCTTCATAAGTATCAAAAAGCCAAAACTGCTTATTTAGCTTTGTAAAATCTATATAGTTGATCACTGCCATGGAATAGCCGCCTTTATAAACTCCGCATTCTACAAAATCGCCTTCGAGGTGTTTAACCTGGTCTGCCAGGGAACATACAATATAATAACGCCAGCGCATATCGAACTTATTTCCATCCAGGCCTCTCCAGTCATTTACTAACAATGAGGCTTTATAAGCTTTTGTAAACTTCGGTGTGATGAGGCAATCACAATTATTAAAAACGGTCAACCCATCTGAATTATAATTTGCAATATTCTTTGTTACCAGTGCATCTTTGTTGATGGAAGTATAATTTTTAATGAACCACGAGACTTTGTCAAGCTGCCTTGTTAGCTTATTTCCCATACTTTAAAAATCTTATTTTATGTGATGCCCGCCTGGTCATTCTGTTTTTTTTATGAATTTTGCCGGGTTACCAGCAGCTATAGAATAATCATCGATGCTTTTGGTGACTACACTCCCCGATCCTATTATTGCTCCTTCACCGATCGTAACTCCTTTTAACACGATAGATTTAAAACCGATCCATGACTTACTTTTTACGAGTATCTTTTTGGATTCAACACTTGTCCAATTTTTCTGTTCATGACCAAGGTTCCAATCCAATACATCATTAGCTCTATCTTTAAATACCAGGGAATGTGCATTTGTGTCCATGATGGTACAATCCCAGGAGATCAATACGTCATCTTCTATCCTAACTTCATCATAGCAGATAATCATGGTGCCGGGGCCGATATACACGCGATCACCAATTATAACTTTTGCAAAGGGAGAATAAACAATTATTGTTCCCAGGATATTACAGTCGGTCCCTATACTGATATTCTCAGCATTTATTTCCTTGTGAAATATATCAACGTGCATGCGTTCAACCCGCGAATTCTCTCCCACCAACAGATTGCCTTTTTTTACAAATACTTCCTTTGTATTAATTGGCTTATCGCCCAGACGGTTTATGATCGCTATTAATATTCTTTTCAACAAAAGTCTTTATCTGACAATGTTATAACCAATAAAAAAATTACCATAATTCAATCCTTCGAACAGCGCCATATTGGTGCCGTTATCCGATACCTTGATGGGACAAACCATCTCAATAAGGTCATACACTGAAACTTTGTGATGAAACACAGCTAACCTGAACGCATAACTGTTTGGTGCAAGTACGTGTGGTGAGAAGCGCACTTTGAATTCAGCGTATTGCTGATCTTGTGGGAGCAGGGTTGAAAGGTCCTCTACAATAGTTGATAAGAAGTCGCCATTCCCGTTTTGAAAAGTAATGGAAACCTTTGCACCAGGATCATAAACATTGCTATAGATACCCACTTTCAGTATGATCTCCTGGTCAAACATAAAATCTTCACAGAGATCACCGTCAGCGTTTATGGTACTTGCATTTGTAAAATAAATATCCTTAGCCTTTTTTATTTCTTTAGCAACATACTGGCTTTCCCCTTCCCTGCTGCTAACCATGTATTGATCTATCACTTTACGTGTCTCCCCTTCTTCTATTAATCTTCCGCCACGCAACAATACTGCTTTTTGACATAATTGTGATATGACGCCCATTTGGTGACTTACAAATAGTACCGTTCGACCTTCATTAGAACTTACATCTTCCATCTTGCCGAGGCATTTTTTTTGAAATTGTGCATCCCCCACTGCAAGCACTTCATCTACTACAAGGATCTCAGGCTCAAGGTGTGCTGCCACGGCAAAGGCTAAGCGCACATACATGCCACTGCTATATCGCTT
>JBDSDG010000233.1:0-6745 GCA_039920685.1 Ferruginibacter sp.
CAATATTGACCCTTGTGATTCCCTTTTCTTCTTCTTTAAACATCTGCGCTCCTCCTGCTCCACAACAAAGCCCGTTGCTTCGGCAACGCTTCATTTCTATAAGTGACGCATCCAATGCTTCCAAAACCTTGCGGGGAGCTTCATAAATATTATTTGCTCTTCCGAGGTAGCAGCTGTCATGGTAAGTGATCTTTTTTCCTTTGAAGCTTCCACCTTCTGTCATCTTTATTTTTCCTTCATCGATCAGTTGTTGTAAAAAAGTTGCATGATGCAGCACTTCATAATTACCTCCCAGTACCGGGTACTCGTTCTTTATTATATTGAAACAATGAGGGCATGCAGTAACTATTTTTTTTATTTCGTATCCGTTTAAAATTTGAATATTCTGGTATGCCATCATTTGAAACATGAATTCATTTCCAGCGCGCCTGGCTGGATCACCGGTACACATTTCTTCTTTTCCAAGGATCGCATATTTTATTCCTATTGTATCAAGTATAGAAACAAATGCTTTGGTGATCTTTTGTGCACGCTGATCAAAACTACCGGCACAGCCTACCCAGAACAAGATCTCAGGCTGTTCTCCTTTAGCTAAAAACTCTGCCATTGTAGGTACATGCATATTCTATAGATTTGTACAACAAAGTAACAGATTTTCTAATTGATGTTGTTCTGCAGCATTTAATTTCCCAAATTATTTGAGTATTGAAAAACATCATTCGAAAGATCACGAACTGGGAATCATGGCCCTTTAAATTATTATATGCCCCGATCGCACCTGTTTGGGGCTGGTATATGTTGCGTTCCCGGGCGGTGTGGTTTTTCACACCAAGCAATCCCAAGTTAACATTTGGCGGAATGGAAGGTGAGCCAAAAAAAGAAATGTATGACCTTTTACCTAAAGAATTGTATCCAACAACATTCAATGTATTGCCGACCGAAGAATTTTTTCTTTTAAAAGAAAGGATTAGGATTGCCGGAATACCTTATCCCTTTATCGTTAAACCGGAGGTTGGAGGACAGGGGATCTTGTTCCGGAAAATTGATAATGAAGAAGAACTGAGCCATTATCATTCATTGGTTCCTGTTGAATATATTATGCAGCGGATGGTTCACTATCCAATTGAAGTAAGTGTTTTTTATATCAGGCATCCTCAACAGGAAACCGGAACTATAACGGGTTTTCTTCATAAGATCCCCTTGCATGTTACAGGTGATGGGAAACATACCCTGGAAGAACTGGTTTTAAAGCATCCAAAAGCGGCTAAGCGTAGCAGTGAATTACATAGCAAGCATAAAGAGACCTGGAAGACTGTTATTAAGAGAGGCGAGAAGTATGTTTTGAGCTATGCGGCAAATCATAACCGTGGCGCTCATTTTATTGATCTTAAAGAACATATTGATGAAAGCCTGGTTGCAGTATTTGATAAGATCAGCCATGGTATAAATGATTTTTTTTATGGCAGGTATGATATTATGTGCCATAGTATTGAAGAATTAAAGCAGGGGAAAAATTTTTCAATCCTGGAGTACAACGGATGTGGTGCTGAGCCAAATCATTTTTATGATACCGGCTACTCATTGCTGGGAGCATATGCAGAAATATTAAAACACTGGAAAGCACTTTTTGAAATAAGCCGTTACAACCGAAATGCTGGGTTTAAGCCATGGCCATTTAAAAAGGGGAATAGGTTTTTAAAGAAGACGAATGAGCTTTTCCGGATAATGCGTGATGCGGACAAACGTATAGGGTAAGAATAGATACACGGATTGGACGCATCAAAAGGATATTTTTAAATTTACTTAATTAATCGAACAATTAAACCCTAAAAATTTTTTTAAAAAGTCAGCGTTAATCCTTTTAAACCGTGTCATCCGTGTATCTATTTAAAATGGTTTGCCATGAGTTTGGCTAATAAGCCATCGCGTTAGCTGCGGAAATAATTTCATTGTTCTCACAAATAGGTTTGTAATCCATATCTTCCCGAAAAAACGTTGGATTATTCTCCCGATCCTCAATCTTTTTGCGAACATGGTATTCCACGCGGTTATATAGTCAGTTTCCATTTTCTCCCTTGTTATGTTGCTTTTTAGGAAGGCACCAATTGCTGCGGCAGCTATTTTCCCTCCATGCATGGCCATACTCATTCCATTTCCACAAAGCGGAGTTATCATCCCGGCAGCATCACCGATCATCAATACATGATCCTTAACCAATGATTTTTTCTGAAATGATATCTGTGAAATAGATAAAGGCTGGGTATATAATTTCCTGGTTGTTTTGAATATATTCTGAAGATGCGGATTCTTACTCAATATATTTGTTTCCATTTGGTCGATGGAATTGTTGCTTGCTTTCAGGTTTGCAGCATTCGTAAGGTAGCAAAGACAATACCTGTTATCCTCTATTTTTGAGATGCCGCAATAACCATCTTTAAAATTATGAAGTGCAATGGTGTCCTGTTCAAAATCCGAGCTGACGTGATATTTGACACCGATATAATTATTGAGCTTGTTGCCTGCTTTATGAACAAAGCTTCGTTTCCATTTTATGTCGAGGTTACTTCTTTTTCCAAATGTGCCGCAGCAAACACGTGAATTAAATTTGCCTGAAGATGTTAGCAGTGTAAACTCATTATTCTGAAACACTGCATCTTCAACCTTACAATTTTCCAGGAGCCTTACGCCATTTTGTATCGCGATCTTTTTAAGATCATTGTCTATTTTATACCTGCTTATACCAAAGCCTCCTAAGGTAAGATCCGCATTCAATGCAGTTCCGGCCGGAGAGGTTACAACCAGTTTTTTAATGATCGGTAAATTCAGATTGGATAACGGCACACCAAGCTTTTCTAAAAAACTCCAGCTTTCAAGGCTTATATATTCTCCGCAAACTTTATGAAAAGGATACTGTTCTTTTTCAAAGATAATTACTGAATGACCATTCTTTGCCAGCTGGATGGAGAGGGTCAATCCTGCGAGCCCACCACCGATGACCGCACAATCATACATTTTCTCCTTTTCCATTTTTACAAACAATTAAATAGCGAAATGCCCACTTCCATTGAATACTATAATCTTTAATTCCTGCTGCAGAGAGCAATTTCTTCCATTCATCCTTTTTAAATCCTCTTGCAACAGATAAAGGTCCATCATTCTTTACAAGATACGATCTCGAAAAAAGAGCGGTTATAAATTTTATAGAATAATACGCGAGCGGGTGACGGTGAAGGTCATTGATAAAAAACCCATTGCTGCAATTCCGTTTCATCCATTGTAACATTTCTATCAATTCCGTTTCATTAAAATGATGGCAAAATAAGGACGAAAAGATGATCGTTGGCTTGTCTGGTAATTCAACCTTGGCATAATCACTGGTAAACCATGTTGCGGGTAGAGATGGATATTGCCGTTTTGCAAAATGAATACACTCTTGCTTAATGTCAATGCCTATAAAGATCGTTTTGATCTTTTGTTCTTTAAAGTAAGCAGCTATTGCCTGCAAATTATCCCCGCCACCACAACCGATCTCGCAGATAGAAATCGTATTACTATTAATTGGAAGAAAATTTTTGATGCCGGAAATTGTGATCGCATGACCGCCGAGTAATGTGTTTACAGTATTCAATTCCTTCATATTTTGAATGATGTCGTCAAAAGGTATATTGTCAGCGTCAAGCAGTTCTTTATTGAAGGAACGATTTGTAAGGTCAATCATACGTGGCTGTGAAAGTTTCCATTGTTAGGCCTGGGCCAAATGCCGCACCAAAGATAAGGGGAGGAGTGGAAGGTGATTTGTGCTGAAATTCATCCAATATTTTTTTCAGCACAAATAAAATAGTAGGGGAACTCATATTGCCATAATCGTTTAGAACTTGATAGGAATATTTCAATGGCTCATCTGAGATCTCAAGGCTTGCAGAAATGCTTTCCAGGATTTTTTTACCGCCTGGATGTATGCACCAATGTGTAACGTTTTCTATTTCATTACCCGAAGCATCCAGTGCTTTGTCCACAAGTTTTTTAAAATCTTCTTTGATCAGGTCCGGGATATAGCCCGTCAGCGTCATTAAAAAACCCTTCGACGAAAGCTGCCATGCCATATCTTTTTTCCCTTTGAACGATACATCAGAAAAAAAACTTTTTAGGCTGATACCTTTTGAGGCACTATCATCGTCCTGGACAAGTACAGCTGCACATCCATCTCCAAAAAGCAAGGAAGATGTCATGTTGTCCGCAGAGATATCTTTTTGAAAATGCAATGTGCAAAGCTCTGTGCACACTATCAAAACATTGGCTTTAGCCTTTCCATTACAGAATGCATCTGCCAGCTTTAATCCATGAACCGCGGCATAGCATCCCATAAAATTAACGGAGGTCCGTATAATATTTTGCGGAAGATCCAGTAATTCCATAACCTGCAGATCGATACCCGGAGCACTCATGCCAGTACAGCTTACCGTTATGAGATGTGTAATGTCATCTTTTGAGATCTTATTTGCTATACATTCCTCAATTGTTTTAGCAGATAATCCGGCTGCATGCTCATTAAATATGGACATCCTTTTTTCTATGCACGGAAATGGCTCCAGATCGTCGGTAGGAGGGAAGAACGTCCTTTCGTGTAAAGCCACGCTATAATCAGGTACTACAGAATAACGGTTCTCGATACCACTGTGCCGGTATAAAAATTTTAGCTTTCTTCTTTCAGCATCGTCATTGCAATAAACTTTCTGGGCAAAATCACACATAACCTCTTGCCGGTGCTGAAATTCCGGTATTCCAGTAGCTATAGAAACGATCTTACTCAAATTTTTTCGCTTATTAATAAATAGATAAATGCAGCATTTGTAAACACGGAGGCAATTATATTCATACGCATTGTATTGCTGAAGTTAGCTGCTTTTGTATCATGATAGATTTTGTAAAACCACCAGGAAAAATATACGAGTACAGGTGCGAAAAAGATCTGCATAATGAAGAACTTCCCCAACACAAGATTTGTAGCCAGGTATATTGCCAGTGTGATCATTGCCATGCAATAGACAATAGCCGTAAAAATGAATGTTCCCCTGTATCCCAATTTGTAACTGATTGTAATAACTCCGTCCGCTTTGTCCTGCATATGCTGATAAATTTGAGTAAGCGGATAAAAGCCCCCGATAAGCAGTGAGGCAGCAATCATGCCAAGGATGGGTACTCGAAGTGTGCTCTCTTCACTACTGCCATGCATCACTAAAAAAAAAGTAATTGCTCCCTGGAAAATGACCACTGTCAGGTAACCTGATATGGGATATTTTTTTAATCGTATTCCCCTGTAACTATATGCCCTTGATGCCGCTATATATGCAATGACTCCTGCAAAAAACCATACACTTATCAACAAACTGCATATTAACGCGATCATATCCAGGAATACAGACGTGTAAAATAACTGTCGGGTTGGTTGTTTCGGAACTTTTAAACCTCCAATGCTTCCTGTATCCCTGTCCATATAACTGTTGTAGCCATTGCTTGAAGGGTAAATCAGCAGGTGAAGTATAACAAAGACAGCTATTGCACGGCTTGTATTTATTGCGGTGGTTTGACTTAACGCAAACCAATAAACCGGCATCAGGAAAAAAGAAAAATGAAATCGTAGTAATTGTATAGTTGATGATCGAAGCATTGTTTAACTTTTAAGTTTACAATCTTTGTTAAATGTCGGTCACGTTTCGGGTATTCTTCAATTGGGATGTAAATTGTATTATAAATTCTATACATGATGAAATTATTCTTATTCATTTTAGGTTTTTCGATTCAAGGAAGCACATGGGCCCAGAAAAACCTGGTGGCTTCAGATGATGGTAGTAAAATACATTTTGTTATAAAAAATTTTGGGATCAAAACCAGCGGAGATATTTCAGGCTTAGAAGCGAATATAAAATTTGATCCCAATGATGTTTCTGTATGGATATTTGATGCTACAGTGAACGCATCCACGATCAATACTGATAACAGCAGCAGGGATAGTCACCTGAAGAAATCGGAATACTTCGATGTCACAAAATATCCAACCTTTCATATTTTAAGTTCCAAAATTGAAACCACGGATAAACGGGGGGTTATGAAATTCATCGGTACACTTACCATTAAAGGGGTGACAAAACAACTGCAATTTCCATTTAAGGTCAATACATATAAAGGTGGATATTTGTTCACCGGAAGTTTTGAAATAAACCGCAGGGATTTCAATGTTGGGGAAAGCAGTATTGCCTTGGCTGATAATTTAAAGGTTAGCCTGAGTGTGTTAGCTAAATGACCCACTGCTGTTTAAACCTGGAAAATAATATGATTTTGCTATTGATTCATTGGTGCCATTCAAACCAGTCAGGGCAGTATCTGGAAGTTCCCGGCATACTTCCTTATTTCTCTCCTATAGTAACCCCATTAATCAATAATCAGTGAAATCAGTGGCAAATTTATTTATTCCCTCATATAAAAATTGGATCAATCGCCACTTTTTGCAAACCAACGTTTTCAATTGTTTTCACTGATGCAAATCAATTAGGTTGGTATCTGGAAGTTCATGGCATACTTCCTTGTTCCATTCCTATAGTTTCCCCATTAATCAATAATCAGTGAAATCAGAGGCAAAGTTTGTTTATTTCCTCATATAAAAATTGGATCAATCGCCACTTTTTGCAAAGCAGCGTTTTCAATTGTTTTCACTGATGCCAATCAATTAGGTTGGTATCTGGAAGTT
>JBDSDG010000234.1:0-5972 GCA_039920685.1 Ferruginibacter sp.
GGTAAAGCATAGATCATCATTTCCTTCCAAAGCCTCTTGTTGAATTTAAATTTTATTTCAGCAAACTCCCGACCAAGCAAAACGAGTGTGATTGCGGATTGGATAACGTTGGCAATTAGCACATAAACGATCGGGTTTGTTTTCAGGTCATAGAAAAGGCTGATCCAGCTATTAGGATCTTTTTTCAATGCATTCGCGCAATAGCTGATAAAGAACCAGGTAAAAAATATATTCACAACAATTCCCCCGATCCTGACCAGTGCATATTTTTTAGGCCTTCCTTGTTCTCTCAACCTTGCAAATGGAATGGTACTGAACGCATCCAGCGCAATTATGACGATACTGAGTTGTATCATCCGGGGAAAGGCACTAAGCCCTGTGATCCCTGCCAGTAAAGATTGATTTAGCCAGAGCAAGATCGTAAGAAAAATGGTGGAAAAGATCAGCGATAATGAAGCTGTACTGTAGATCGTATTTTTATTTTCACTTTTAGACGCGAAACGAAAATAAGCCGTTTCAAATCCGTAGGTAAACAGTATGTTGAAAATTGGAATGGCTGAATAGATGATCCCCATCTTTCCATAATCACTTGCATGGGCAAGATTATAGGTTAGGTAAGGAGTCAGAAGGTAGTTAATGAACTTAGCTGCTATGGAGCTTCCGCCATACCAGATCGTTTGTCCCGCAAGTTGTTTGATACTACTCAATAGGATTATCTATTTATTCCAAAATTAGTTTTATAATTTATAAATATTAATTGTTGTTTTTTAAGCGATTGTTTAAAGGACTATCCGATGACCAAGGTTTGTTCTGGTAATTCGTTTATGCTTATATGATAGTTAAGAATAAATATAATGAAAGGCCTGTCATCTGTTAATGGGCATCCAGGGACTGAACCTGTACCTGGCCATTTGCGGGGGCAAACCTTGGATCCCTGGTAAAACTACTGTCAGTCAAAGTATAGATGAAATAAACCAGCTGGTTCTTTTCAAGATCGGTGAGCTGTATCCGGTTTCGAAGCAGTGGATCCAGTGTAGCCTGATCAGTATTGATCCCCGAACGATAGTGCTCAATTACCTGCGGAATACTATAGATCCTTCCGTCGTGCATATAAGGAAAAGTGAGTTTTGCATTTCGAAGGCTCGGAACTTTAAATTTTAAAGAATCTTCAGGCAATTGAGTTATTCCCTGCCTTCCAATATCACTGAACCGGTTTAATGAAAGTCCATTATTTCTAAAAGTATTATCAGTGAACAAAGGTTCTTTATGGCATGAGGCACATTTCTCTTTAAATAATTCATACCCTCTTCGTTCATAGGGCGAGAAAGCAGCTTCCCCCCTGAGAACTTTATCATATTTGCTGTTGGAACTAACCAGGCTTCCTGTGAATTGTGCAAGTGCTTTTAACATGTGTTGGCTGTTGATCACAGGATCGCCGAAGGCAGCTTTGAACATTCGCTTGTACGCAGTATCTTTTTTTAATTTATAAAGAATGCTATCCAGGCTTTCCCCCATTTCATTTGACATTGTCATAGGCGCAAGCGGCTGCACCTCAATATGATTTGCAGAGCCATCCCATTGCATGTCTGTCATCCAGGCAAGGTTTGCCAGGCCAGGAGCGTTTCGTGTGGTAAAACTATTTTTTACCCCGTGGCTAAGGTCATGATCAAAGCTTGCAAATGCGGCAAATTGCTGGTGGCAGCTTGCACAACTGATTTCTCCGTCTTTGCTCAATCTTCCATCATAAAATAATTTTTTTCCTAACTGGAACCCCTGCTCCGTAAGTTTATTGTTTGCAAAAATATTCTTGGAAGGAGTTGGCCATCCCGCGGGCATTTTGAACTCCAGTGGGGTAGGGCCATAAGATCCATATCCATCGTCCCTTGTTGCACCAATTATCATCCAAACAGAGGAACAGGTTAATAACAGTAATATGAATACTTTTATTTTCAAGGAATTCTTTGAACCTTTTTTATTGAAAAAAGGTAACTAAAATTTGATGCGATCTTTTTCGCTAGCTTACCTGTGGTCATGCAAACCGCTGCTTCAGATATATAGATATCCGAATTCCCACGCCAATAATTATCCAGGTTTGTTTCAATTACGATCTCTGTAGCTTCGCCTTCGTTGATTTGAAAAGTATGATCTGAATTAAGATCGAAACTGATCTTTGTGGCCACATTATTTTCACCTTTATAACCGCCCACATGGTATTCTAAGCGCTTCAGATCTGCGGTGGAAGCCGTAGAAGTTCCCTCAAGCTTAAACATTACATACCCGGTGTTCCATGTCCAGAACATGTCATTTAATGGGTCGAGGGCACCAGTCTGGGCGCCACTACAATTCCGCATACTGTCTACACCCAACAGGAACTGCATGTTATTGTACTTGCCTGGTTGCAGTTGCAATTCAACTTTATTTTCATCAGTGGCGGCATTCATTAAATAGTATCCATTGAGATCTTTCCACTTTTGGGTTCCTGTAAATGCTATATTGCTTATATAATATTTAAGTTTTGTAATGTTATAACGTTCTCCGAAAGGATTAACGTAGAAAGAATCTCTTAATACGACAGGCTTCCCATTCGCAGTATTAATAAAAGTGATTATTAGTGTACCAGTTTTAACCTTTTGATGAATTGAATAGTAGGATGATAGAAGTATGGCCAACAGAAAAATTGCTGGAGGTGTTGCCCGGGAAAAAAATTTTTGAAATCTACTTTTAATCGTCATTCGTAATTTTTTTTCTTCCTTCTTTCATTATTGCCGTTTTCTTTTTGGTTTCAAGCCTTTTCAGAATGGCCGTTTTTGAAGGTTTTGTTGCTTTCCGTTTCTTCTGAATTACCAGTGCTTTACGTACCAGCTCATTCATCTTTTTCACGACCAGTTGCTTGTTTGCTATCTGGGTGCGAGCCTCCTGGCTTTTTACCAGCAGGTTTCCTTCTGTATTGATCTTTTTCTCTAATTTCTCCTTGATAAGAGCTTTTTGTTCTTGATTGATCAATATTGATCCCTCAATGTTCCAATATCCTTCTACCATTGTTTCTACCTTGTTCACATTCTGTCCGCCCTTGCCTCCGCTTCGTGCCGTTTTAAATTTTATTTCATTGATAATACCAGTCATTTGCTCAAAATTACCAATAAAACCAGTGAAAATCCGGGGTCTGGAACCATTAGTGGGGTTAATATTTCGGTAAGAACGAAAAATTGTACATTTTTGCATAAACCAGTAGTATGTTGGAAGGCATTTATCATTCATTATCAGAACGTAAGCGACAGCATAAGAAATCTTTTGCCGTGCTTATTGATCCCGATAAAGTGAACGATAACAGCCTCGAAGAATTGGTTTCTTTATCTGTTGACGCCAAGGTTGATTACTTTTTTGTTGGAGGCAGCTTAGTGATCTCAAACTACCTGGATGAAGCGGTTCAGATCATAAAGAAGAATTGTTCTATACCCGTCATTCTTTTCCCCGGTAGTCCATCACAGGTAAGTAAATATGCTGATGCGTTGCTTTATCTTTCACTGATCAGCGGGCGAAATCCAGAGTTATTAATAGGGCAACATGTGATCTCTGCACCGGGAGTAAAACAAAGTGGCCTGGAGATCATGTCAACCGGTTATATGGTAATTGACGGCGGAGCACCCACCACCGTTTCATATATAAGCAATGCAAACCCTTTGCCTTCAGATAAGAATGAGATCGCTGTTTGTACTGCGATGGCTGGCGAAATGCTGGGTATGAAACTGATCTATATGGATGCAGGCAGCGGCGCAAAAAGGCCTATTTCGGAATCCATGATCGAAAAGGTGGCAGCTTGCATCGAAATACCTTTGATCATTGGCGGCGGTATCACACATCCTGAAAAAGCATATTTGAATTGCAAGGCCGGCGCAGATGTTATCGTAGTAGGAAATGCAATTGAAAAAGACGGGTCACTTATTAAAGAAATTTCTGCAGCAATACATAGTGTTCGTGTACATGTTTAATAAATACTTTCAGCTACAGTTCTTCCAACATTTTTACAACTCCTTCCTTTTTTAATATTAGATAGCCGAGCCTGTCATTACTGATGCCTTTACGCAACTGGTAATTAAAATTAAGCTGATCGCCATCTACTGTTGTTTCAAAATAATTGAAGCTGATATTGGGTTGCACCTTTAATGCTTCGGCTATTTCATAAAGGTGAGTTGACAAGATAAACAAAGAGTTTTTTATTTTTAACAAACCCTCAATGACAGCAGTACTGCATTTCATGGCGTCCTGTACATTCGTGCCTTTGAATAACTCATCGATCAGGATGAGCCATTTGCGTCCATCATTCACTTTAGTGATGGTGGATTTTATACGTTGTACCTCGTTAAAAAAATAGCTTTCGCCTTTTGCGATATTATCGATCACATTGATATTACTTAACAAGCCGTCAAATAAACTCAACTGCATTTTTTTTGCGGGAACTCCCATCCCGATGTGTGCTAAAAAAACTGCCGAACCTACAGATTTAATGAAAGTGCTTTTTCCAGCCATATTAGCGCCGGTGAGGAATAAGAAATTTGTATCCCTGTTCATCAAAACATTATAAGCTACAGCCTGTTTCAATAATAGGTGATACAAACCTTCTGCATCAATGAAAGGTTGTGCTGATATAATAAATTGTGGGAACACAAGCTGGTGCTTTTGTACTGCCATTGCCATACCAAACCATGCATCTAATTGTGCATGAATATTCAGGAGGCTTTTCATATTTGACTTAAACTTATAGAGTATAAAGTGTGCGAGCTGTAACATTTGCGGAATATCAATATCTGCAGCTTTGCTGTTGGCGGCAATAAGTTTAAACTGCTCATGCGCTGTGATCTTTTTGGCCTCAACCAGCAGGTTCTTTAGCGGGGAAGGACATTCGTCATTCAAGTAAGCAGCGGTCAATTCCTGCATTCCTTTAATAACATCGAAACAATGCGAAACCGAGTATTTCACCAGTGAATAATCCGGGCCATGTAGTAGTTTATAACTGTATGCAGTAAACGAAGAAACGTTTGCAGGGATCAGGTCAATATTACTATCGTAAAACCGTTCTACAACAATGATAGAACCATTGCTGATGCGTGATGGCCACGAGCCTTTCTGCTGAATGATCAGTTTTAGAGTTTCCTGTATCCCTGTAACCTGTTCAATGCTTGTCAATGGGGTTCTGAGGTTCCTTTTTAATTGTTCTTTGCCGTTTGATGTCTTCGTTTCGTCGATAAAATTAAAAATGGAGAATTCATCTTCCGCATCAAAGATCGCCAGGTCATTTAAGGTTGTCTTATCAATTTCCATTTTATCATTTTTTACAGATCACAAGACTGTAAGTATATTTTAAGTTTACCTGTTAAAGCGTAGGCGCTGCCCCGTTACCGATCCATTTACTTCACCATTTTCATAAACCAGGTTACCATTTACGAAAGTTTGTTCAATTGCTGTAGGAAAAACAAGATCCTGCAACGGACTCCAACCGCATTTATATAAGATGTTCTCTGAAGTTACGGATGAAGGTTTTTTCAGGTCTGCAACAACCAGGTCAGCAAAATAACCTTCTCTCACAAATCCGCGTTCCTGTATTTCAAAGCAGGTGGCAACTGCGTGACTCATTTTTTCGGCGATCTTTTCCAGCGATATCTTTCCCATACTATTATAATAAAGCATCAGTTGTAAAGAATGCTGTACGAGTGGCAGCCCTGCATGAGCCTTATCATAAGGTGACTGTTTTTCCGATAAAAGATGTGGAGCATGATCGGTGGCAATAACATCAAGACGGTCATCCAGCAATGCCTTCCACAATGCTTCCTTGTTATTTGCGGATTTAATAGCTGGGTTACATTTTAATTCATACCCGAGTTTTACATAATCTTCCGATGTGAAATGAAGATGATGTACACAAACTTCTGCAGTAATTCTTTTATCTTTTAATGGCATCATGTTCCCGAAAAGCT
>JBDSDG010000235.1:0-8872 GCA_039920685.1 Ferruginibacter sp.
GTTCCGCCAGAAGGTTGTGTTATTCTTGATATTATTTTTAATAACGTGCTTTTACCTGCACCATTTCTTCCAATGATACCTATCCTGTCACCTTGCTCTATCTGCAAATTAATATCCTGCAATGCCCAAAATTCTTCTTTAAAACTTGTATGCTTCTTTGAAGTCTTTTGAAATGAAATCAACCTTTTGGCTTTTTCTGTCATTACATCTCTAAGTGCCGAATACCTTTGCTGTCCCTCGTGGGAGATCGTATAACTTTTGGAAAGATCTTTTATTTCTATAACAGGTAATGACAAATTGTTAAGTTGAAGTTGTATTAAATTTTCAGATATAATTAAATATTGTCAGCAAAGCTTCTTTCCATTTTCCTGAAATAGGTTATCCCGATCCAAAGACACAGCATCGTGATCCCTATCGATACGTAGAATGAAGGCCAATACATTGGATAACCCAATAAACACCATCGAAATCCATCAATGATACCAACCATGGGATTTAATGCATACCACATCCTGTACTTTTCCTGGATCACACTGCTGCTAAATCCAACGGGCGTAGCATAAAGGCCGAATTGTATAATGAATGGAATGATAAAGCGAAAATCCCTGTACTTAACATTTACAGCCGTCAGGTATAATCCTACACCAAACGAACACAGAAAAGCAAGTAAGATAAATACGGGCAACAGGAGTATTTGAACCGGAGGTAAATACTGGTACCAAAGCATCATAAGCAACATCAATACAAAAGAGATCCCGAAATCTACCAAACTTGTTATCACAGAACTTGCAGGAATTATCATCCTTGGAAAGTAAACCTTGGTAATAAGGTTCGCGTTTCCAATTAAGCTGTTGCTTGATTCACTCAATGAACTGGAAAAGAATTGCCATGGTAACATACCCGCAAAAACCATCAAACCATAAGGCGCATTGCCAGGGTTCTGAAGGTTAGCTATTCGATGAAATACCAAAGTGAAGATGATGGTTGTCAGCAACGGCCTGATTATGCTCCAAGCCGCACCGATGACTGTTTGCTTATAGCGAACTTTAATATCCCTCCATGTAAGAATATAAAATAGTTCCCTGTATTTCCACAAATCCTTCCAATAATTTTTTTCAGCCCGCCCGGGCCCGATCACCAAATCCCATTCCTGGTCCGCAACAATTGGTTCAACGTTCCTATTCATTATGTATCATCAGTATTTTGGCGACTAAGATCAAAAGGATAAAATATTATTCACTTTTAATTTGTATGCATCATAACTAAAATGCTTAAGCAATAATTCACGACTTGGCTTATGAGCTTCCTTATCATTTAACATAGCTTCTATTGCATTTTGAATTTCAAACACATTCAGCGGATCAACTAGCCATCCAAGTTTTCCGTCACACAATGCATCAACAGAGCCATCTTTGTTGCCTGCAAGCACAGGCAATCCATAATACATAGCTTCGATAAATACAATTCCGAACCCTTCCTTGATACTTGGCATAACATAAATATCAGCCATCAGGAAATGGGCTGCCAATTCTTCATCAGAAACATAACCAGTCATTACAACCTGTTGGGAAAGGCCCAGCCTGTTTATGATCTCATCCAGGTACTTTTTTTCTTCTACATCGTAACTCCCTGAAAGCAAATACCGTATTTCCGGATGGGTAAGTTTCAGGTTTACTATGGCATGCATTACAAGGTCATAGCCTTTGTACCGTTCACTTGCTGATAACCTGGTAAGCGTGAACAAGACCTTATCCGTTTCCTTAAATCCATAGCGCTGTCTCAATCCTGAATTGGTGGCCTCATTATCGGGCAACGGTAAAAAAGGATCAAGGCAATTGTTTATAACGTGCAGTTTGGAAGGTGAAACATGGTGTAATTCATTTAGCTTATCCGCAGTAAACCTGCTTACTGCAATTATTTTATCACATCCCTGCAACATTTTTCTTTTGAACCGGCTCAATGGATGCCAAACTTCAATTCCATGTGTGAACAATACAATTTGGGTACATGGTGACAATTTTTTTATTAACCATCCGATCACCAGCAGGTTTATATGGCTGATGACAACCATGCGGCTCTCACAGCCTTTCTTGACCGATGCAAGGGTGCATCTTATCCTTTGGCTGCGGAAACTTCTGAACATTTCTGCAGGAAAATATTTGTTATCATCAACTGCTGCCCTGTTGCCATGCATTGCATATACCTGCACCGCTGAATTATTTTCAACACCATATTCATACAAAGATTTCCCAAAGACCCTGCATACTTTCTCTATACCACCTGTGGCCGAAAATACTTTAAGCGTTAAAAAAAGTAAATTGTTACGCTTCATTCCTATTGCTTAGAATGATCAGTGACATCAGCTGGCTCCAATGAAGATTTCCTTCCAAAAATTTTAAATAATTTTTCTGAGTTTGAACTCCCCCATTTTTCATCATTTCTTTTACATAAGTACTATTGGTAAGCCATTTCCGGAATGGAAAACTAAAACCCATTTTAGGCCTATCCCAGATCGGCTGGGGCAACATATCCTTATATCTGTCTATCAACCATTGTTTAGGTAACGGCCCGCCATACTTTTCTTCAGGATCTATCTTCAATACCATCCTAACAAATTCATCATCAAGAAAAGGGATCCTGATCTCTATCCCATGCGCCATGCCCATCACATCTGCATCCCGCAACAATTGATTTTGCATGTACATATTGAATTCCATCCATGACGCCTGGTTTTTTAACTGCAGGTCGTTCAGTTCGTTTATTACAGGCATCTGGTCGAGTATTGACCAAACCTCTTTTTCAGAATTACCTAATTGCCGTGCAATATCATTTGGAGAAAAGTGGCCCCGCAGGAAAAGATAAGTTCCTTTGATGCCATTCAATTGCAGGTATGAAAGCCTGTTAAATCTCTTAATGCTGCTACCTCGTCCGCGGCTGGTTAACATTTTAGGCACATGTCGGAGTAACCCTGAAAATTTTATCCTGGTAAAAGAAGGATAGCCGCCAAACAGCTCATCTGCGCCAATTCCTGATAATACTGCCTTCAATCCTTCCTGCGCTGCAAACTTGCTGATAAACCAGGTATTGATACCATCACAACCAGGCATATCCATTGCCGCTAGTATTGCCGGGAAGTTTGCATGGAATTCTGTTTCTCCTAAAAGATATTGGTGAGGTGTACATTGCAACTCATTCAACAGAATGTCCTGGTACTTTTTTTCTGAATATTCTTCATCTTCGAAATATAGGGACAAACTATTTAACCTGCTTTTCTTCAAGCTACTGGCAACCGAGCTGATGATACCTGAGTCCAGTCCGCCACTTAGGAAAACTCCTAGCGGAGCATCAGCAATAAGGTGCCTTTCTACTGCATTGGTAAATGTGTTTACAACCTCATTCGAAACATTCTCGCCGCCGACAAATTTTTTCTTTGTATAACTGTAATGAGCAAACGACTGTAAATTCTGTTTGCCTGAATGCAGTTCATATTTTAAAAAACATCCTTTGTGAAGTGGCTTTACTTCTTTCAGGGTGGTCGCTGGTTCTGGAATATGTCCATAAGCCATCAAATATACTGGCCAGTTCTTATCTGCTTCGCCAAGGTAAGAGACCATTTTAAAAGCCCGTATCTCCGACGCAAACACCATTCCGCCGGTTGCAGTTGAGTAATACATTGGTTTCATTCCTGCAGCATCTCTCACCAATAAAAGCTCTTTTAAATGATTGTCCCAAATGGCAAATGCAAACATCCCTTTAAACTTTGAAAACGAATGTGTATTCCATTGTGAATAAGCCGCAAGAATAACTTCCGTATCTGTATGCGTGAGGAAATAATGGCCGAGATCCTGCAACTCTTCTTTTAATTCGCGAAAATTATATATTTCACCATTATATGTTATGTGGTAACGATCCTGGTAAGACATTGGCTGGTGACCCGCAGACGAAAGGTCCAGGATAGCCAACCTACGGTTTCCTAATACCAGGTGGTCTGCATGAGAAGTATATAATCCTTCATCATCAGGCCCTCCGTGCTGAAGCAGTTTACACATTCCAAGTACAGTCTGTTCAATGTTCTTTACATCCATTCCCGGGTGTACCATTCCTGCTATCCTGCACATTTGTCAAAAATGATTTTATTATTAAGTAGCAATAGTGATGTTATATTCCGGATGTCTCCAGGTTTTTTTTATCAAATACTGCACTCAGGCGAATGCCCATACTATCAATATTTACTTTCGCTTTATTTCCAACAACTTCGATTACGATCCCGTGAAAATTCATCATTACACCTTGCCGGATCAGTACTTTAGAATTAACTGAAAGCTGTTGTTCTACCACTTCAACATCTTTAAATTCCTGAAGAAATTTACGAATGGTATTGATCTCAGCCTCTTTAACCTTTGCTGGTTTTCCAAGCCAGTAAACATAATTCAATATACCATCAACCTTTTTGATATCCCATTTCATAGCATCATGGATCTTTACAAAAACATATCCCTTGAATAATGGCTCTAAAACAACTTTCTTCCTGTCACTCCATTGCTTTACAACTTTATTAAGTGGACAGTAATGTTCTATCCCTTTGTTTTCAAGAGATTGGGAAACTTTTTTTTCCCAACGGGGTTTCGTATAAACTACGTACCAGTATGTATATTCTTGGGACATGACAAAGCTTCGCTGTTCCTCAGTCACATAAAATTTTTATATGGCTGAAGAATTATAAAATAAGGGTAAAAAGTGCAATGCCAATTTTAAACGCAATGCTGGTAATTATGAGGATCTTTCGCGGCTGAATAATTTCTTTATAAAGCCTCCGAAACCCCATAATTTTTTAAAGCCGGGTTGCTTGCCGTCAGAAATATAATAGCCATTGCCTTCGCTACCATAACCATAACCGTAACCGTAACCATAGCCATAACCATAGCCATAACCGTTACCATATCCGCCAAAACCGTAATTAAGAATAGAAAAACCCCTTGGTTTTATTCCATTGAACACAATGCTCATATTTTTAAACTTACGGTCAGTTTTTAAACCTTCTATCATACGCAGAAAGACATTTGGCGTTACCTTATGCCTCACTACAAATATGGTTGTATCTGCATAATCTGCTAATAACTGTGCATCGGTAACGGGACCGATGGGCGCAGTATCAATTATAATATAATCAAACCTTTTTCTAAGCTCAGTCATCATTTCGCCAAACCTTGGCAAGCCAATAAGTTCAGTTGGATTTGGTGGAATTGGACCAGCCGATACAAGAAACAAATTTGAAAAGGTTGTCACCTTAATAATATCATCCAGCTCTGCCTTATTTACGAGATAAGATGAAATACCGGGGTCGCGGCTAACACTAAGTTTTTTACTGAGCTTTGGCTTGCGGAGGTCCATTTCCATTAGCGCAACTTTCTTCCCGGTCAATGTCATGCTGATAGCCATATTTATTGCAATAAAGCTTTTGCCTTCCCCGGAAATACTTGATGTAACCATAAGCGTTTTATGGGTTTCATTAAATCCCATAAATGCCAGGTTCGTACGCAACGCCCTGAATTGTTCAGCAATTACCGTACGTTTTCCTTCAGAGATCGCTACAACATCCTTTGCATTCGTTTGTACTATCTCTCCTACAACCGGCACGGTTGTTTTGTTTTCGATCTCTGCTCGGAATAAGATTTTATTGTTGAACTGCTCCTGCGTTTGTATGTACAATAGAAACAACAGCAACCCCGCTAAAAATCCCATTAGGTAATAATTCTTGCTGATGGGACGGATAGGTCCGTAAGAAAATCCGTGTTCCAATACTTTCAGATCAGCTGTTGTGGAAGCAGAAGAAAGCGCTGTTTCTTCTCTTTTTTGAAGTAGAAAGTTGTAGATGTTATTCTTGATCGCCTGTTGCCTGCTGATCTCCAGTAATCCGCGTTCTTTTTGTGGAACATCACTTAATAGGCTGTTATTTTTTGCGATCCCGGCATTGATACTTCCTTTTTCCAATTGAAAATTACTTCGGATGTTGTTGAGATTTTCCCGGATATCATTTTTTATCCTGTCAACTTTTTGTCCCGCCATGATTACAGTCTCGCTTTGTTCTCCTGCAAGTGTTTTGGATTTATCAAAATCGAATTCCGCTCCATATAACTGCTGAAGCAAATTGGTAAGTGTCTGGTCATTCACAAGCATCAGCGATGGAACTGTTCCCGGATTCCTTCCTTTACTATTAACGTATCCCTCTATATCTTTTAAAATTTCCATCTGCAGATCAACTTCACTTTTTCTCTTATCAAGTTCCTTTACACTTGTAAAATACATGGAAGCCTGGGTACTCAGATCGGTTACAGCCTGTGTAGATTTATATTGTTGAATGTTGTATTCCACGCTATCCAATTGCCTGATAACCGTTTTCAACCTGTCTTCAATAAAGTCGATCGTTTTCACCGCTATCTGGTTCTTATCGTCTATCGCTTCCTTATTATAAACTTCGAAAAGCTTGTTGAGTATTTCAATTCCCTTTTCAGGAACCGGTGTCTCTATGTTTACATCAAGCACGGTTGAAGAGAAGGACTGGGCACTTGCTTTGAGGCTTCCGAGTATGGCACCGGCAGCTGATTCAACAGAATTGAATATCGCAAAATAATTTTTGCCTACAACATTGGGATTGTAGTTCTTATTCATTTTTAAAATGAAAACAGTATTTCCCAATTGCAGCATACC
The DNA here is from genome assembly GCA_039920685.1 of Ferruginibacter sp. Taxonomy (GTDB): domain Bacteria; phylum Bacteroidota; class Bacteroidia; order Chitinophagales; family Chitinophagaceae; genus Ferruginibacter. The sequence continues at coordinate 6,709 of JBDSDG010000235.1, forward strand.
GTTGAACGGTACCTCCTTACCGGCTATTTGAACAACTTCCCTTTTCCAGTTAACGGCGAACTTATATTTACCTGCATTGACAATGCTATCCTTGTTTATTGCAATGAACTTAAGCGGAGAATTATCTTTGTAAAGTTCTTCCGTCTGAACTTTTCCTTCATTAAATATAGTTGTATAGAGGTCTAGTTGTTTAACTACTTCCTGCATCAATGATGTTGACCTAAGCACGATTATCTCATTCTCAACTATTTTTTTCTCGCTGAATATATTAAGCGCATCGAGCACCTTACTGTCTCCACCACTTTTTTGCGGATCCTTAAGCAACACTTTCGCAGCGGCAACATAGATCCTTGTTTGTGCCCTCAAATAAACAAATGCAAATGATAAAGAAACGGCAGTAAGAATAACAAATACTGGCCAGAACGGCAGGTACCTTTGAACGATCTGGACAAGTATATTGGAGTTAGGCTTGTCTTTAAAAAATTGTTCTTCACTCATAATGGTCTAATAACACTTTTAACGGAAGATCCGGTCAACAATTATAAGTACTAATGATACCGTTGATATTATCAGGCTGAAATTGGATTGGAACCTCAATCGTTTTGCTTGTCTTTCTTTCTTTTCCAGATCAGGGCTAACTACAACAATATCGTTTGGCTGAACATAATACCAGGGAGAAGTGAATATGGAGTGGTCTTCAAGATTTATATGTTTTACTTTCTTTTCATTTCCTTTTTCCCGAATGATCATAATATCATTCCTGCGGGCATTTTCATTAAGATCACCACTTATAACCAATACGTCTATTAAAGACAACTGCTCTTCCGGCATATTTATGACCTGGGGTTTTATTACTTCTCCAACCACTGTTATCTTATGATTCAGGTATTGTACAGTAACGATGGGGTCTTTTAAGAAGATCAACAATTGTTTTTGTAAGGTTGCTGCTAATTCTTTTCGTGATAGACCTTCGGCCTGTACCTTGCCAATTTTATGAATTGTGACAGTCCCATCCTGGTCAACAAGAAATCCTGCAGGTGATACAGTTCCCTGGTTGGTGGTTCCCATGTTAAATACAATATCCTCCTCTTTACTTAAACTACTGATAGCAATGGAAAGATTATCGCCCTTTACAATCCTGGATTCAAGCTCCTTATTGACGAGTCCTGTTATCGTTGTATCTTTTTGCAGCGTTTTAAAATAAAAAGTATCTTTTACCGTAGAGCAGGATCCTAATGACAGTATTGTTCCTACAAGCAATACGTTTGAAAAAAATCGCCATCCTGCTTTTAAGGCAGAACAAAAAATAGATTGTTTATACATAATTTTTAGTCCTGGGAACAACAGGCAGCCAACCCATCCGTAAACGGCTGTAAAATTCGTTAAAATAGTTGAAATACGAAAATCCAATGATGATGATGTACTTATGATTGATCGTCTATATTTGAATGAATACGAAATCTTCAGACCGAACTACGAATTTATAAAAAATAAGAAGAGAGACAACGTAAGTGTCATCTCTCTTCCCAAGTAATTATTGATAATAAAAGAAATTAAAGATTAACCTTCTTCTTTTTATCATATGCTTTTTTAGCTCCTAATCCGATTCCTGCAGCGATCAATAAAGTCAATCCTCCATCTATAGGGCAACCCGGATCTAATGGATCACAACCCGGATCAGATACCTGGGCCACACTGCACAATGGTTGAAGAATGCTCATGATCATAACTATCCCCGCCGTCACCAAAAACTTTTTGATCTTTGTCATTTTAAAAAATTCTTTTTACAAAAATAAACTATCATTTTCAATAAACAATTCTGAAGCTTAAATTAACATTGTCTTCGCCCACAACACTTAACAAATAGTTTCCATGCGCAACAAGCCTTTCAAGCTCTACTGTATAAACGATACTTCCTCCTGCATGGTTCAACAATTTATTTAACATCGTTTGCCCTTCATTATTTATTATCCTAACATGGTAAATACCCGCTGGTTGGTTCGTCATATTCACATAAACCAGCCCATCCTTTCTTATCGGGTTCGGGAAAACAGTGATCGCCCCGGCAGTTTTTATCATGTTAACTTTTACAATCTGGCTATACCTCGTTTCTCCTGCTACTCCAACGCTTTTCACCCGGTAAAAATTGTCCCCTGTTAATGGA
>JBDSDG010000236.1:0-12984 GCA_039920685.1 Ferruginibacter sp.
ACCCACATATTCAAATTTCCAAATTAAATAATCTCCTAATTATAACCTTGGAACTCAGTAATAAAAAAGCATACTACGAATATTTCTTTGAGTCGAAATTTATTGCCGGCCTGGTATTGCAGGGAACTGAGATCAAATCTCTGCGTGTTGGCAAAGCAAGCTTCAATGACAGCTATTGTGTGTTCCAGCAAGGAGAACTGTTTGTAAAAAGCCTTCACATTTCAGAATATGCTTACGGCACTTATACAAACCATGAGCCTATGCAGGAAAGAAAATTATTGCTGAACAAAAGAGAACTAGTAAAGCTGGAGGCAAAGACGAAAGAGAAAGGATACAGCATTATCCCATTAAGAATATTCATCAGTGAAAAAGGACTTGCAAAAATGGAGATCGGCCTTGGAAAGGGGAAAAAGGTATATGATAAGCGAAATACGATCAAAGAAAGAGAGAATGACAGGGATATTAAAAGAAAATATGGCGTTTAACTTGGATATGTCATACTAAAGTCTTCATTCCATCGTTTTTATAGAAACTTGTAAAATGAAATCCAACTCCTCCTCCTTATCAATGGCTTCGGCTATCGAAAAAAAACCAATTTCAGCATCAGACCTTATTCAATTAGCAGCATTAATAGTGTGGATTCTCTTCTGGTGAACGGTTAACCGCTATGACGCAAAGCTAAAAACACATTTGATTAATATTGTCTTAACGCCATGGCGGCGAAATGTGTTTTAACATTCACTCAAGCTAAGTGGCACATTAACTGCCAATCCCCCATCCGCAGTTTCTTTGTATTTGCTGTTCATATCAAGCGCTGTATCCCACATTGTCTTTATAACGCCATCTAAACTGACTTTTGCAAAATCAGGGGTACTTTGTAATGCAAGCTGACAAGCAGTGATCGCTTTAATAGCTCCCATTGTATTGCGTTCTATACATGGTATCTGCACGAGTCCCCCGATCGGATCACAGGTCATACCAAGATGATGCTCCATCGCAATTTCTGCAGCCATCATAGCCTGTCGTTGTGTTCCACCAAGGCATTCTGTTAATGCCGCAGCTGCCATTGCGCTGCTTACTCCAATTTCTGCCTGGCATCCACCCATGGCTGCTGAAATGGTAGCGCCTTTTTTAAATATGCTTCCGATCTCAGAAGCTGTAAGCAGGAATTGAATGATCTTATCGTCGTGCTCACCGTCGCAAAAAAGTATGTAATAATGTAAAACCGCGGGAATCACTCCTGCGGCACCGTTAGTAGGTGCAGTGACAACCCTTCCAAAAGATGCATTTTCCTCATTCACTGCAAGTGCAAAACAGCTTACCCAATCCAATATATAATTAAACTGTGTACCACCTTCTTTAATTGCTTTTGCCCAGCTATTGTAATCATTATATGTTTTATCCTTTAATAATTTCCTGTTTAAGGAAAAGGCCCTTCTTTTTACCTGTAATCCGCCGGGCAATATACCTTCGGTTGTGCATCCACGGTATATACATTCATGCATTACTCTCCAAATATTCAACAGTTGCTGGCGGGTATCTGATTCTGGCCGCCATGCCATTTCGTTTTCCATTACCACCTCACTGATCGACATGCCGGTCTTACGGCACCAATGCAAAAGATCGGCAGCTGTATTTATAGGAAAAGGGATCTCAATGGAATCAGTGCCTGATACGTCCTCTCCTTCTTTTACAACAAAACCGCCACCAACAGAATAATATGTTTCTGCGAATGTATCACCATTCTTAAGTTCCACCAGGAAGGTAAGCGCATTGGGATGATAAGGCAATGATTCGGAGAATAAGAATTCAATATCTTCCACTGGGTCAAAGTCAATTTCGTGTGTGCCTCCCAGTAAGAGCTTTTTCATTTGCTTGATATCCCTGGTCTTTGCCCCGATATTATTTACATCAAATGTTACCGGGTCATCTGCCCCAAGGCCCAATTGCACGGCAATATCGGTTCCATGCCCGATACCGGTCTTTGCCAGCGATCCATATAGCAATACTTCAATCCGTATTACCTGGTTCAGCTTATCCTGTTTAATTAGGGAGTCCGTAAATCTTTGTGCAGCTCGCCATGGGCCTAACGTATGACTGCTGCTTGGGCCTATCCCGATCTTGAACATATCAAATACCGATATCGCTTCGTGGCTCAAAATATTCGAGTTAAAGATTTAAATAATTGATCATTGCACATCCAATAACTGGATAGTAAATTTTAGATAAGAATTCGCAGGGATCAAAACAACATTGTTTTGAATTACATCATTTGCGCCGTATCCCAGTGATGGAGGTATATATAATGTGATGGCACCACCTTCTTTAAGCAGCGGCAAACCTTTCTGCCAACCCTGGATCAATTGTCCAAGCACAAAAGCTTTTCCATCCTTTGCATCAAAGACAGAGCCATCGGATAACAGCCGGCCTGAATAATTTACCGTGATTGTTGAGCACACAACCGGTGAACCAACCGTTCCTTCGCTGTCGATGTGGTAAAAAATACCACTTGGATGCTGGGTCGCAGTTATTGCATTGTTGTTTATATAAGATTGCAGGTACATTATTTCAGATGAAGTTGCAACTGCATAAGAATCCGTGTAACTACATCCAACATTATCCTTTGAACATGAAAAAAATAAAAAAGATAAACTAAGTAAGAAAAATATGCGGATCATCAAGGTAGTTTTTATGGTTTAAAATGGATCAGGCAACCGTGTTCTTTTCCCTGTTCTTTAATTCATTGAATAGCTGTTCATTCATTTCCCATTTAAAATGCATACGGAAGTAAGAAAAAAATAAAATGATCACTATAACTGCAATGACCAAAGTTTCTACTGAACCAGTAGCCGCCTGTGATACTTTCGTAAACCATTCAGGTGAAAAAAAATAAACAGCAACCACGGAAAGTATGATAGGAAGTCCGAACATCATTGCCACCGGCAATCCCCTGCCCAGCTTACTCAGGAAACGACTTTCTTTCTCTCTCACCATCTCCCAGTGCCTTATAAACGCTATTTCCTGATGTGAAAACATAATTTCAAAATTACATACAAATGCCCGTACAGTTTGCAATTTTATGAATAACTTGTAGGTTTGATACTCAAATTCTCTTATGAAAATAGAACAGCTCATCGTTCAACATCTTTACAACAGCAAAAAAGTAAGTCTACAGGATATCGGTACATTTTTTCTATCATCAGAAATTGCAATGCCTGTTGAAAGTGATAAGGAAATGATCATGCCAGATAATGCAGTAAAGTTTGAATTCAATAAGAGAGCCCCCCAGGATGATGACCTTATTTCATTTATTGTTGCGCAGACCCGGAAGATAAAACCACTTGCCACATCCGATCTTGAATCCTATTCTATTCTCGCAAGGCAATTCCTCAATATAGGTAAACCGTTCCCTATTGAAGGTCTCGGTGTATTGGTAAAGAACCAGGCCGGCACCTATGAATTTTTACAGGGTCATTCTGTAAATGCTAGGCTTGATGCGGCACCTGCCTTATTAAGGGAAAAAACCGAGGAAGAGATCAGCTTCTCTACCGTTAACAAGGTGACGGATAATTCCAAGGCCTGGATGGTCGTCGTCCTAATTTCGCTGATCATCGTAGCGGCAGCACTTTATTATTTTCTAAACAAAGACACAAATAAGAATAACCTGGAACCAGTTGCCTTTACAGCAGATTCTGTTGTGACGGTAAAAGACACTTTTGCAAGTGTACAGGACACTTCACTACATAAAGTTGCAGAAGGTAATTCGATCGCAACAAATGATGGATTTACCTTTAAAATAGTTATTAAAGAATACCAGGGGAAACGATCTGCTGACGTAGCTTTTGCAAAGCTTACGAGCTATGGACATAAGCTGTTACTTTATCCGAAAGATTCTTTTGTTTACAAGATAGCCATGCCTTTTACCAGCCCACTTTCTGATACGATCAAAGCAAAAGATTCATTGCGTGTTTTCTTTGGTGGCCAGCCATACGTAGAAAAAAATTAAACTGCTGATGCTCTCAATAGCCAGGAAAAATATTTATACACTTTTCTGGGCAATTGTATTGCCATGCCTCATAGCTGCCATATTCAATTTGGAAATGCTGGATAGAGTTTTTAAGCCAATGCTGATGCCGGCTTTAATAGCAGCAGTCCTTTTGCTGACAAATGAAACAAAAGGAAGGCTAAAGGTCCTTGCAGCATTGTTCTTCTCATTTTTGGGTGATGTGTTCTTACTGCTGGAAGAAAAAAGCACTATTTTTTTTATTGCCGGATTGATATGCTTTTTAATTACCCATGTTTTTTACATCTCTTATTTTGCCCAGATCAAAAGACCCGGTGCCTCTCTTACAAAAAAACAACCCTATTGGGTGATCCTGCTTATCTTTTATACGGGAGGATTGTTGTACCTGATATTACCTCACCTCGGCACTCTGAAAATCCCGGTGATAGCCTATGCATGTATAATAAGCATCATGCTTTATTACAGTTTGGCGATACCATATAGTGTGAATAAGACTGTTAGACAATTATTCACAGCAGGGGCATTATTCTTTGTGATCTCTGATAGCTTATTTGCGCTCAATAAATTCTATCATTCTTTTACTTTAGCTTCATTCCTGATCAGGTTAACTTATTGCCTTGCACAATATTTTATCGTAAGGGCATTTATAAAAAAGCGCCATTAAATCATAGCCTGGTTTAAATTTGTATTTGCATAAATCAGTAACATGGAATTTATCGATTATTATAATATCCTCGGCATTCCGAAATCCGCGTCTAACGAAGAGATAAAAAAAGCATACAGGAAGCTGGCAAGAAAGTTTCATCCAGACGTAAACCCTAACGATAAGGAAGCTCATAAAAAATTTCAGCAGATCAATGAAGCAAACGAAGTTTTGAGTGATCCTGAAAAAAGAAAAAAATACGATAAGTATGGCAAGGATTGGCAGCACGGTGAAGCGCAGGAGCAGGCACGCAGAACACATCAGCAACAATCTTATGATTTTGGAGGCGGCCAATTCGCACAGGACTTTGAATCAGAAGGTGGCTTTTCAGAATTTTTTTCTTCTATGTTTGGTGGTGGGCAACGCACCCGTGCAAAGTACAGGGGAGATGATCTGAGCGCCTCGCTGCAATTGAATTCAACCGATGTATTTATGACCCATAAAAGAACGGTCACCATTAACGGAAAGAATATACGCATCAATATTCCAGCTGGAATTGAGAATGGACAAGTAATCAAATTAAAAGGCTTTGGAAGCCCGGGCGCAAACAACGGGCCGGCCGGAGACCTTTTTATCACCTTCTCTATCATTAATAACACACCTTATAAGAAGATGGGCAATGACCTTTATTTGACGCATGAAATAGACCTGTATACTGCAATGCTTGGCGGAGAGATCACACTTGATACATTACATGGTAAGATCAAACTCAAAGTAAAACCAGAAACGCAGAACAATACCAGGATACGTGTAAAGGGAAAAGGAGCTCCTGTTTATCGATCAGAAGGGAGTTTTGGAGACCTGTATATCACCTATTCTGTGAAGCTGCCTCAAAATTTATCAGAAAAACAGAAACAACTTTTCACTGAACTTTCAAAATTATGATCATGGCTGCAGAAAAATTAATAGCAGTAAAAGAATTTTGTGTTCACCATAATATAGACACAGAATTTGTTTTTGATTTACACCGGAATGAACTTATTGAACTTGTTACAATTAAGCGTTCCCGTTATATCCCGGAACGTGCATTGCACTCAGTAGAAAAAATCATCAGGCTGCATAATGAACTGGAGATAAATATCGAGGGTATTCAAACCATCCTGCATCTTTTATCTTCACTGGAACAAAAGGAAAATGAACTACGGTCACTAAGGAACCAACTGGAATTTTATATTTAAGCCGGTGTTCAATTCTAATTCTTATACTTACCCCAGAACTCAAGATATTTAACTCCTTTAGACGTTTGAAAGTGAGTCGGAATCGCCTGCCATCCATGGTGATCGCTCTTCCATACTATAAAATGCAGGTGAGGAACTGCGGCATATCCGGTCTTGCCGCTTAAACCGATCACCTGGCCTTTTTTAACACTATCTCCAACATTTACCAATGCACCGTCTGTTTGCAAATGCCAATATCCTGCTCGCGACCCATCAGGGTGTTGAATTACGATATGATTCCCCTGTGACCGGTATTTTTTATTAAGTCCACCTGATGTTCCATCCTCCTTCACTCTCACAACAATACCTTCCCTTGCTGCCGTGATCTTTGTGCCGCGTTTAAAATTAAAATCTATAGCTGCTCTTTCTTTGTGCGAAAACTGGCTGAAGTATCCCTGGATCACACGAAACGACCTTCCTTTTTCAAATGGCAATGCATATATATAACTGGTATCTTCCTTCACAAGGCCTTTGCGCAGTCGTATCGCTTCTTCCCGGACGGGATTTTTGCTAACATAACAACTTGTAAGAAAAAATATGCTGATGAATATTAAAATCCTCATCAAGAAATAAAATTTTACAAATAAACGATGAAAGCGATACCAGCGATGTTATGAAAACAATAAAACCTTCTAATTTTTTAAACACTTTTAGAGTAAGAGTGAAGGTTGTAATCTCCTGATTTTTTTTATTTAAGAGATAAGATCGACCTGTACTTTTTAAGCATAGTTTTCGAGGCGGAATTTTTCCATGCACATTGTAATGCATGGATCACAACATCTTTTTTTACTTGCGCTAATTTAATGAACGTAGCACCTTGTTTTCCCCATCCTCCCGGTACAGGATAAATATTTTTAGGATCAATACTGCAGAAAATAGACTGTTCAACCAGGGATAATTTTACCATGAGCTTTTTATCAGCTTCCCATAAAGTAGAAAATATTTTATTATTCACCCTGAAAGATGACAGGTTGAAGTGAGGCTTTTCCGTAACATCCGGGAGTGCGGCCAGTAATTCCCTGGCTTTTAAGGTTGAAACCATAATCTCACTGTTATTTCAATATTTATTCAAACCGTTGGTTATCAACCTGATTCATTAATGTTTTATGCTTGATCGTGCATAATATTTTTTGAACAGGTATACTAATTTAACCCGGTTTTCGTTCTTAAATAAGGAAATTATCAAAATCCATCTCCCCATGAAAAACAACTACATATTAGTTCTTTTATTCACGTTCGCTATTTCACAAATAACCTATGCACAAAATTGCACTTACCTTGGCTGCGCTGCTAATTACGGTGTTCAGGTGATCGATGCAACCGTACCTGATGCCTCTGGTGTTCCCGGCACATGCTACGACAACATTAGTTATAAGCAGGTATATTGGCAATTCTTCTTTTCAGATAATGGTGGAGATTTTACACAGACCTATACACCGATCATTAATCCAGAAAGAGATCCGCTAGATCTTGATTACCTGGTCTTTGATATGGGAACTTCAATCCCTTCATCTATTACCTGCCCTGTTGATCCTTCTTCCTTTAATGAGATCTATTGTAATATAAATAATACCATGAATCTTCCAACAGGTCCAGGTTATGATGGAGTTGTTACAACACAGCCGAATCATTACTACGCGATTGCAGTTTACTCTTATCAATTCAAGGACAAATCATATATGTTTAGCATCGGTAAGCCGCAACTTGATGGAGTGGACCTTACATCGGTTAATTGTCCCGGCGCTTTACCTGTTAAGTTATCATCCTTTGAAGCATCTCTAACCAAATGTTCAGTTAACCTTAAATGGCAATCACAAAGTGAATCTTCATTCAGGCAATACGAAATTGAATATAGCTCTGATGGAACAACCTTTCAAAAGATCGCAACGGTATTATCCACCAGCGGAATTGGTGTAAAAAGTTATTCTTATAACCACCCTGCAGCACAGGCCGGCAATCTTTATTACAGGTTAAAAATGATAAATATGGACGGTGGAAGCACATATAGTAAAACCATTTCTTTAAAGATGGACTGTGGCCTAAGCAAAGTAATTGTTTATCCAAACCCTGTGACTGATATGTTGAGTGTAAGCATCAGCAACGAAACATGTTTAGCAAAATTATTTGACAACGATGGTAAGCTAGTATACAGTACAACAATGCAAAAGGGAATAAACACCATCAACATGGCAACTCTTGGAAGAGGTGTTTATATACTCAGGATACAAAACAATACTGAATTTGAAAATATCAAAATCATAAAATAGGTCGACAATAAACCAAGGTTAAAGTTTACATTTTATATAAAAAATTCCCCGTTGTTCTTTCGAATAACGGGGAATATTTTTTTAAGAAGATTATTAATAGCCTCCCATTCCACCCATATCAGGAGCGCCATGTGCATGAGCACTTTCTTCCTTAGGCTTATCCGCAATAACACATTCAGTAGTTAATAACATGCCAGCTATAGATGCAGCGTTCTCTAATGCCACACGCGTAACTTTAGTTGGATCAATAACACCTGCCTTCAAAAGATTCTCATACACTTCAGTCCTGGCGTTGAAACCAAAATCACCTTTACCTTCACGTACTTTCTGGATCACGATTGAGCCATCGATCCCTGCATTTTGGGTAAGGATGCGAATTGGCTCTTCTAAAGCACGGCGAACGATCGCCATACCGGTTTGCTCATCTGCGATCTGTCCTTTTACTTTTGGATCAAGGCTTGCAACTGCACGAATGTATGCTACGCCGCCACCAGGAACAATTCCTTCTTCCACAGCAGCACGGGTTGCATGTAAGGCATCATCTACCCTGTCCTTCTTTTCCTTCATTTCAACTTCTGTGGCAGCACCTACATATAAAACTGCAACACCACCGGCTAATTTAGCAAGGCGCTCCTGCAATTTTTCCTTATCGTAATCAGAGGTAGTATTTTCAACCTGGGCTTTGATCTGGTTAACGCGTGACAGAATATCTTTCTTGGCACCTTTACCTCCAACAACAGTTGTATTGTCTTTGTCAATTGTAACCGAAGTTGCCTGCCCAAGATAAGTAAGGTCAGCATTCTCCAGGTTAAATCCTTGCTCTTCGCTGATAACAGTTCCTGCGGTTAAGATCGCAATGTCCGTCAACATTTCTTTTCTCCTGTCACCAAAACCCGGCGCTTTAACTGCTGCGACTTTAATAGTACCTCGTAATTTATTTACAACTAATGTTGCCAATGCTTCTCCTTCAAGGTCTTCAGCAATGATCACCAATGGGCGTCCTGTTTGTGCAACTTTCTCAAGGATATGAAGTATGTCTTTCATTGCAGAAATTTTCTTATCATAAATAAGAATGTATGGGTTCTGCAATTCAGCTTGCATTTTTTCACTGTTCGTAACAAAATACGGACTGATATAACCACGATCGAATTGCATACCTTCAACGATATCAACAGTTGTATCGGTTCCTTTTGCTTCTTCAACAGTGATGACACCTTCTTTACCAACTTTTCCAAAAGCTTCAGCGATCAGCTTACCAATTGTTTCATCGTTGTTGGCAGAGATGGTTGCAACCTGCTGTATTTTTTTGCTATCGTTTCCAACAGCCTGGCTTTGTTCTTTTAAGCTGGCAACAACAAGGCTCACTGCTTTGTCAATTCCACGCTTAAGATCCATTGGGTTTGCACCTGCAGCTACCATTTTCAATCCTTCACTTATAATACTTTGAGCCAATACGGTAGCAGTTGTAGTACCATCACCGGCAATATCGGCAGTTTTAGAAGCCACTTCTTTTACCATTTGAGCGCCCATATTTTCAATCGGATCTTCCAGGTCAATTTCCTTTGCAACGGTAACTCCGTCTTTGGTCACCTGTGGTGCGCCAAATTTCTTTTCAATAACCACGTTACGGCCTTTAGGCCCCAGCGTTACCTTTACAGCATTGGCCAATGTGTCAACGCCTTTTTTCATTTTATTCCTTGCTTCGATATCGAAGAAAATCATTTTTGACATTAGGTATAAATTTTATTAGATGATTAATTATGTAAGCTTTTAGCTGCCCGCTATAAGCAATGCGTTTTAATTAGTAAGAAAAGCTAATAGCTAATGGCTATAAGCTAACAGCTTACTACACGATAGCCAGTATATCACTTTCTCTCATGATCAAATAGTCAGTTCCTTCAACAGAAATTTCTGTACCTGCATATTTCCCATATAATACATTATCTCCTGCTTTCACTGTTACCGGTTCATCTTTTTTGCCTGGTCCTGCAGCAAGTACAACACCACGCTGAGGTTTTTCTTTTGCAGTATCAGGAATAATTATTCCGCCTGCGGTCTTAACTTCAGCAGCGGCAGGTTTCACAATTACCCTGTCATGTAAAGGCGTAATGTTTAACTTCTTAGCCATAAATTTTTTGTTTTGATTTGATTAAAAAAGATCAGTCCCTTTTTTGGGAATGCGAAGTTAGGCTAATAAATACTATACCAAAACAATTAATATTAAAGTTGACAGTCCATCTTGACAGGTTTTTAGGTTATTCAGACATTTTTACACTGCCGCTATATCAAGTAAATATTATTCATCCATGTTTAATACCTTAATTTTGCCCCCTGAATTAATGTTCTTTAGAATGATCAGCAGAAGAAATATCCGGGTTAAGGTGATGCAAACTTTGTATAGCCTGGACAGTGCCAATGGCGAAACCAAGCCAGGAGAGCCTGTTTCGATACTTACTAAAAAAATTGAGGAGACAAAGAACTTATTCACCTACCTCGTATACTTCGTTACGGAAGTAGCACGATTTTCCGAAACAGATGCGAGACAAAAAGCCAGTAAACATTTACCAACTGAGGGCGACCTTACGGTAAATACAAAAATTGCTGGTAATGAGCTTTTGTGGAAGATCGTGGAAGACACTGGTTTTAATACCGCATTAAAGGCTGCAAAGCTGGATCATATTGCAAACCATGACCTGCTGAAAAAGATCTATTTAGAGCTTATCCAATCCCCGGAATACAAAGAATATATTGAAGAGCAATCGCGTGATAAGAAATCTGAAAAAAGGATCTTTGATTTTATATTCGCTAACCTGATGCTTCCTAATGAGAATTTCATAAATCATGTGGAAGAACATTTTATTAACTGGGATGATGATGCAGAAATGATGCAAACGCTTGTTTTAAATTATTTCAACAAGCCGGTTCCGCAGGTTTTTAAAGAGATCCTTAGTAAAGATAAATGGGAATTTGCAAAGTCGTTGCTGATAACTGTATTGGAAAAATCAGTCCAGAGCCTGGAACTCATCAAACCAAAATTAAAAAATTGGGATGCGGAAAGGATAGCTGCACTTGACCTGATCATCCTTCAAATGGGAGTTTGTGAATTTTTATATTTTGAGACCATTCCTACCAAGGTTACCATAAATGAATATATAGATATTGCAAAAGCATATAGCACAGTTCAGAGTGGCCAGTTTGTAAATGGATTACTTGATAATATTCATAAAGAGTTGACTGCAGAAAATAAAATTGAAAAAAAGAATTTTAAAGATATTGTTTTATAAACCTGGAAAGAATATGTTCAAAACATTTTTATTTGCAGTATTACCATTTATGATCGTCCTAACGGGATGCGATGTACGAAGGAAAGATAAGCAGGCGGTCATGCCACCCCAAGAGATAAAAAATCCAACTTCCGTTCAGCTTATTGATTCTACCTATGATTTTGGCAAGATCAAGGAAGGCGAGATAGTTGAATACAGCTATCGGTTTAAAAATACAGGTTCAAATCCCCTTGTTGTTACAAATGTTGCCGCCAGTTGTGGATGTACCGTTGCTGATAAGCCTGAAGCACCTGTAAAGCCTGGTGAAACCGGGGTTATCAAAGTAAAATTCAACAGTGAGAACAGGCCTGGAGAGGCTCATAAAACCGTAACAGTAACATCAAATGCAAAACCTCCTTTTAGTGAACTGTTATTGAAAGGAGAAGTAATAGGCAAACAATAGGTCTTTATATTTAACCGGCTGCAACGTCAGCAAAAAAACAAATTACAATGCAATTATTAAGTATTTTTTTGATGATGGATCCGCAGGGAAAAGGCGGAAGTACAGGTACACTGATAATGATGGGATTGATGATCCTTGTATTCTGGATGTTCATGATCCGTCCACAGGCAAAAAAAGCAAAGCAACAAAAATCATTTATATCAAACCTTCAAAAAGGTGATAAGGTTGTTACCATCGCTGGAATTCATGGAACGATCAACAAGGTGAATGATGATGCCACATTAATGCTTGAAACGAGCCCGGGCAGCTATGTTAAAATTGAAAAAAGCTCTATCAGTATGGAGTGGACAGCTAATGTTAATAAGCCAGTGGAAACTGCAAAAAAATAAGAACTACTTAATGACGTATGATATATGATGTATGATGTAAAGCACAACACGATCGTGCTATATCACACATCATAAATCACAGATCATAAATCTAAATCATTTCATGTTAAGAGTCGGCCTTACGGGCGGGATCGGTAGTGGTAAGACCACCGTTGCAGCAATATTTGAAGTACTGGGCGTACCTGTCTACTATGCCGATACTGCTGCTAAAAGACTGATGAACGATGACGAATCCCTGCGACAGCAGATCATTAAAAACTTTGGCGCCTCTGTTTATGAAAAGGAGGAACTGAACCGAAAGCTGCTTGCCTCATTGGTTTTCAATGATCCTCCAAAATTAGCGTTGCTTAATTCAATCGTTCACCCGGTTACAATTGCTGATGCTGAGCGATGGATGAAGGAACCATCCAGGGAAAAGATACCTTATGCCATTAAAGAGGCGGCACTTATTTTTGAAAGCGGAGCACAGAAAAAATTGGACTATGTGATCGGTGTACATGCCCCGTATAAGCTACGGATCGAAAGAGCCATGAAAAGAGATGATCTTACCAAAGCAGAGGTTGAATTACGGATGGAAAAACAAATGGATGAAACACGGAAAATGAACCTGTGCAATTTTATTATAACCAATGATGAAGTTGAATTGCTGATACCACAG
>JBDSDG010000237.1:0-11695 GCA_039920685.1 Ferruginibacter sp.
AAGCCCGGCCACTTTCAAAGCTTTCAACTGCAAGCTGGTAACATGTTTCATAGTCAGGGTATTTTCCTAAACATTTTAAACCCATAGCTGCGTTTGCTATTACAACCGAATTTTGTGCCCATGTCCCATCCCCTTTTATAATTTTTAAAAAGATCTTTGCTGCTTCCTCTACAGTTGATCCGCCATATAGGTCTGCTGGTGAAACAGTCCGCTTTCCAAGAATCATCGCACTGATCATACTTTCACCATCCCGTGTTATAACTTTTGTGTCGCCTGTTAAAGATATTTCATCGTATCCGTCTAAACTATGAATTATTGTAAAAGAAGTTTCGCCCTGCTGTAACAAATAGTTATAGATCCGTGCCATTTCCAGGTTATAAACTCCGATCAGCTGGTAGCGTGGGGAAGATGGGTTTACCAACGGGCCCAGCATATTGAAAAAAGTATGCACCCCCAGGTTCTTTCTTACTCCTCTCACCCTTTTTAAGGCGGGATGAAATACAGGTGCATGCAAAAAACAAATATTCGACTCATCAAGTTCTTTCTTCAGCTCCCCGCTGCTATTTTTAAACCGGTATCCTAATTCTTCCATAAGATTTGAGGATCCGCTGATAGACGAAGCCCCATAGTTTCCGTGCTTGGCCACCTTATTCCCCGATCCAGCCACTATAAAGCTTGAAAGGGTTGAGATATTAAAAGTATTCTTTCCATCTCCACCTGTTCCAACAATATCGAGTAATTCAGGATCATCCAAATCAACGGTAAGGCATAGCTCCATCAATGCATCCCGAAACCCATGCAACTCGTCAATTGTTATACTGCGCATAAGATATACTGTTATGAAAGCAGCTATCTCACTTTCATTGTACATCCCATCGGAGATATTTACCAACACATCTTTTGCCTGCTGCCGGTTGAGTGTTTTAAATTCAAATAAATTGTTTAATAACTTTTTCATTTTTTAACGGGATAGACCATGTTTGATAATATTAATTCGTGTATTTAAAATGAGTTTAATTATTTGCCCAGCCAATTGCGGAGGATGGTCTCACCACAGGGCGTTAGTATACTTTCGGGGTGAAACTGAACACCTTGTACATCAAACACCTTATGTTTCAATCCCATGATATAATTGTTTTCATCCACAGCAGTGATTTCAAGTACAGCGGGCAGATCTTCCCGTGATACGATCCAGCTATGGTATCGGCCTACTTCAATGCCTTCAGTTAACCCCTGGTATAATGGGTCATCTTTGTGTAATATCCTAATACGAGTTGACACCCCGTGGAACACGGATTCGAGATTTACAAGTTTTGCACCGAAGGCCTCGCCAATAGCCTGGTGTCCTAAACACACCCCTAATATTGATTTTGAGAATGCATATTCTTTTATCAGGGGTAAAAGTAAACCTGCCTCCCCCGGGATACCAGGGCCGGGGGATAAAATGATCCTGTCATATTCACCGATCTTTTCCATGCTTATCTCATCATTCCTATAAACATCCACTTTAGTGTGCAGGATTTTTTCCACGAGGTGAACAAGATTATAGGTAAATGAATCATAGCTATCGAATATCAAAATTTTTTGTGGTGCCATATCAATCAATTATAGTCTTTGCCATTGCTATGGCCGATTTCAATGCTTTTAATTTATTGTCTACTTCCAATAGTTCTTTCCCAGGGTCGCTGGATACAGTGACCCCTGCCCCCGCCTGGGAAATAAGAACATTGTTTCTGCTCAAAAAGGTTCTGATCATGATCGCATGGTTACAACTACCGTTGAAGCCTATACTACCAATTGCTCCTCCATAAAATCCCCGGGTATTTGTTTCATTCGCATCAATTATTTGCATCGCTTTATATTTAGGGGCACCGCTTAAAGTTCCGGCCGGGAACGTGCTACCAAGGATTCGGAAAGGATTTGTATCAGTACCGATCTTTCCTTTTACTTCACTTACCAGGTGTATCAAATGTGAATAGTATTTAACTTGTTTAAATTTCGTTACTTCCACCTGGTTGCAAACCCTACTCAGATCATTTCTTGCAAGGTCTACCAGCATTACATGCTCGGCAATTTCCTTTGGATCATTCTCAAGTTCTGTTGCAAGCTTTTTATCAGTCTCGTCATCCCCTGTGCGACGGAAGGTTCCTGCAATTGGATGCACGATTGCACTACCGTTATCAATGATCAATTGGCTTTCAGGTGAGGATCCCATCAATTTATAATCACCATAATCGAAATAAAAAAGATACGGACCGGGATTGATGCTACGCAAAGCACGGTAAACATTAAAATCATCGCCTGTAAACCGCTGGTAAAAACGCCTGCTTAAAACCACTTGAAAAGTATCGCCCCGTCTACAAGCATTGATAGCATTTTCCACCATACTTTTATAAGCATCACCGGATATCCCTGATGATTCATCTGCCGCGGTATTGAACGGGAAAACAGGCACATCTTTATTTTTGATCAGGCTTTCTACTGCAGAGATGTTAGATTCAAGCCCTTCAAAATGATTTTCACAGATATACAGCTCGTCCTTAAAATGATCTATAATTATCACATATTGATAAAGCCGATACCTGGCAAGCGGTATCTCCGGCTCTCCCGCGTTTTTTTTAGTGAATTTTATCTTTTCAAAAAACTGCACAGCATCGTAACTGATGTATCCAAACATTCCCTGTGCGATATTAATTGGCTTACTTGCATTTTCATGTACCCGGAACCTTTTCATGAACTCCCAAAGAATACCCGGAATATCTGATTTCTTATCAACAGGAATATTCCTTGCATCCTCCCCTGGTAATTTGATCTCCAGCTTTTCCAGGCTATTAAACTCTACCCCGGCGATTGCATGTATACCTATGATGGAATAGCTATTCTCATTAGCATGAAAATCTGTACTTTCCAATAGGATAGTATCCCTGAACTTATCACGCAGCCTCAGATAAATTCCCACGGGAGTATATATATCCGCAGCTATTTTTTTAAATGAAGTATGGAATTCTATCATTGTAATTTCTATAATTGAAAAGCCCCAACATATGTGTCGGGGCTTTTGATATTTTAAATATTCAAATACAGGCAGGACACTTATATCATGTGATATTAAGCCAACGCCAGCAAATATTATTTGAATGTAATGTCGTCATTGAATGCAAAGATGGAGCGGAATAATGAGAATAAAAAATGTTTTTTCAAGTTCATGATACGCATTCCTTACCTTGATAATTTGATATTCCCGTCAAATCAACTGCCCGTAAACATAATTTAGTACATTCAATAAAAATTTTAGAACATGGTCATTCAACATAAAGAAACAGGGAATAAAGGTTCCTTTTTTATAATGATGGATGAAAATGTAGTTGCCGAGATAACTTATTCCCTGCCCGGGCCAGGCATTATGATCATAGATCATACTGAGGTTGAAGGATCTTTAAAAGGAAAAAATGTAGGGAGCCAATTGTTGGATCAAACTGTTGAATACGCCAGAAGTAAAAGCCTTAAGATCAAACCTTACTGTTCCTTCGCCAGGAAAGTGCTTCAAAAAAGAAGGGAAGAACTTTTAGATGTGCTTTATTTGGAAGCATAAACAGAACTTTATCAAGGTGTTAACGCAGATAGTTAATATTTATAAACATCTTTGTTGCAATGAATTATTTCAAAAAAATTTTAATGGTGCTGGTAATTCTAAAATCCAGCTTGGTATATGCTCAGAAGATCGATAGCATATATGTAAACCTTTATACAGATAGCTTAAAGAAGGGAACATACAACTACATAAACATAGATGGGCTTTTATCAAATGGAAGATATCTTCCACTTGATAGTACGGAAATAATTTTCAGTAGCTCTTATGGAAAGTTCTACGGCAATAGCTTATTGATAGAGAGGGATTGTAAAGTAGACAAGGTGAAAATAAATGTAAGTCTCAGAAAAAACCCTGCACTCCATAAAGAATTCGTGATGCATATAAAGAAAAAAGAAGATAATGAAAAATTGCCGACCTCGCAGGAGATATTGGATAAAATGAAAAAGAAGGGCTGATGAGGGGATGTCGGTTACGGGATACCACAGGCAGGATACAAGAAACTAACTTTATAATACTTTAGATACCCTATCTACATATGACTCTGTTTACCTCTATCTTTTTACCATTTACTTCTTTAATATTAGGCCGTCTTCTTGGCGTCTTCTAAAAATTTAGCAAGCCCAATATCTGTAAGTGGGTGTTTTAACAATCCGAGAATGGATTCAAGCGGACATGTACAAACATCAGCACCGGCTTCAGCACATTTAGTAATGTGATTTGGATTGCGGATTGATGCAGCAAGTATTTCCGTTTTGTATCCCTGTATATCAAATATCTGACGAAGCTGGTAGATCAGATCCATTCCATCCCAACCGGTATCATCAATACGGCCAATGAACGGAGAAACATATGCGGCTCCTGCTTTTGCAGCAAGGATCGCTTGTCCGGCGGAAAAAACCAGGGTACAATTTGTACGGATATTATTTTGAGTGAACCATTTTATCGCCTTCACACCTTCTTTGATCATTGGCACTTTCACTACAATATTCTTATGAATTGCTGCGAGTTTTTTCCCCTCTTCTATGATCTCATTAAAATCTACCGCTATCACTTCAGCGCTGATGTCACCATCAACCATTTCACAGATCGTTTTATAATGTTGCATCACTGCATCATGTCCTTTGATACCTTCCTTTGCCATTAACGAAGGATTCGTAGTAACGCCATCCAAAATACCAAGGTCATTTGCTTCCTTGATCTGTGCGAGATTTGCTGTATCGATAAAAAATTTCATAAATATCTAAGATTTAAGATTGAATATGTAAGATTATTTTAAACTTGCTTGTTTTGTCTTTCGAGCAGCAGCTAAATACTTGCCAATTCGATAGACTCTTGCCTAATAGCGGATAATTTGTCAACAGGTATTGATTTTAGATCCTGTATTCCCTCTATCCAAAAGAGAGTTTCATCAGCCTCCTCAAAGGAAATACTAAGTTTCGATACAAAAGCTTTTTTGCTAATACCTTTACAAGCAGCTCTATAGTTTGCTACTGCGGAAAATGAGGATCGCAGCAATTGCTCTTCGATCACTTTTGCTATCTTGGTTTTTGGAAGAGCATCACATACATTCACAATTCGGTACCCTACACCCTTTAAACGATTTTCCAATTCTTTAGAATTCATTTAATATTACATCGGCAATATTAAATAAAAAATGGCAAGTTACTTACATCGCACCGCTCAACCACTTACCCTTGCTACCTTCCGGTCCTGGGGGAGTTCAATAGGAGCTGGCCGTATAAGACTTGCCGGTGCAAATATACGTCCATGCGCTTAATTATTTTTAAGAATTGATTTTTTTGTTATGGCAAAATGATGTAAGTGCAAATTGAAAGTTTGTCAATTTGGTGGATGTGGCAATGTGAAGATGTGGCAATGTGGGGATGTAAGAATGAGAAACTGTAAATAGCAGGATGTAATTTGTCCTAAAAGCTAAATCCGGGGCGGTCGTTGCGGGAATTGATGCTACCGACGCCGATGAGCTGATCACTTCTGTCGGTGAATGATTTATAATAGACAAGTATAGTATAAGTATTTTCTGTCTCCCAATAATCTCCCTCCAATTCGATCCTGTCAGAAGCATCATCTTTGTTCACTGAAATATACGTGTAGTTATAATAACCTTGTTTTAAAAATGCATTTGTTTCATACCGGGCCGCAGAAGCATTAAAGTCCATTTTCCACTTATCAGACAGATCATAACCGGTAAAATAACCAGCCAGGTAGATATCCCTGTTCGGGTAAGGGTTACCGTCAGGAGTGGCCAATGTAAAATGCACAGTTGCATAATCACCCTGCCAAAACGGGTTGATGGTTTCATAAGTAAGTATATTGTACATTCCATCGTAATCCGGAAAATAAACATACCGTTGTCCACGCCTGTCAATGTCCGTCTTAAGGTACATATCAGTAGCAGTTTTTTTATAATCAGCATGGTCTACCCTATCGCTCTGTAAATGAAAGCTACGCAGATCCAGCCACCTCCACTCTTTTCCTCCCGGAAAAACTGCACGATCCTCTGTATTGAATTCAAGCATATTTCCCCTGACAAAAGTTGGAGGTATATCTCTTTGGGCTATATCCCACCTATTGTTTTGCAGGATCACAACTTTTACCTGTTGTGCAGCACTAAAACTGTTTATGCTCCCAAGGTTGATGGACATCTTCAATTTCTGGTGGCTGCTAAATAACTGGGCAGAAAAAGGTTGTGTAACTGCACCGATCACTGCTGCCTTTGGATCAACTACCAACATCTGTTTAGTAAAAGCAAGTTTCGAAGTGTCCCCATCAAGGTAAACTTTCAACAGGTAATTTCCAGAGCGAGTGGGACCTGATCCTCTTTCCGGTAAAAAACTCTGGTAATGCGTATAACGTGTAAGCGCAATGGAAGAATAACGGTACGTTGCGATCCTGTTCTGCGTAAATCCTTTCAGGTAATCAAATGGGCTGAGGTTTACTTGGTTCCAGTTATAGTCGCAAAGTACAAAGGTGTAATAATAACTTTTTACATTTCCCTCCAGGTCATCAAATTCCAGTTCAAGCCTGTCTCCACTATTAAGTGTAAGGACAGGTAACTTTTGCTGATCGCCATCTTTGAACAACTGGGCAGTGTTTATAAAAGGTTTGTAAACCCGTTCTATATTTTGACCGGAAATAGATGAGAAAAAAAAGCCAGCAATGATCACAAATAATATTCCGCGTGGGTTCATACGTATTTTAATAGCTTAATTAATTTACTTTTGAAAGATAGCTAAATTCCAGCGATTGAATGTACCAATATTTATAGCAAAACGCATAGCCTCGTTCAAACAAAAAACATTTTCACGTTTTATTATCAGACTTGCTATTAGTGCAACCGCATTAAGCGTTGCAGTTATGATCGTCGCATTGAGTTTTGTAAATGGCTTTCAAAAGGTGATAAGCAATAAGGTGTTTAGTTTTTGGGGCCATGTTCGAGTGCAGCAGGACCTGGAAAATAAGGTAAGCATTGCAGAAGAATATCCGATATTCCAGAACGATACCGTGGAGCGTTACCTCCACTCTTTACCGGAAGCGGTTTCTGTAGAACGATATGCAACAAAGTCCGGAATTCTTAAATCAGGTTCAGAAATAGCAAGTGTGCTGATGAAAGGGATCGATAGCAGTTTTCATTTTGACAGGATGCAGGGCTTCCTTCAAACGGGAGATTGGCTGTCTTTTAAAGACAGCGGTTATAGTAACGAGATCAATGTAAGTGACTATACTGCAAACCAATTGGAGATCAAAGCCGGGGATAGCATGATCGTATTCTTTTTCAGGGATGATGGCAGTAAAACAGCCAGGCGTTTACGCGTAGCCGGTACTTTTAAAACAGGGATCGAGGAATATGACAACAATTTCGCACTCTGTGATATCAACCTTGTAAGAAGGCTGAATAACTGGGAACCACGGCAGATCGGTGGCTACGAGGTCTTCCTCAAAGATTACAGGCTCACAGACACGGTCTCACATAAGATCTATAATGACCTGCCGCAAAGCTGGTATAGCAGGAGCATAAAACAGATCTATCCAAACATTTTTGATTGGCTGGATCTGCAGAGCCAGTTAAAAAATATCCTGCTGGCCATTATGATCATTGTTGCAGCAGTAAACCTGGTTACCTGCCTCATTATACTGGTCCTGGAAAGAACAAGGATGACAGGCATCCTGAAAGCGGTAGGTGGATCA
The DNA here is from genome assembly GCA_039920685.1 of Ferruginibacter sp. Lineage (GTDB taxonomy): Bacteria > Bacteroidota > Bacteroidia > Chitinophagales > Chitinophagaceae > Ferruginibacter. The sequence continues at coordinate 7,799 of JBDSDG010000237.1, forward strand.
AACTGGATGATACAAAAAATATTTTTATACAACACCAGCCTTATCGCTGTGGTCGGTATTATAGCAGGTACTTTACTGGGATTGGGAATTTGCCTGCTGCAGGAAAAAACCGGGTTTATTAAATTAAATGAAGAGGCGTATTATATGAACGTTGCGCATGCTGATGTTATCTGGTGGCAGGTTGTGTTGGTAGATCTTGGAACACTTGCTGTATGCTTTGCAACTTTGATCATTCCCAGTTTGCTCATCAGGAAAGTAAACCCGGTGAAAGCGATTCAGTTTAGGTAAGGCGAGAAGGTTTGAAGGTTGATGTTTGATGTTTCGATTAGAGGTTAGAGGTTAATTGGCTAGAAACTTTGATAAAATTATCCCGGTTGCGACTGCTGCATTTAGCGATTCGGCACGGCCTTTTTTAGGGATCGTGATCAGCTCATTAGCAAGTTTTATCAATTCATCGCTTATTCCTTTTGATTCATTTCCAATGATGATAATTCCTTCTTTCTCGCCAACAAATTCATTAATCGATCTTCCATTTAGTGTAGCAGCAAATGCTTTTATCTCTTTATTATCTTTTAACCACTCTCCTACATCAGTGTATAAAATATTAACCTGCCCGATGCTGGCCATGGTGCTCTGTACGACCTTGCTGTTATACATATCAACAGTGTTAGGAGAACAAATTATATTTTCAACACCAAACCAATCAGCCGTACGAATGATCGTACCAAAATTTCCTGGATCCTGTAGATCATCCAGCAAAATGGTAAATTTATTATTAAAGGAGCCGGCTGGTGCCAGATCTCTTTTTTCAAATACTCCAACAACATTATTAGCTGTTGTATAGGAAGAAATTTTTTCAAGCTCAAAATCTTTGAGCACTACGATCTTTTCTGAGATGCGTTCACGAATACCATTATCCAATTCATCTACCCAATCCTGCAATGCATAAATGTTGTTAACTGGATATACATTTGATGTTAAAATTCCTGTGACCACCTTAGGGCCTTCCGCAATAAATGCATTGTATTCATCCCTGAATTTTTTGTGCTGTAAACTTTGGATATATTTGATGGTAGTTTTACTAAACATTGTTCAATTTCATATGCCTTTATTCTGCAAGAATGATAAATTACTTTCCGGCCTACAGTTCTTTTTTATATTGATATTAATTTTCTCATCTTGCTCTATTCCAATTGTAAGAAAAACGCCTGAGGGAAAACCATTTCTTCGCAAAAACAATATTGAAGTTACGGGAGGAAAATTTACCGCCACAGAAAAATCGGCTGTCATTCAAAGGTTGAGCAATCAATTAGAAGATAGTGCCAGGATCCCTTCGAAAGATTTTTTTGTACTGTTCAATATTATCAAACGTCCACCTGTATACGACACCGCATATTCGGGTATGTCGGCCAGGAACATGAAAGCATCTATGTTCAACCTTGGTTATTACAGCTCAAAGGTTACCTATCGTGCTGATACAAGCAACAGGAAAGTTCATGTTCATTACCTTGTGGAAGCAGGAAGGCCCACGTTGATCGACACCGTTAGTTACAGGATGCGAAAACCAGACCTGCAGCAAATTGCAATTGCGTCAAAGAACCGATCTATACTCGTAAAAGACAATCCCATCACCAAAGCAGCCGTTCTTGGTGAGATCAGCAGGCTGGTTGACAGTTTTAGGAATAATGGATACTATAAATTCACTGCCGCTGAATTAAGGGTCAGAGGTGATACAACCATCGAAGCATTGACGACCATCAGCGAAGATCCGTTCGAACAGCTTCGGTTACTTGCCGAAGCACAGCAGAAGGCAGATTCACCACAGATCCGCCTTTCTGTGACCCTCATACCGCCAACGGATACCAGCAAACTGCAAAGATTTTACATCAATCGCATCTTCATATTGTCTGATTTCCATCCCAGTGATAATTTATCTGATACAACATCCATAACCCAGCGAAGTACCAGGGACTTTATCCTGAGATATCATGAGCGGTTGTTCAGAACCGGTTTCCTTTCCAGGAACATTACATTCAAAAGCGGAGAATTATATAGCCAGGCAGAATATTACAAAACGCTGAATAATTTATCGAAAGCAGGTGTATGGGAAAGTGCTAACATACAGATCATGGAAGTCCCGGATAGCAGTGATAAAATCAATATGATCATTGAGCTTATTCCCGGAAAAAAATTCGGCTTTGAAGCAGCACTGGAGGCAAGCTATTCCGCGAGCATAGGTTCTGCAAGTATAATTGGAGGTAATTTATTTGGCATTTCCGGTAATCTTTCGCTTACAAACAGGAATGTAGGCAAGGAAGCGATCAGCATGACCCATAAGATCAGGGCGGGAATAGAATTAAACAACAACAATAGCGGTACCAATAAGTTGATCAACTCCAATGAGATCGGTTATTCAAATAACATTCTATTTCCGCGGCTGATATTTCCTGAATTGCTGAAATACTTCACCAAAAGCAGGAATGTAAGAGATCTTCCAAGAGGCGAATCATTTATTAACAGTAATATTTCTTATAGCAATCGGCTTGACCTGTTTGACCTGCAGTCATTGAATGTGAATATAGGATGGAGCTGGCTTGATAAACACAATTTTAAATGGGAGTTCCGGCCGCTGAATCTTGGCTTTAGCTACCTCTATAATGAAACACCGGCCTTCCTAAAGATCCTTGACAGCAATCTTTTTTTAAAATATTCCTACACGACCGCATATGTGGTTGGGATGGGTGCAAGTGTTTCGAATGTGTATTATAATCCAAAACATCTTAGGAGCCTCTCACGTGAAAGAAGCACAAAAATAAACCTCGAAGAATCAGGAATTACCTGGGCTAACCTTGGAATTCTTAAAAAATATCTACGCAGGTACGTAAAGGTTGAAGCAGAATATAAATACACCATAAGCTATCCGAAAACGGGATTGGCATTCCGGTTTTATACCGGGGTTGGTATTCCTTTGTTAGGAAGTGATTCGAACCGGACGCTGCCATTTTTTAAACAATATTTCGGGGGCGGCAGCAATAGCATGAGAGGATGGCCGATCAGGGGAATAGGAATTGGGGGACAAGCGATGGCTCCTTACAATAATAATTCAACATTCTACAATAACCGCACGGGGGATATCCAGTTAGAGGGCAATGTTGAGTATCGTTATGACATTGCCCGCATCATTCCGAATACACTAACGTTGCGGGGTGCACTATTTATTGATGCCGGAAATATTTGGAACACCAGGAACTCAAAATTGGATGGAACCACAGATACCACTCAATTTAAGTTTGAAAATGTTTACAGGCAATTGGGTTTGTCGGCAGGTACAGGATTCCGGCTTGATTTCAATTATTTTGTAGTTCGTTTTGATCTTGGATTCCGGTTCAAGCGTCCTGAATTATATTATGTGAACAGCGGGTGGAAAGCTCCTTCAATTGGGTTCAGTGACTTCCTTCCTAAGATCTTTACAAGGGGTCCAAACGGAGAATACAGAAAATGGAGATACGAGAATTTTAATTTTACAATTGGGATTAGTTATCCGTTTTAGGAGGGTAATACCGGATACCTGACATAGGATACCAGATACCGGATGCGTGATATGGGATGGATTTAATACGGCAGGGTATATAAGAACGCCGATGGCGATCCATATAATACTTCATAAATCAGACCTCATACCTCTTAAATCATACCTGATAAATCATTCGTTTTCTGAAAGTCTTTTTACAAAATCATCCAATGCCTGCGCCTCATCTACATTGAATTCACCGATCTTTGTTCTGCGTAAACCAGACAAATAACCTCCACAGCCAAGTGCAGCTCCAAGATCATTCGCTATGCTACGTATATACGTTCCCGTTGAACATTTTATCTTAAAATGAACAATTGGTAATT
>JBDSDG010000238.1:0-9792 GCA_039920685.1 Ferruginibacter sp.
GATTCATAAGCGCCGGAAATTTTGCAGATGGTATAAAAACCCATCGTGACGAAGGTTGTAATGTTATTGTAGATGACATTACTTATATAACAGAACCTTTCTTCACCGACGGCGTAATTGCACAAGCTGTGGAAGATGTTTCTGCAAGTGGCGTTAATTATTTCACGTCTGCAGGTAATTTTGGAATTAAATCGTACGAGGGCGTTTTTACCCCGGTCACGCCAACTGCAGAATATATAGGCGATGCTCATGATTTTGGAGGTACTTATTTTCAAAGCTTAACCCTTGCTAAAGGAACATACACCATTGCTTTGCAGTGGGATGATAATTTTTATTCTATTGGTGAAACACTAGGTGCACAGAATGACCTTGATATTTACCTTGTTGATCAGTTTGGAAATCGTCTTTTTGGATTCAACAGAAACAATTTGGGCGGTGATCCATTGGAGATCTTGCCATTTGTAGTTAGAGCAACCGTTAATGCAAAAATCATAATTACCCGTAAATCCGGAACTTCTAATGTTCGTTTCAAATATATAATTTTCAGGGGTGAGGGTGTGATCACAGATCACGTGCAGGGTACAGGAACAATTCTTGCGCAAGCCAATGCAGAGAGTGCAATATCAGTGGGCGCTGTATTATATACGAATACACCTGCTTATGGAGTGAATCCTCCAACCGTTGCCACATTCTCTTCACGGGGAGGGATACTTGTAGATGGCGTTAACAGGCATAAGCCGGATATCATTGCACCCAATGGTGTAAATACAACCGTTGATTTTGGAGGGGTGAATATAGATAGCGATCAGTTTCCGAACTTTTTTGGAACCTCAGCAGCTGCTCCTCATGCTGCAGGAGTTGCGGCCTTATTAATGGAAGCCAAGAAAAAATACTATAATGGTGATTCATTTACGGGGGCACAAATGAAATCTGTTTTACAAACTACGGCAATCGATATGGATACACCTGGATACGATGAGAACACCGGGTATGGATTTGTGCAGGCAGACGATGCGCTGCAATCTTTTTCCAATCCTTTTCCACAGGTTGAAGATCTGCATTTGCAGGATTCAGCCTTCACACCAGGTTCACAACCGGTCACGGTGGTGATAAATGGAGAATATTTTGCGAATAATGCATCAGTTATTTTTCAATATGATACAATTCCTGCTGTAGTAACAAACGGAACGCAGTTAATAGCGAATATTCCTGCTTTTCTTGGAAACCCACCGCTGACAGTTTACAATCCACCAATTGCACCAAGCGGTTTGGATGGTGGTGTAAGTGACTCTTTGTACCTGCTAAGTACTGTTCCTAAAAACGTCAGGATATATATAAATAGCGCAGTAAAATATTATGGTGAATCCATACCGGCTTACAACTTTACTGTGACGGTCAATAATCAATCTTTGGCGGTTGCCAATTTATCGCTTGCTAACCTTGGATTAACTGATATTACCTTTACTTCAACCGCTACAAACATCAGTAACATAGGATTGTATTACAGGCGTGGTCATTCAGCAGTAACAGATCTTTCAAATCCCAATTCACTCGCATTATCCGCATTATATAATTACCAGTTTATAGACGGCGTACTAACGATCAACCGTCTGCCTGTCACTATCACGCCACGTGATACAACAATAACCTATGGTGAATCTATCAAAGGCAGGGAGATGAAATTTAACTATGTATACAATGGATCAAATATCAATCCTACTGAGCAATCAGCGTTCCTGGATTCATTGCGGTCAACTCACCAGGCCACCATGTCAAATACGGTTGTCCTGATCAATACAAAGCAGGCAGTTAACGGTCAGTTCCTTACAGCAGATGACTTTTTGAATATGAGCTTCATGGCAACAGGAAATGCTGCTGCAAATACCAAGCAGGCAGTAAACACTAAACAGGCTGTAAACGGTGTTGTACTTGATACGACCTATTTTGTGCCAGTAGCTCCGGAATCAATTTTTGAATACCAAATTGATTCTGCAAATGGAAGTTTACACAATGCAAGCCTTGCGGTGAACACCAAACAGGCAGTTAACTCAAATGCAGCTATCAATACAAAGCAAGCCGTAAATGGAGGAGCGTCTGTAAATGGCCAGCTGTTAATAAATACAAAGCAAGCCGTAAATACAAAGCAAGCAGTGAACAGCAATAGCTTCAACGATGCAACCAATGAGAACGTGGTGCTTGTTGTAGATTCATTGGATGTATATGGAACAACAGATTCATTAACAGGATATCAATCTATGAACATGATCTCAGGTTATACGGTAGGTAATTGGTTGATAGGTCCGGGCGTTTTGATCTCTGAAAATTTCGATATTACGTATGGCTTAGGAAACCTGACGGTTGTTCCGGCGACACTTACAGTGAAGGCCAGGGACACCCTTACCGGTTGTAATGGATCACAGCCGATTTATTCGACCGACAATTATTTTTATCAATACGAGGATGCGGATAGCAATGTGGTTGCAAGTGGCCCTCATTTTACCGTGCTAAATAGTTCAAATGTTTATATGGGAACCGGTGACCTTCCTCCGGGTGTTTACCAGTTGTTGCCATCAAATGTTCAGCAGCAGGATCCTGTTCCGAATTATACAATCATTTATGAGAATGGAACAGTAACAGTTGGTGCTCCTGTTCCAACGCCGGATATAACCGTTAAAAATAACTGTAATGGTACATCAACCCTTTCAACTGATGCTGCCGGATCATTGTTATGGAGCACAGGTGAAACAGTTGCATTGATCTCTGTAAATACTGCAGGTATCTATAAAGTAAAGACCACCGTAAATGGCTGTACAAGTGCTGAAGCAAGTGCAACAGCCAGTCCAAAGCTGGCGCCATTAGCACCGGTTGTTCAAGTGGTGGATAATTGCAATGGAACGTCAACCCTTTCCACAACTGCAGTGGGTTCCTTACTTTGGAATCCGGGAGGATCTACAGCTGCATCAATTATTGTGACCTCACCGGGTTTATATAAAGTAACAACAACGGTTGATGGTTGTGTAAGTCCTGAGGGAAGCGGAACAGCGGCCCCAAAAACTGCACCGGCGGCCCCTGTAGGAACCGTGGTAAATAACTGCGGAGACGCTGTCCTTTCCACCAATGCAGCAGGGTTATTATTGTGGACGCCTGGTGGCCTGACCACATCTTCTATTACCGTGACAACGACAGGTATTTATAATGTGACAACCACAGTAAATGGTTGTACAAGTGAACAAGGAAGCGGAACAGCCGCACCTAAGGTGGTTCCTGCAACTCCGGTAGTAACGGTAGTGAATAACTGCAATGGAACATCCATACTTACTACATCAGCAACGGGAACGTTGTTATGGAGCAATGGAGCTACAACTTCATCGATCACGGTAACTACGGCAGGAAATTATAATGTAAAAACTACGGTAAACGGATGTACCAGCGCCACAGGTATTGGAACAGCTGCTCCTAATACAACTCCATCTGCACCCGTAGTAACGGTAGTGAATAACTGTGGTAATTCAACGCTTTCAACCAACGCAGCAGGATCCTTGTTATGGAGCACTGGAGCTACAACTTCATCCATAACGGTGTTGACAGCGGGAAGTTACAGTGTAAAAACAACAGTGAACGGATGTACAAGCGCTTCTGGTAGCGGAACCTCGGCTCCAAAAGCGACGCCGGCTGCACCGACTGCTTCGGTCATCCAGCCAACATGTACTGTAGCCACTGGAAAAATTACGGTTACTTCATCAAAGACCGGGTTGACCTTCAGCATAAATGGCAGCACTTATACTAATACAACAGGGATTTTCACCGGGGTTGCCCCAGGTACATATAGTTTAACTGCAAAAAATTCTATCGGCTGTATTTCAGCTGCTACCAGCGTGGTCATAACGGCAAACATTAACTGTTCATCAATTGGGAACTTTGTGTTCAATGATCTCAATGGAAATGGTAAGCAAGATGGAAGCGAACCTGGTATTACAGGTGTTATTGTGAAGCTTTTAAATAATGCAGGTACCCTGATCGCAAGTACAACAACCTCAAGTAGTGGGATCTATGGCTTTAGCGGTCTTGCACCTGCAACGTATAAGGTCACGTTCATAACACCTGCAGGTTTTTCACCAACGTTAAGCAATATAGGTTCCGATGATACAAAAGACAGTGATCCGATTGGTGGAACTGTATCAGGTATTATCCTTTCATTAGGACAGGTGAATTCCACTGTAGATGCCGGGTTTGTGCCGTCCATATTATCATTGGGTAACAGGGTGTGGGATGATACCAACAATGATGGTATCAATAATAGCAGTGAAAATGGAATGGAAAACATCTCGATGAAGCTGTACAAGGATGATGATAATGATAATGCAGCAGATGGTGAAGCAATTGCTACAACTTCAACTGACCATAATGGCTATTATACATTTGCAAACCTTGCCCCGGGCAATTACATAGTGGGAGCGATTCCCCCTGCTGGATATATCAGTAGCTCTCTAAGCAATAATGATCCTGATAATAATGTTAATCTCGACGATAATGGAAGGGTACTGGTTGGGACAGAGATCCGCGGTTATGCAATAACGTTAGCATTGGGTACGGAGCCAGAAGGTAGCGGGTTAAATACAAATAACTCTTATGATTTTGGACTGTTACCTGATTGTAATTGTATAAATACTTCAGGTAACCTGTTAACAAATGGTAGTTTTGAAAGTGGCACAACCGGCTGGACTGCATCCGGAGGTTCTATTACAACTGGCACTGATTATTTGGCTTGCGGAAGTAAGAACGGTTTTAACGTGAGCTCGGGAGGAAAAACCTCCTTTGTTTACCAGGATGTGAATATCACTCCCGGCACTACTGTTACCTTTGGTGGATTCGCAGGAACCCATACGCAGGGATTACCATGTGCTCCAAAATTAAGCCTGATATTCCGTAGCGCATCAGGAGCAGTTTTAGGCCAAACAGATGTGGCTGTTACGCGGGACTTGGATGTAAGCTTCGATCAGCTGGCATTTTATACTATCACAGCTACAGCTCCAAACGGCACTGTTAAGGTAAGGGTGCAAAGCTCTATAAGTTGTAACGCTTTGAAGATGGATGCTTTTTGCCTGAGAACAGGAAGTGGTAACAGGATTAGCACCAGTGGTAAATCAAATGGTCTTCCTGAAACCGGAGTTCAGAGTATACCGATTTCAAAAGTTGGTGAACTTTCACCTTCGAACTCACGGCTTAACGTTACCGTTAGTCCAAATCCAGTGATCAGTTACCTTAATATTGCCAACAGCACTGGTGATAACAATACCCCTGTTGATGTGAGAATACTAAATACGGATGGCAGGTTGGTTACCGCACAGAAGACAGCGGCCAATGGTTTTGTAAAAATAGACGCAGGCAACTGGAGAAGCGGGGTTTACATGGTGGAAGTTAGCCAGGGTGAACAACGCCAGGTTGTGAGGGTTGTAAAAATTACAAACTAAGTAAAAGAACAATAATTTTCAGAGGCTATTTCGATAGCCTCTTTTTTTTATTTTTTAAAATAACTAACCGGCATATTAGGGGATCATTTATAGGATAGATTCTTCTAAATCACTTATCTTAGTTTTACAATCCTTAAATGATCAATGGAATGACCAATAACCGCTGCCGGTTCATTTTATTAAACCTGGCGTTTTCCTGTTTTACGGCGTATGGTTTTGCAAATGATATCGATAGCCTTAAAAGACTAATTTCCTCAAACGTACCCGATACTACCAAAGTAAATTTGCTTAATGTCTTGAGCAAAAAGTTTTTCAACGATAATCCTGATACGGCCGTTCTTATTGCTTCATCATCTCGGATACTTGCAGAACGTCACCATTACAGGAGCGGTTTGGCACTTGCATTAAAAAATATGGGGATAGGATACTACCTGCAGGGGAAATATGTTGATGCTATTAAGACCTGGCAGCAGGCATTGATTGTTTATGACCAGATGGGAGATAAAACAGGTGTTGCGAATATGCTAAGCAACCAGGGTGCAGTTTACTTTGCGCAGGGGGATGAGGCCAAGTCTCTGGAACTGCATTTGCAATCTCTTAAAATGTCTGAAGAGATCGGGGATACATTAAGGATACTTACTTCTCTCAATAATATTGGCAGCGTTTATTCAAATAAAACAGCAACTTTTAATAAATCACTCGAATATTTTTTGCGATCCAATAAATTAAGCAGGGCTATTAATGATAAGTATTTGATAGGCACGTCAGCGGTTAATCTGGGGGAGATGTATTATAAAATGGGCGATGATTCCACTGCACTTTTATACCTTGGTGAATCCGTGAAAGCATATGAAGGCACAGAAAATCTCCCTTACTCACTTAATATCATTGGCCGTGTGTACACAAGGCAAAAAAAATTTGAAAAAGCTATAAAGACACATCTGCAGGCTTTTCAGATCTCAGAAAAACTTGACACCCGCCTTGATATGACACAATCGTTGGTTGGCCTTGCCCAGGCTTATTTTGCAAATGGAGATGTAACATTATCAATAGATGCCTATAAACGAGCAGTGGAGGTCGGTAAACCTTTGAATGCCGTTGCAGAGATCAAAGAAGCCTATGAAGGCCTTTCTTCAGCCTATGCAAAAGAATCAGACTTTGCAAACGCATTTAAATACCAGAATCTTTTATTAGCTGTCAAGGATACGATCTATAATATAAATACCGATAAAAAATTAGGAACACTTCAATTTACCTTCGACCTGGAGAAAAAAGAATCTCAGATAGATCTGCTTAACAAAGACAAAGAGCTGCAAAATCAGGAACTGCAACAACAAAGATTAGTTCGTAATAGTTTCATTGGCGGTTTTGCAGTTGTGCTCTTGTTTGCCGCTGTATTTTTTAAACAACGAAATAGAATAACCAAACAGAAAAGAAGGAGTGAGGAATTGTTATTAAACATCTTACCTGAGGAAACTGCAGAGGAATTAAAAGCGACAGGGACAGCAAAAGCCAAAAGCTTTGAACTGGTAAGTGTGTTGTTCACTGACTTCAAAAATTTTACACAAGCAAGTGAATTGCTTACTCCGGAAGAGCTGGTAGCTGAGATCAATCATTGTTACAGCGAATTTGATAGGATCATAACAAAATATGGCATTGAAAAGATCAAGACGATCGGCGATTCATATATGTGCGCAGGGGGTCTTCCCGTAACCAATACTACCAATCCATGTGATGTTGTTTCAGCTGGACTGGAAATGGTGCGCTTCATTGAAAAAAACAAAGCTGAACGAATAGAAAAGGGCCAACCATATTTTGAATTGCGGCTAGGTGTTCATTCCGGACCTGTTGTGGCTGGCATCGTTGGAATCAAAAAATTTGCATACGACATTTGGGGGGATACCGTGAATACCGCATCCAGAATGGAAAGCAGTGGGGAGATCGGTAAAGTAAATATCAGTGGTACTACTTATGAATTAGTAAAAGATACATTTAATTGTACGCATCGCGGAAAGATCGAAGCAAAGAATAAGGGAGTTATCGATATGTATTTTGTAGATAATTGAAATGCTGACATAGCTTCCCGTTATGGTCATGCCACCTTTATTTGATATTCCTCTTCAAGGGTAAGGAGATCACTTTTCCTGAGGGAAATGGGTGAAGTTGAGGCACCTTATATTCTGATTCCTGTCCTGTAAACTTATGGTGGATGAAATGAAAGCAGGCGTCATTGATCTTATCCAGGGAATCGAAGGCATCTAATATATCGCGGATATCTCTGTCCTGGTGGGTAATAGATTCAATATCAAATTCGTACCGGTCCGAAAGGTCCTCAAATAGGGTGCCCCCTAAATTATATCCTACCCCGGTAACAATCAGATCAGTAACATGGTCATATCTTTTTCCCCCTGGCCTTGAAATATCGATAACAAGTTTGGTAACGGGGTAAATAAAACAAAAATTCTTTTTTGACTTTGTCATAGTCAAATAACTTACAACCGTTATGCCAATTTTTCATTTAGATAAACAATATTACCCATACAGAAGCGTTTATATTAAAACGGTCTATTGCCGTTGCTTACCTACCCTGAACAGTTATGAAGTTCGAAAACTTAGCCCCATTTAGCCGGGGCTATTTTTTGTTTTATAATTGACAGATGGCACAATAAAAAGATCATGGTAAACTTTCGTGCTCTGAATAAAAATCAACGTGCAGATTCTGAGATAAATAAAATAACCTGGGGGTAAGAAAACTCTTTAAGATGTCTCAGATCTTCAAAATTCTTTCTAACCTGATTTTCAGCTGGTCAAAATCAGCGATTTTTGTAAAGAATAAAGTTGCACCAGCATCTCTACAGGCTCTTTCGTCAACAGGATTATCTGAAGTTGTATATATGATAACAGGTATCTTTTTTAGAGAAGGATGTTTTTTTAATTGCAGCAGGCAATCAAGACCGTTAGTAGCCGGCATGTTAAGGTCGAGGAATATAAAATCGGGGAGGCTCACCGCAGTCTCAAGATAGTTAAAGGCTTCTGCACAACTTTTCGAACAAATACAAATAAAATGCGAAGAGATCTCTGTTATCACTTCGGAGAAAATAAAATGATCATCGATATCATCATCAATTAAAAGTATCGTGTTGTTCTTCATTTTGATCATTAAAGGGTAGGTAAACATGAAAAACGGAGCCAATGCCAGGTGTTCCACACGCCTTTATCTCACCTCCATGATTTTGTACGATCTTTTTACATAGTGCCAGGCCGATCCCGGTGCCTTCATATTCATCCTTGCTATGTAACCTTTGAAACAATTCAAATATTTTTTCTGAATAAGCATTATCAAAACCAATTCCATTATCCTTGATTTCAATATGCCAGCATTTACTATCCAAGGAAGATGTGTCATCTCTTTTTATGCTCTCTATCCCGGCAGTGACGAAAATTTCCATCGGTATTTCCGGGTTACTATATTTTATTGCATTGCTAAATAAGTTAAAGAATAATTGGTGGAATTGATAAGGTACAATCTTTAATTTGGGAAGGTTACTGTAATGAATTTTTGCATGACTCTTCTCAACCAGCTCACTTAAATTAATTATGACATCCGAAACGACCAGGTTAAGATCACTTTGAACAAATACGGATTCAACTATATCGGCCCGAGAGTAATTTAATACATCGTTAATGAGTTTTTGCATCCTGTTAGAAGCAGAAATAATGCGTTCAAAGTAATCCTTAATGTTTTCAGGGAACCGGTCATAAGCTTTGTCAAGTATTCGCTTTGAAAATGTCTGGATCTTTCTCAATGGTTCCTGCAGGTCATGTGAAGCAATATAACTGAAGGATGCAAGTTCTGCATTCGATCGCTCGAGCTCCAGGTTTTTGTCCGCGAGTCTTTTTGCCTGGTTTTCCAATAATTTGTTTTGTGATAACAATGACAGGTTTGCGGTCTCCAAATTATTATGATAACGTGCGATCGTGGCTTCATTGCTTCTCTTTTCGGTAAGATCGGATATGATCATCCCAACTGTTGATAATGCAGGACGTAGCGAGCATATCGAAATATATACGGTGATCGTTTTGTCGTTAACCGAGAGGTCAACCTGGCCCTTACTTCTCCCATCCAGGCCATCTTTAAAAAGTTTTTTAAAAATGTCTATGGAAGCTTCGTCGATAAAATCAAATATCTCTACACCTATTACACTTTCATATGGCAGTCCAAGCAATTCATAGAAATAAGTATTCGTATAAACGATCAAGCCTTCTTCCGTTAGATTTACTGCACCTTCCCCAAATTCTTCAATCAGTAACCTGTAGGCAT
>JBDSDG010000239.1:0-14164 GCA_039920685.1 Ferruginibacter sp.
ATTCGCTCTTGGGTATGCTTTTAAGGATAAGATATTTCCAAAAGAAAAACCTCCGGTGGTAGTAGAGCCAAGTAAAGGGAAGTCACCGGAAATGATCGCAAAAGAAAACCTGGATAAAGTTGTTCAAATCGAGTTTGGCTGGCAATTATTTGATGCAAACACAAGCGATGAATTGTGGCATGAGTACTGGGTAAGTAAAGGAACAGATGGAGTGGTTCATTATACAGCCATGTATATCCGCAATGGAAGCGGCGTTGTAGAGCCCTTCATTGATGTGAAAAAGAATATAACATTTGGTACACCTATTGGATTCTCCGGTGCAACCGGTTCCGGTTTCGTTGTATCCGAGGACGGTTTTATTCTTACTAACCGTCACGTGGCCACCAATTGGAACACCCGGTATTCTTTCCCTGATTATGCATTCCCCGGAGTACTTGTTCAAATGGTTGGCGGCAAGCCTGTGGTTGTTCAAAACAGCAGGGTGGAAGGTCAGGATGTTGATGGCTGGGTACCGTCAGAATCTACTGTGGTAGGGGGTTATGGAGTAAGTGAAGGAGGTATAAAAGGCCGCAATACTTATATGAATGTGATCTTTGCAAATACTTCACTTCGCAGGCCGGTTCAATCGGCAACGCCTTCGGATAACCATGATGTTGCGATGATCAAGGTGGAACTTCCTGAATCGCTTTCAAAGGTTTCCATGAAAGATAATTATGACAAAGTGCAGCCAGGCCAGACAGTTACCGTAATGGGTTATCCTGGTGTGGCGCCTGAACAATACGTGGTACGTAAATCAAATGATCCTTTTAAGCCGAACAGCCAGTTTACAACCATACCAACACCTACAGTTACAACCGGGAACATTGGCAGGATCATACCTGCATCTTCAGACAAGAATCTTACTTATAGTGCTTTTGGGGATTCCTACCAGTTAACCATAAACGCTACCGGTTCCGGTAACAGTGGCGGGCCAATGTTTGATGATGAAGGAAATGTGATCGGGATCTATTATGCAGGTAAGTCAGATGCAAGAGGAACACAAATATCTTTTGCAGTGCCTATAAAATATGGGCTAGAACTAATGGGAAGAAAGAAGGTTGCAAATTAATATGCATGTAAAAGCTGCCTCTTAAATCTTTTGAAATGGCAAATGTAGAACAGACTGATGTTGCCGGATACCGCCTGGCCGAACGAATCGGGTCAGGCGGAATGGGTGATGTATATAAGGCATACAACAGTTCATTGAACAGAACTGCTGCTGTAAAGATCTTATACCAGGAAGCGCATGCCGAAAGATTTAAGAATGAGGCATATATCCAGTCATCCATTACACATCCTAACATTGCACGATTGTATGAATACACTGTTTGTGCCAATAAGCACTGCATTGTTATGGAATATGTGGAAGGAGAATGCCTGAATGCCCTCCTGGCCAGGAAGAAAAAACTATCCAGCCAGGAAACAGAAGACATTTTAAAGCAGATTGTATCTGCTCTTGCTTATCTCCATAAGAAGGACATCATTCACCGCGATATAAAACCACAGAATTTTAAAGTGCAGGCAGACGGTACCGTTAAGATGCTCGACTTTGGGATCGCAAAACATAAGTATTCACCCAAATTTACCCAATCCGGTTTTATCGTAGGAACAACAGAATACCTGGCGCCCGAACAGTTTCAACAGCAGCCGGAATTGAAATCTGATGTATGGGCTTTGGGTGTGATGACGTATGAATTATTAACCGGTTATATGCCTTTCGAAGCTCCTAATCCT
The DNA here is from genome assembly GCA_039920685.1 of Ferruginibacter sp. Lineage (GTDB taxonomy): Bacteria > Bacteroidota > Bacteroidia > Chitinophagales > Chitinophagaceae > Ferruginibacter. The sequence continues at coordinate 1,774 of JBDSDG010000239.1, forward strand.
GTAATGCTTCAATCAAAGATCCGCAAAGGCACATTTACAGATCCAAAAATACTGATCCCACAGATATCGGAAAAGCTGTCAACGATCATTGACCGAGGTCTTAAGGTTAATCCAAATAACCGGATCAGTGCCGCAGAAATACAAAATATATTGGGAAAAGGAACCGGTTCCGAACCTTCCTTCTTGCACCTGTTCAAAGATCCATCCAAAAGAACGATGGCGATTGCCGGCATGTCTATAGCTGTCATTATACTTATTTTGTTTATTAAATTCCAAAACAACGAACCAGGTTACACAGCTCCGATTATTCAAAATGACATTAGTGAACAACACACCGAAGCCGGCGAAATCACAAAAGAGAACAACATTATTATTAATACACCCGGCATTCTGAATTCTGAGCTCATCTCTGAAAATGGGACAAGAAATTTGTTGCCTTATACTGTGAAAGGGAAGGAGGGGGATAAATTTCAATTTACAATAAGGGCTGCCGGATATAAGGATAAAGAAGTACAGGTAGTATTGACACCCAGACGTCTTTCTTATGAGTTCAATCTCGAAAAAAATAATTAACGCTATGTTTTGGAAGAAAAAAAATAAGGATCAAAATGCAGGAACTAAGGAAGGTAGCGGTGTGATAACCGATGTAAGGGTAGTTATCAAAACGGACCTCGGTAATGTGCGGACCAACAACGAGGATTCCGCATCTTTTTTTCGTGTATCCGACGAAGTTATGGTCCGTGAAAGAGGGTTTTTATTATTGGTTGCTGATGGTATGGGCGGGCATCTTGCGGGTGAGGTTGCCAGTAAAATGGCTGTGGACATTATCAGCGAGGAATATTATAAACCTTCAAATGATAAGATCGAAAACTTACTTTCAAAGGCTTTTAATACTGCAAATAAAAAGATATTTGCCATGTCTTCTTCTAATGAAAAATATAAAGGCATGGGAACAACATGTACAGCTTTGGTAATTGCAGGGAAATCTGTTTACTATGCACATGCAGGAGATAGCAGAGCTTATATGTATGCAACAAATTTCTTTACAAGGATAACAGAAGATCACACGTATGTACAGGAGCTGGTAAAGAACGGTAGCATTACAGCAGCAGAAGCAGACACTCATCCACAGCGAAACATTTTAACCAATGCTATGGGAACTAAACCGGAACTAAGGGTGGATACCGGAAAATGTTTACAGGAGTTTCACACTGGTAACCGCTTAATGATCTGCTCTGATGGCTTATACGATTATTTGCCGGATACGGAGATCGGGGAAATAATGGGGCATCCTTCTATACAGGATGCTGTTGATAAATTTATCTACCTGGCAAAAGAAAGGGGAGGGATGGATAATATTACGGTTGTACTCGCAGAAGCAGGAGTCATCAATAACAATGATCTTAAATCTACAAGGGAAGTAGCTTTGCCCAAAATAACAAGGGACGCTGATCTTCCGGAAAACATAACAAACATATGATCGGACAACGGATTCATTGCTACGAGATAAATGCCCATCTTGGCCAGGGTGGTATGGGAAATGTTTTTCGTGCAACTGATAGTATGCTGGGTAGGGAAGTTGCTTTAAAGATGCTGCATCCGGAGCTTACCATTCAACCTCAATTCCTGGAAAGATTTAAAAAAGAGGCCAGGATATTGGCACAACTGCTTCATCCGAACATAGCAGTAATTTACAATTTCATTGAGCAGGACGGAAATCATTTCATGGTAATGGAATATATAGAGGGAACAAGCCTTGATGAACTGATGAAAAAATACGGCGTGCTGCCGGCTCAGTTTGTTGTACCGGTATGTATCCAGGCACTTGAAGGATTACAACACGCACATAAGAAAAATGTTTTTCACCGGGATATAAAGCCTGCCAACCTGATGATCACTAATGATGGCACTTTGAAGCTGATGGATTTTGGAATTGCCAAGGTAGCCGGGGAACAAAAAATGACCCAGGTAAATAAGATCGTTGGTACCATTGAATTTATGGCCCCGGAACTTATTGAAGGAAAAGATGCATCTGCAGCCTCTGACATTTATAGTATGGGTGCAACAATATATGAATTGATAACCGGAAGGATCCCTTTTGAAGGAGATACGGATTTTAATATGATGCAGGGAATATTAAAAGCAAGGCCATTGCATCCTGAAAAAATTAACACAGCCGTGCCCAGGGCCCTAAGCGAGATAGTATTAAAAGCGATGGATAAAGACCCGGAACGGAGGTATATAAATGCAAGAGCTTTTCAACAGGCATTAATTGCTGCGTTTCCTCTTTACCGTGACATTGATATGAATGTTCTGAAGACTGGTAAGGAAACTACTTTTGTTGATGCTATAAACTCGCGTCCTACGATCCGAACAAGAGTGGGAATATCCCGGCCGCTTGTTGCCTTTCAGCAATACAAGGGAAAAGTAATGGAGCATAAGAAAATTTCTATTGCTATACTGTGTCTCTTATTCCTGGTTATCACCATTTTTTCAATTAATGCCATTACAGGAAAATCCTCGGTTGGATCACCAGATACTCCTACTGATAGCACTAAAGAAGTAATTCAGAATAATATAGGTCTATCGTCGATGCCTGTCTCAAACAGCGATAATACAACACTCCAACAACCAGTCACCCCACAGCCGGTTGTAAATGAACCAGTGATTGAAAAAATAGAAACCCCAGTACTGGAAAAACCGAGGCGAGCAAAGAATAATGATCCGGAACCAAAATCGAAACCAATTGAGAAAGAACAGGTGCCTGCCGAACCAGCGGTGCCTGTGGAAAAACGAGATATTTATATTAGTTCAGAAGTTATCGTAAGCCTCACACTCATTAGTAATCCCAATCCTGATCTAAAGCCGAAAGTCCCGCAGCCGGTAACGTATTCGGTTACCCGACCAGTGTTTTATGATGGAAAAGTGATCGTTAAACAAGGTGCAATTGCAAATGGCAGCCTTGAAATAGGAAGATCGAGAACTGATATAATTATTAATAGTGTGGAAGCGTCAAACGGGCAACGGATTTCGCTTAAAGCAAAAAAAGCACATGGAGACAGGGATATGATCCATTCGCAGATTTATGAGGCCACCATTCAAAGTGGAACAAGAATAAATTTATAAGCATCTATTTCACATCAAAATCTACTACTACTTTTTCCGTCCTTGGATGTGATTGACAGGTAAGAATGAAGCCTTGCTCCACCTCTTCATCTTCCAGCGCATAGTTAACGTCCATATTTACTTTCCCGGAAACCAGCTTTGCCCGGCACGTGGCGCAAACCCCTCCTTTACAGGCAAAAGGCAGATCCGCCCCCTCTTGTAATGCAGCATCCAGTATACTTGAGCTGTTAAAACCCAGCTTAAAGTCAAAACTTCTTCCGTCGAGCTTAATGGTAATTTCACTTTTTGGTCCGCTGTCTTCTACAGGAGTGGCAACTTTTACTGTTGATTGTTTCTGGCCTGGCGTTGTAAATAATTCAAAATGGATCCTTGACTTATCGATCCCTTTTTGCTGCAAAACCTCCGAGGCTGTAAAGATCAACGGCTCGGGGCCACACAGGTAAATTTCATCAAAGGTTGAATAAGGCACTATGCGTTCCAGTGAGTTTAGTTTTTGTCCATCAATCCTTCCATAAAAGATTTCGGAATCTGTTCTTTCCTTGCTTAATATATTGATAAAATTAAATCGTTGTATATACCTGTTCTTAAGATCTTCTAATTCGTCGAAGAACATAATTGAATTCCTTGACTTGTTTCCATAAACCAGCGTGAAGGTGCTATCCTCCTGGGATCGAAAAGTATGTTTAATGATAGACATGATCGGTGTAATGCCACTTCCTGCAGCTATGGCAAGATAATTAGCAGGCGTTGTGGTTTGCAATTTTGCATTAAATTTACCGGTAGGTGGCAAAACATCTAATACGTCACCGGCTTTTAAAACATCATTTGCGAATTCAGAAAATAATCCACCGGCAACCTTTTTGACCGCAACCCTCCATTCATTTTCATGTGGTGCGGTACACAATGAATATGAACGCCTGATCTCTTCACCATTGACCATTGCCTTTATCGTAATATTCTGGCCTTCTTTAAAGGCAAATGTTGATAAAAGCTGTTCCGGAATATCAAAACGAATAGAAACACAGTCGGCCGTTTCCTTCCTGATATTATTGATCTTCAATTGATGAAAATGTACTGCCATTTTATACTGTTAATCCATTTAGTAAAACTTTTACAATATCATTTTCCAACCCCCCGGTACTCATCATTCTTTTATGTCCCTGCCAAAATTCAAGTCCCCGCACAGCCGATAATATAACAAGCATGGCTACACGCGGATTAATCTTTTTAAATTCGCCGGCAGTGATGCCAAAATTGATCATTTCAACCAGCCTGTTCTCATACATCTTGCGCTGGTTTAAGAAATTGCTTAAATACGGTTCCTGCAATTGTTTCCATTCATGATTTGCCACATAGACCTCATCAAATGTATCCAGCATCATATGAATATGGAAACGGATCAGCAATTCTAGTTTAATTATGGTATTTACAGGAGTAAGTTCAATTTCATTCAGATTCAATGTAAAGTCATTGGCCACCTTAAAGCATATGGTCTGCAGTATCTCACTTTTTGAGCCTATATGATTGTATAAGCTCGAAGCTTCCACACCGATAGTGTCTGCCAATTCCCGCATTGAACTGGCTGCAAAGCCTTTTTTCCGAAATAAGGCAGCAGCCTTCCTTGTAATAACGTCCTTTTTTGTACCGTTCCTGGTTGCTTTGATCTTAGCCATGTGATTGTACAAAACTAACGGTTATTAGTTTTTTTCGGCAGTTTATGTGTTTTCCTGAACCTCTGACGTTAACCAGGATGTTTTTGTTTACCCGATCCAACCGTGCTCAATGCCTGTCAACAGCGGATATCTGAATATTTTTTTGAAGTCTCAAGAAATAACTCGAAAAAAATTATAATATTTGGAAAAATTAGTTAATTTTACCTCCTACTCGTTAATATACCTCTCCAATTCTATCCTTAATAAAAGCCCGTTAGGGGAATGCAAATCCTGCAAAATATCATATAAAATATCATATAATTACTATAATAACCAGTTGAACTTATTATAATAGCCTCAAACATTTTTTCTTGTGGTTTCAGAGGTAAGCAAGGCCGGTGATGTTTATCACTGGCCATTTTTTTGTTTCACAGATCAATCAATCGCTTTATTCAGAAAGTCCAGCAATGGTTTCATTGCCTTAAACTTCGTGATAAGTAGTTTAATGAAATTTTTATTTATGATCTGTTCGTCATCTATGGGGCAGCTGACAATAAAATTCTTCATTTTTAAATATTGCACGCCGGGATTATCATGCGAATATCCTTTAGGTGGTCTTGATAAGCTTCCATCGGTTTCCAGCCCGTTCGGAAAATTGTTTTTAAAGTTCTTTGACCGAAACATTTTTTCCCATTCATCGAGGTTGTAGTCGATCTCCTGCCGGATCTTTCCCAGAACATTAGGCTCTGGCATCCAAATGCCTCCGGCCACGAAACTTTTACCGGGCTGAATATGTAAATAGTATCCGGCGCCGATGCCTTTTTTTCCATGTTTGTTGAAGTAAGCAGCTAAATTATTTTTATAAGGTGTTTTATCCTTGCTAAAACGCACATCACGGTTGATGCGAAAAAGACAATTTTTTGTTTCCAGCGCAGCAATGGGTTTGTCAAAAGTTTCAAAGTGTTTAATGGTGAACGTTACCATTTCAGCCAGATCTGCTTTTGCACTTTCAAATTGTTTCCTGTGATCTTCGAACCAGGGCTTGTTGTTATTTTTGGAAAGATCTTTTAAAAACTTCAGGGTTGACGGTTGTAGCATATTATAAAATTCAAGGGCACAAATTTATACAAATAAAAAAGGAGCCTTATAGCTCCTTTATAATTAAATAATAGGTTATTTATTTTATCCTACCCCAATTTTCCCCGCTTTTGATCCGGTAAAGGGTCATCTCACTAACACCATATTTTTCAGCCATTTGCTTATACGTTAGTTTTCTTCTTGGATTTTTAATGGTGTCCTTGATCGCCTTAACCTGGGTAGCCGTTAGCTTCAAACCCTCTGTGCGATTGGCCTGGCGCTTTTTGTAAGCAATTTTTTGTGGACTATCCTGCTGGTGCCCGCTTACTTCTTCCATGGTTGCCCATTTAAGATTTTTTGCAGTGTTGTCAGCTTTCTTATGATTCACATGAATGACAAATTTATATTTCGGAGATTTTTTCTTGCAAAATAATTTTGCAACTTCCCTGTGAATATAAATTGTTCCATTGCCATTCTCTACATGAAGGTTCAAAGTGCGATAGCCTGAAGTAAGTGAACCATTCAATAATTTACCATCTTCACCTACTTGCTTAAGATAACTTGCGGCCCGCCCTGAATTGGATACTGCATATTTTTTTCGTAATTGCTTATAGCCTGAAAATTGCATTTGTTTCCAAATTTCGCCGGGGATTTTTTTTACCATAACAATGATTTAGAATGTGGGGCTCAGTGAATCCTGAACAATAATGTTTACCTGTTCAAGTAAATATAATAAAAATAATAACTAACTAGGTAGCATTTTTAAAAATTCTTCTTCTGATATTATTTTTACTCCGGGGATCTTCTTTGCCTTTTCTAATTTACTCCCGGCATCTTCTCCAACAACCAAATAGCTTAATTTGCTGCTTACACTGCTTGCTATCTTGCCGCCATTTTCTTCTACGCGCTCTTCTGCTTCACTTCTTTTAAGCTTCAATAAACTGCCTGTAAATAAAAACGTTTGTCCGCTAAGGTTGCCCTCATGTCTTTCCACCTTATGATGTTCCATAACAACCCCGATGCTTTCCAGGCTTCTTAAAATAGCGATGTTGTCGTTGTTGTGAAAGAACTCGTGAATACTACCTGCAACCTTTACACCTACGTCTTCCCGTTGTTGTAGTTGTTCAATATCCAGCTCAATGAAATCAAATATGCTGGAAACCCCATGGGCAAGGGTTTTAGCTGTTGTCTCGCCCACATAACGAATGCCCAAAGAATAGATTAGGCGGTGCAGTGGCTGGGTCTTGCTTTTTTCAATGGCCGCTTGCAGGTTTGTGATAGACCGGGCTCCAAATCCCCCCAATTTTTTTAATGCCTCAAAATCCATTGTATAAATTCCTGGGATATCCTTCAACAAATTAAGCTCATAGAACTTGCGAACATTTGCGTCGCCAAAACTGCGTATATCCATGGCATCCTTACTCACAAAATGAATGATCCTTTCCACCACCTGTGCCTTACAGTTAATATTGATACATCGCCAAACAGCTTCACCTTCAGGTTTAAATAACTTATCATGACACTCCGGGCAAGCCTTTGGATAAATGATATTCGTTTCAGTCCCTTTCCTTTTTTCCGGTAATGAGCGTACGATCTGAGGAATAACGTCTCCACTGCGTTCTATCAAAATGGTATCACCGATCTTCAGATCCTTCTCCCGGATATACTCTTCGTTATGTATGGATATACTGGTAACAGTAACCCCGCCAACCTGGGCAGGTTCAATTTTAGCAACCGGTGTAACAGCACCTGTACGACCAACCTGGTAACTTACTCCTATTAGCTTACTGGTAGCCTGCCTTGCCTGGAATTTAAATGCAATTGCCCACCTCGGATGATGAGAGGTCATACCAAGCCTGTCCTGCAATTGAATGTCATTAACCTTGATCACCATTCCATCTATCTCGTATGGAAGATCATCCCTTTTTACTTCGTATTCCTGTATATAATTAATAACTCCCTCGATCCCTTTTACAACCTTCATTTCTTTCTTCGGACTCCGGAAGCCCAGCTCCCATAGCATTTCAAGCATACCTGAATGAGTTGAAGGTTCTTGATCCCCATGTGTTTTATTGCGTGAGATAACGTGAAAGCTTACATGGTACAGGAATGCTTCCAGGTTTCTTCGGCTAACAATAGCCGTGTCTTTGATCCGAAGGCTTCCCGCGGCAGCATTGCGGGGGTTAGCTAATGGGGGCAGGCCTTCTTCAACCAGCTTATCGTTGTATCTTTTGAAATTGCTTTTGTTCAACAGGACTTCACCACGGATCTCGATCTGTTCAATTCCGTAACTACTGAATGATGCAGATAATGGCACAGACCGTATCTGCATGATATTGGGAGTGATATCATCACCCGTATTACCATCACCCCTGGTAGCTCCTCTCACAAAAAGATCATTCTCATATATCAGGGAAATGCTGGCGCCATCAAACTTTGGTTCAATACAATATTCTATTTCAGTTAGTCCTGATATCTCTTTTGCTTTCCGGTTCCAGTCAACAAGGTCAGCCGCATTATAAGAATTTTCAAGCGACAGCATGGGAACGAGGTGCTGTACTTTTGGGAAGTCTTTGATCAACCCTATGCCTACCCGTTGTGTTGGTGAATTTTTTGTTACCGTTAATGGGTTATCAAGTTCAAATTTTTCCAGCAACTTGTATAAAGTATCATACTCAAAATCTGAAATGATCGGATCACTTTGTACATAATAGCGGTATTCATGGAAGCGAAGAACATTACGGAGATCTTCAAGATCCGAGGTCAATCTTTTCGATAATCCCTGGCCTTTTGCTGCAAGCCAATCAGAGGTTTGTTTTTGTAGCTTTTTTATTTGTACGGGTGTAAACATTTAGAAATAAAGGTAAAAATTTAATATTATCAACACAGATATCACCCGCGGTTAATCGAAATGTACCTCATTGCCTTAATTGTTGAAAATGTTTTTGGAGTACAAGCTTTAATTGCCTTTTTACAATGGAGCCCATGGTATTGCATTTCGAAAAATAATGTGTGTTGAAGTGCCTGTTCAATTCTTCCCTCAGCATTTTTACTTTGTAATTATCTGACAGGTCCTCCTTTATCATGATGTTCAAAAGTTCCACCAGTTGTTTCCTGCTAGCAAATGCCCGATGAGCCATTGACGTCTGCTCTTCAACCTGGTATTGCTCAATCACTTCAGGACTTAGGATCTTTAATACGAGATCAACATATTCAAAATTCTCTTTGTAGAATTGCGGCAGGTATAGATTTTTTCTTCCTTCGTAGCATTGCTGGTCAAAATCTATTGCACGAATCCGGTATTGATAATCTTCTATATCGGGGGTAATATCGATCACGAAATTATAGCTGCGCATATCACCTAAAAGCCTTGCAAAACATCGCTCATTGAACTTCACAAATTCTTTCGCAATGCGGATCTTATTGGTTTCGGGCTGGTTTAAATAATCATCCAAAAAAATATCCCCGGGTATTCCCGGAATGTGTTCTTCAACGAGAGTATTCTTGTGGCACAAAAAAGTGATTCGGTTAGGACTTAGTAAATGCTCCAATTCCAGTCCATAGATACGGGATGCATCGATCGCCTTTATATAATAATGATCGTAATTGTCATTTATCCTGTTGATGATACGGATCCTGAAAGGGACGCTGTTCCCAAATTCACAAAAATCAATGCGCTCAACATCCAGATGCTTAATATAACTTAAGTTCCCTTCCGTTTTTAATGCTGCATACGTTTTGATCAGTCCTTCCTTTAAGAATTCCATTTCTTTAAGGTCGTAAACCGCGGTTTCCCAATGTGTAAGTTTTCCTTTCTTATCTCTAAGTGCTGTGCTGTGCCGGTAGTTTAAAAGGTCTTTGTACGCAACCGGTAACGAAATATCCCTTCCATATAAATGAAGATAATTTTGCAGCCTTTCACTTACCGGGAAAAGTTCCTTCTTCATCATGGGCTTATCCGGTTCCTGGCTCAACTTAGCATTAATGATCTTATCAAACTGCATATTGTAAAGATACATTGGTATTTATATCAGCGTACCCACGCCTAAAACCCGGTATATTTTTTACCTTATTTTTGATTAAAAAACGCGTGCTAATGCTACCAATAAAAAGCGGGAAATACTTGTTGTTGATCTTTGCGTACCAGTTATTATTTAGCGACCTGGCTGCTCAAAAGGTGAGCCTTATCGTTTATCATGCAAAAATTTATACCGTTGATGCGTCCTTTAAAATAGCGGAAGCAATGGCGATAAATAATGGGAAAATAATTGCCACCGGTACAAACAAGACGATCCAAAAAAAATATAAAGCTGTTGAATCAATTGATGCTATGGGAAAAACAATATTCCCGGGATTTATTGATGCGCATTGCCATTTTACAGGTTTCGCAACAGATATGTGGAAATGCGAATTGGTAGGAACCAGTTCATTTGATGAGATAATTTCCAAACTAATCTCCTATAGTAAAACAGCTCCCATGACCTGGATCTATGGACGTGGCTGGGACCAGAACGATTGGGCAATCAGGGAATACCCGGATAAAAAGATCCTGGACAGCCTGTTTCCTACAAGGCCGGTTTTTCTTAAACGAATAGATGGCCATGCAGCGATCGTGAACCAGGTGGCACTTGATTTAGCTGGTATCACAGAAAAAACAGTTTTGCTCGGCGGAAGTGTAGAATTAAAGAACGGAAAGCCGACAGGAATTTTAATTGATAATGCCATGCACCTGGTTGATAAAAAAATCCCGGTTGTAACCGATAGCCTAGCAAAAAAATATTTTTCAGATGCACAGCGGCTATGCTTTGCAGTTGGACTCACAGGAATTCATGACTGCGGTATCGGCGAGCATACCATTGAAATGGTTGATGAAGAACAAAAAGCAGGCAGGTTAAAAATGAAAATATATGCACTGTTAACCGATAGTGCGCATTATTATGATAGATGGATCCGCAGAGGACCTTATAAAACAGACCGATTACAGATTGGGGGGTTTAAGTTATATGCAGATGGGGCTTTGGGTTCCAGGGGTGCATGCCTGCTTCACGGATATGCTGATAAGCCGGGATGGACAGGCTTTTTGTTAAGTGAAGAAGAACATTTTAAAATGATAGCCAAAAGACTTGCCCACACAAAATTTCAATTGTGCACCCATGCGATCGGAGATAGTGGCAACCGGGTTATATTAAAAGTATATGCAGAGGTATTAAAAGGCAAAAATGATAAACGCTGGCGGATCGAACATGCACAGCTCGTAGATCCGGCGGACCTTAATTTTTTTCGAGTCAATAATATCATACCCTCAGTTCAGCCAACACATGCAACCAGTGATATGTATTGGGCCGCAGATAGGGTGGGCCAGGACAGGGTAAAATATGGATATGCATATAAGCAATTATTAAAAACGAATTATTGGATGCCGCTTGGTACCGATTTCCCGGTGGAAGATATCAGCCCGTTTAAAACGTTTTATGCAGCCGTGATCAGAAAAGACGACAAGAATTTCCCGGCGAACGGTTTTCAAATGGAAAATGCCTTAAGTCGTGAGGAAGCCATCAAAGGAATGACCATCTGGGCAGCAAAAGCAGCTTTCGAAGAAAAGGAAAAAGGTAGTTTAGAAAAAGGAAAGGCTGCCGATTTTATAATTCTTGATAATGACTTAATTACCTGCGATCCTTCCAGGATTTTAAAAACAAGGGTAAAAGCAACCTATATTAATGGTGAAAGAGTTTATTCATCCGAATAGGGAAGTATAAGTATTCTGTATTAGAGCCTTTTCAGAAAAAAGTTGCCTTGTCCTCCTCCAATTTTTAAAACAATGCTAATTTTTCATTGATAATCAATGGAAAAATCGGCTCGGTTTTAAAATTACTTTTCCAGTTGATAGGAAAATCAAATGTAACCTCCTACCTTCGCAATCCAAAATTTTTACGCTTCCGGGATGGCGGAAGCATCATACAAAAGATATAAAATGAGTAAACTACATTTCACCACAAAACATGCGAACGCGGCTACCGTAAAACACGACTGGTACGTTGTGGATGGTACTAATCAAACCGTAGGACGTATGTGTGCAAAGATCGCAGCAGTTCTTCGTGGCAAGAACAAGGCCTATTACACACCACACGTTGATTGTGGTGATTTTATTATCGTAACCAATGCTGAAAAAGTAAAGTTCACTGGTAATAAAATGGAAGACAAAGAGTATTTGACCTATAGCGGGTATCCCGGAGGACAAAAAGCAGAGACTGCTTCAAACTTACAAAAGCGTCGTCCGGAAGTGATCATCGAAAGAGCAATAAAAGGAATGTTGCCTAAGAATCGCCTTGGTCGACAGATGTACAAAAAACTGTTCGTCTATGCAGGATCAGAGCATCCACATACAGCACAAAAACCTTCCGTATTAAAATTCGACAAAATAAAATAAAGCAAACGGCTTGCAGCTAAGAGCTAACGGCTAAAAAACAAAAAATGGAAAAGCAAAAAAATGCAGTCGGCCGCAGAAAAGAAGCAGTAACCCGTGTTTTCCTAAGCAA
>JBDSDG010000240.1:0-4439 GCA_039920685.1 Ferruginibacter sp.
TACCGGTGGCAGCTGCTTCCATAGCAACATTGGGCAAACCTTCTTCGAGGCTTGGAACCACGGCTATATTACCACCACGATGAAAATCTGCGATACCGGCGGGATCTATTTTTCCAATTATCTCCACTCTTTGAGGATGTTTTAATTTTGATCGCCACTCCTTTACTAATCCTATATCTGAATCCGGACCGGCAAATAATAATTTGATCGTGTCCCCGTCAATTTCATCATCCAGCTTAGACCAGGCCTGCATCAGGTTCAATCCACCCTTTGTATTCCTACCATGGGTAAAAGTTGAATAATTTGGTAAGCCGCCAAGGAAATAAAATATCAACTTGTTGACTTTAGTTACTGCCGGAAAAAATTTCGTTACATCAACGCCCCTGTAAATTACTTTAGATAGCTCATGGTCAGCAAACATATCCCTGAATCTCTTTTGCAAGGCATGGCTGTTAAATGAAACTGCGTCGAGGTGGCTGTTCCATTTGCGCATCCAGTTTTGTTTATAGAACCGGGTAATGTCCTGGTTCAAATCGCCACCTATGAATTGCGCGAGCAGTTTAAATGAATAATTCTTTTTCAGCCATGATGCGAACACACTTAAATTGCCATCGCTGGCATGAACTATATCTGCCGTTTTTAATATTGAATGAGCAAACAGTTTTGTAAAAACGTAAAAGATCCTGTTGTTTAGAAAGTATAATTTTTTTTCAAGAACAGGGATATAAGGCACACAAAGTATTAGACGCGTAAATCTATCTTCCTTAATCCTTTCCCGGAATTTTCTCCCCGGTTTATACATCCGGTACTGAATAACGGTAAGGTCTACATGTTCCTTTAAAGCGATTGCTGCACGCTGGTTAAAAATGCCATGCGAGGGATTATCAGCTGTTGGATAACCTCCGGCGAGGTAAATAACCTTTAGCCTGGATCCGTTCAACCTGCTTTTTTCTTTATTTTGGCGTTAACCATATAAGCTGCCGCTCGTGCTCTTTTTAAGGGAGATTGTGCATATTTTTCGAACCGGCTTGCATATAATGCAAGTTTTTCGCTATTTGAGATATGAGCCATTGCTTTTAACTGGCATACATGCAGATTATGATACATAGCACTGGCTATATACAGCGGCTCGTTTAGCCAATACCAGCTCCAGAAGCCATTATCAAAATATTCAATAGAGTTAATGAGGGAATATATCCCTGCATCTAAATGCGATTTTACCCAGGCTTCAGATGAAATTGAAAACAGGTCTGCCAATCCAAACAAGGCATAATTATGCCCGTTCAATATCATACTTCCTCCTTCAAGGTACCACGCAGTCCCGTTTTTTAGATTGCCTGTCACACCGTTATGGCCATATGGATATCCGAAAGGGATCGCCATTTTTAATGCTGCATTTTTATAAACCGCGTTGCTTGTAATACAATATGCCCGAGCAAGGGAACTTATGCTTTCACCCTGGTTCATCGCACATGGAGTACCGCCATCTTTTTCGTCACTGTCGTAATCCAATACCATCAGTGATCCATTTTCTCTTTCTTCCGCCATACCGAGCAGGTAATCGGCAACTTTTATAACATGGTCTGCATGCTCCTTTCTGCCGGTATTTAAGAATTCTTCCCAGTGAGCAAATGCAAAGGAACACATGCCTGTGCAGAAGTGAACCAGACTGCCTGCTTTGGAATGAAACATGGGTAAACCAATTTCATCAAAATCCACATAGTGACCCTGGTATAACCGGTCACGAAATGAAAGAGGATAGTAGCCAATCGCGTATTTACTGCGTTTATCTGTATCTGCTAATTTCCAGTAACCCGGATTGCTCTTCCAATATAATTTTAGTTTTTGAAAAAAATCGCCCATAGAGAAAGTATAGCGGTGTTCAGGAGCCAATGTTACCTGTTATCCAGCCGTTCCTGGCGGAATGAGTGTAGTACAAAAAACAGGCAAGGTTTAAATATGGGCATCGTGTAGGACAGAGAAGGAAATATACTTATTTACGTAGCAGGGTAAATTCCTTGACCTGGTTGAAGGGATAATACCGTTTCCTGTACAGGGCTTCGCCATTCTCAGTCACAGCGAAGTATGAGAATACCAAATTGAAAAAGACACCTTAATAATTTTATATTTCCATTTTTATAAACCAAACCTTTTATTTAATGAATTCATATACAAATCATTGCAATTAAATTAGGAGTGATTTTAATAAAAAATTTTACCCTTTTTTTTTGTTCAAAAATACTGATAATCTGCCATGGAAAAACAAATTATCGTTTGGTGGTCTTTAGTACCATCCAATTATAGTTTATATATTAATTTATTTAAGAGCGGGTTTATTCTATGTATTATTATTTCCCTCTGATGTTATTTGCTGATTTTCGTTATATTTACCGCATTATTCATGATACCTAACCTGTTTCTTATGTTGCAAATTGTTATAAAGCAAATATCCTTTCTTATTTTGTTTATTGGTTTTACATTTTCGGTTTTTGCTCAAGATAATACTAACACTGTTAAGCCTTTTTCAGGAAGTTCGCAGTTCAGAAAATTATCTGTTGGAATCAATGCCGGTGTTATGAGGCCTTCTGTAATTATAGGAGGGTCCAATGATTTTACTAATCCCCAGGATCAATTTGGATTCGGGGCAAACCTTAAATACCAGCTTACCCATTACCTGGCATTCCAGGGCGATTTTATGAAAGGCAAGCTAAAAGGGAACCAGGATAAGCTTCTTGGAAGCGGCCGTCCGCCCGACAGCAGGCCTATCACCTCTTTCGAAACCGATCTTAAGTGGGGCCTTAGCTTCAGTGGGGTTATTACATATGGGAATATCAATTGGTTGAGGATGAAGAATTTTCTTATTCCTTATGTTTCTGTTGGTGGCGGGCTGGTGAGCTATGAACCTAAGATTGTAAAGAGGGGAACTACTGAGTTGGTACCATTCTTTACTGAATTTGAATTGCCAATCAGGGAATTTTTTGTACCTGTAACGGTGGGCGTTAAAGTTAAGATAACAAAAGCTTTGAATGTAGACATTGGCTACCGGATGAATTTTGTTGATGCAGATAATTTCGACGGATATGCTTATTATACTGTGCCCCCTGAGCAAAGCAGCACAGTAAAAAAAGATAAGTTTCAATACGTATTTGCAGGGATAGAATATTCGATTGGAAAAAAGTCCAAATCACAACTGATGTTTGACAACCCTGCTTCACGGGCAAATTCTATCATTCAATCACAGATCAATACACTTACAACAAAAGTTGACAGCCTGATATCAAAACAAAAAAGCCTTGATGATACGGACGGCGACTCTGTGGCAGACCTTTATGATAAAGAACCCAATACTCCGGCTGGCTGCCCGGTTGATGCGTCGGGTGTCATGAGAGATACTGATGGTGATGGTATCGTAGATTGTAAAGACAAGCAATTGATTACTCCAACTGAATGCCAGCCTGTTGATGCAGATGGCGTGGGCAAATGCCCGGATCCTGAATGTTGTAAAACAAGAATGGGAACAGGAGATGGAGATAATTCAAATGCAAATTGCCCTTCTGATTATCCAAGCCTAACTTTCAGGGGGAATGGCATCCGGCTAACCAGGGATGTACAGGCTGTTATTGCCACTATTGCGTCAAAAATTAAATCAAGGCCTGATTGTAAGATCATGATCAAAGGATATCCTGAAACATCTAAATCTTCACAAGCAGCCTGCCAGAAAAGAGTAGATGCTATTAAATTACAATTGATAGAAAGAGAAGGGGTCAGCGCCGATAGAATAACTACAAATTGTGAAGTGGGTGGCGGGGATAAAAATACTGTTGATATAAGTACGAACTAATAAAATTCTATATTGAAAAAATCCTCCAAACAGGAGGATTTTTTTTTGCCCTTTTGAAAGTAATTTTTAAAATTAACCCCGTACAAATGATGAGTTGATGTAAGCACGCAAAAAAGAGACATCGAGATAGAACCTCCCCGACGTTAACTTGTTTTGCTAAAAAGTTTCCTTACCACCTTTAAAATAAACCTGTCGTAATAAGGAGTTTTCAATTTGCTGAGGGCTTTTATATAATCTTCATCTCCTGTTTCGTGGCTTACATTACCACTCATCTGGCACGATACATTTGTGCCTGATACGCAGACAATTTGTGTAAATGGGATGAAGCCTGCAATGGACCCCTCTTTTAAACATGCTTCCGCTGCCTCCTGCAATACGGGGGGGCCAGATAATCCTAAAACCCGGTGGTTAACTTTTATCGGATCAATATTTCTACGGGTTGATAATTTCCCATCCTGCAGCTCAAATCCAAAATATGTTGCTTCATTACTTTTGTCTTTTATGTTCTGCAATGTTTTTTGGGCAGCACGCAGAAATATGGGGTTACCCGGTACCGTTATGATAAGCCATTGGCAAAGGTCATTATTTATGCCAAGCT
>JBDSDG010000241.1:0-4799 GCA_039920685.1 Ferruginibacter sp.
ATAATTTTCAACAACCGCCAAAAGCCTACTAAATGAACCTTGCAGATTTGCCTGTGCTTTTTGATAAGCTTCCAACGAAGCCGGATCGTTGATATCGACATTAACCGACGTAGCCCGTGACCTTGCCTCCAGTACCTCACGCAAAGTAGATTTTTCGAAATTTGCTGACCCTTCAATCGTTTTGATTACACTGTTGTACAGATCTGTTCGTCGCTGATAATTGGTTTCAACATTACCCCACACTTTTTTTACATCCTGGTTTGCGCTCGCCAATCCATTATACGAATTGCAGCCCCAAAAACCCAATATCACAACAATAGCAAGTAAAATTAAAATCCCGGAACGTTTCATATTTATATTATTTAAGGTTTATATGATAAAATTAATCATTTCGACATAAATGAATCATTAAAACTTAGCGCAGCATTCTGCTTATCCATTAATGACTGATATTAAAAAGTCGAATGAGGGTGTAAATGTTTTAAGTGCGCTTTGGCCTTATCACGATATAGGCACTCACGAAATTAGCAGAGCCTGCGTCGACCCAACCGAATAGGTGTAGCTGAAGCGGAGTTGTTCCTGCAGACCAGCTTTTCCAGGGACTGATTGCAATAATGCCGGATTGAGGATTTGTATATGACCATGCATCAGAAAACACGATGGGAAATGATTCAGTTAATCCATTGTGTGCACGCAACTGAAAATTAATTACGGTTGCAGTTGAAGATGTTATTCTAACAACAAGTTTTATTTCGATGTTCCCATCGGTTGAATAAAGTGTAGGGTCGATCGCTGTTTGACAGTTACTAAGATCTTGTCCGGCAGTATTTGCCATTACATATTCTGAACCGCCCTGCCAGAGCGGAATTATTGAAACCTGGTTGTTTGAAGCTGAATTTCCTGTGACATCCAGTTCGTACTGGGGATTAGGATTGTTGATACCGACCTTTTGAGCGCTTGCACTGTTGACGGTAACGATCAATAGAATAATTAAGATCTGTAGTTTCATTTAGAGCTTTTAAAGATTTGAGAGGTTCAATACGTTCCAGAGGTTTCATAGGTTCCGGACGTTAGAGAGGTTCAATAGGTTGAAGTACTACCAAAACCTTCCGCTTCTAGCTTTGGACTTCTTAAACTTTGAACTCCTTGAGCTTTTGGAACTAGTATTAATATCCCGCCTTCGCCCCGCCAATATTCTCCACCGGGTGCCAGGTTGTTTTTATCTCCTGCAGGTCCATAATAAAATAGGGTGACTGGCCTTCGTCTCCAGGCCACTTTACCTTATCATATACCATCACACGCTTAACATTAGACGCAGATTTTTCCTTGATCATCTTTTGAGATGCTTCATCATTCTCACAATAAACCAGGCCATTTACATCCATGTGATCTGCAAAAAATGGTAAAAGCTCAGCAGATTTTCCCGTTATAATATTTACAACTCCTCCGGGCAGATCAGAACTATTGAGAACTTCAGCAAAAGTTACAGCACACAATGGCTTAGAATAGGAAGCGAGTATGATACAGGAATTGCCACCTGCAATGATCGGAGCGATAATTGAAACCAATCCCAACAGCGAATCATTTTGCGGAGCAATAGCGACCACTACTCCCATCGGTTCAGGGACCGAAAAATTAAAATGAGAAGAAGCAACCGGGTTAACGGAACTGAATAGCTGCTGAAATTTATCGCACCATCCACTATAATAGATAAGGCGGTCAATTGCAAGATTTACTTCTGTTTCTGCCTGCTGCCTGGATGAATCCTGTTTCATCAACTCTTCAATGAACTGTGCTTTTCTTCCTTCAAGCATTTCTGCAACGCGATATAGGATCTGCCCGCGGTTAAAAGCAGCTTTACCGGCCCATCCGCCAAATGCAGATCTTGCAGAAACCATGGCGTCGCGAAAATCTTTCCTTGAACCAAGACAAATGTTCGCAAGCTTCTCTCCCTTGCCGTTAGTTGCAATGTAAAACCGGCCGGATTCCGTGCGAGGGAATTGTCCGCCGATGTAGAGCTTGTATGTTTTTAACACCTCCAGGCGATTTTCAGGAATATGCGTTCCAATGCCATTTCCGTTTAAAGAATGGGGTTGAGTTTTTATAATTGATTTTGACATGACTGAACGTTTAAGTCGTTTAATATCCGTTTAATATCTTTTAAGTCGTTTTGTGGCCTTAAGCTTTTTTTCTTTCACCCTTTATTTTCGTTTTTTGTAAATAGCTTATGAATTTTTGTATCATACTGCTTATTCTTACAACAATTGAATACAGTTCATTGAATTCATCAGTGCTAATATATTTTCTATCTATTAGCCTATAATTGCGATCTTACTTCTCCACATAATCCTTTTGAATAGCCCAGAAACTGAATGAATTCTGCTCGTGTTCCCCTTTCAAAACCTTCAGCTATATTGTCCATTATAGATCCGGAAGATGCTTCAAGTTGTGCAATCAATCGAAAATTATTTTTAAACATTCCCGCATCAATTAATTTTCCAACTTTCGCAAATAGCTCTCTGCTTAATTTCCAAACATCTAAATCTTCAAATCTTTTTAAAGTGGCCATACAAACTGATTAATCAGTTAATATCTACCAATCGATTTAGAACCGCAAAGTTTTTGACCCTAATGTTCATGTTATTATTCCCACCTTTAAACGGTCATTAAACGACTTAAACGTTATTAGACCAACTTTACATATGCTCCTAACCCATGCAATCCGCCTTCCCGTCCATATCCACTCTCTTTATATCCACCAAAAGGTGAAGTAGGATCAAACTTATTAAAGGTATTTGCCCATACAACACCTGCCCGTAATTTGGTTGTCATGTTAAATATCTTCGATCCTTTGTCAGTCCATACCCCTGCAGATAATCCATAAGGAGAATTATTTGCTTTTTCAATTACTTCATCATCTGTACGGAAGGTCTGAATGCTTAATACCGGCCCGAATATTTCTTCCTGTGCGATCCGGTTTGATTGAGCAACATTGGTAAAGATCGTCGGCCTGCAATAAAAGCCTTTCTTCGGAAGATCACAATTGCTTTGATACATTTCTGCCCCTTCCTGCTGGCCGATCTTTAAATATTTATTGATCACATCCAATTGTTGCCTTGAATTTATTGCACCGATATCAGTATTCTTATCCATTGGATCACCAAGGATCATTGTTGCCATCCTGTCCTTTAACTTTTGCAATACCAGTTTAAAAACGGATTCTTGTACATATAGTCTTGAACCTGCGCAGCACACATGCCCCTGGTTAAAGAATATGCCATTAATAACACCTTCCACAGCCTGGTCTAAAGGAGCATCATCGAAAATAATGTTTGCAGCTTTCCCACCCAGTTCAAGTGTTGCTTTTTTATTTGTTCCCGCAATCGCTCTTTGAATGATCTTTCCAACATCAGTAGAACCAGTGAATGCTATCTTATTGATATCCGGGTGATTTACCAATGCAGCTCCCGTTGCTCCCGCTCCGGTAATGATATTTACCACACCTGGCGGAAGATCAGCTTCTTCAATGATCTCGGCAAGTTTTATTGCAGTCAGCGATGTTGTTTCTGCAGGTTTTAAGACCACGGTATTTCCTGTTGCCAAAGCTGGTGCGATCTTCCATGCGGCCATCAACAATGGAAAATTCCATGGGATGATCTGGCCGGCAACACCTAACGGTTGGGTATGCCTGTTTGGAAATGCATACTCTAATTTATCGGCCCATCCTGCATAATAAAAAAAATGATTGGCAGCAGTTGGTACGTCGAAATCCCGGCTCTCCCGAATCGGTTTGCCTCCATCTAATGTTTCTACAATCGCGAATTCTCTTGCTCTTTCCTGGATCATGCGTGCAATACGGTAAATATATTTCGCTCTTTCTTTTGCGGGCATTTTGCTCCATGTATTTTCATATGCTGATCTTGCTGCCTTCACGGCCCTGTCAACATCTGCAGTATTTGCTTCAGCGATCTCGGAAAGCTTTTCTTCTGTTGCAGGATTGATCGTATCAAAATATTTCTTGCTTAACGGCTTTTCAAATTTCCCGTTTATGAAAAGATCATAGCGTGGATTTATTTTAGCGCCGCTTTTACTTTCCGGGGCAGGTGCAAGATTGCGTGCAGAATCGAATTTTAGTTTTATGGTGTTGGTTGTTTTTGCCATTTTTTAGATTTAATGTTCAAGAGGTTCAAAAGGTTTCATAAGTTCCAGAAGTTCAAGAAGTTTGTTTTTCCCGAGTCTTATACTTGTTTCCCTTTAGCTGTGAATTCTCCAGGTAATTTATTAATTTTTGAGTCAAACTACTAATTTTCATTGAATGAACACTTAATAATTCAAATTCATTTGCAGTTATATAATTTCTATCTAACGCTCGAAAAAATTGAGATCTAAGTTTGCCGAAAGAGGCCTTAGCAATGTATAAAAAACGTATAAATTCTCTATTCCCACCTCTCTCAAATCCTTCCGCAATATTATCCATAATTGAACCTGCCGAGCCTTCTATCTGGTTTATTAATCGATAATTATATTCAAATTTTTTTCATCGATCATTTTTTCCAAGTATTCTGTTCAGTTCGCGTGCTTCTTTCCATAAAATCACTTCTTCGAATCTTAAAATTGTGGGACATTAGGTTTAGCGTTAACGTGAACCGTAACATCTGGAACTTATTGAACAGAACCTTATTTAGTCAATCGAAAAATAATCAGCCGACTGGTACGCCCCTGTCTTCTGCTTCATCAACTGCATCAATATATCATTTGCCAGGCTGCTGGCCCCGAAACGGAACCAATGGTTGTTCATC
>JBDSDG010000242.1:0-3492 GCA_039920685.1 Ferruginibacter sp.
CATTGTTCCACCTTATTTGTTTTTTCAATTCTCTTGTTGTCGTTTAGTTCATCGGCGCAGGAAACAAAAACAGTAGTGGCTGGTAATAAATATCAAAAAAGCAAGTATTACCAGTCTTTGTGGGGGAAAAATTACCGAAAAGAATGGACGACTCCGGTAACTGTAAAAGTTGTAATGCTTGATACGCTGGCCGGTGGACTTACACCGTATGAGATCGGTGGCAGCAGGCAAACAAAATCTGTAAGGCTTCGTGATAAGAATAACAGGGAATACGTTTTAAGAAGCATCGATAAAGCATTTTCACCGGCACTTCCCCCAATCGTTAAAGGATCTTTTATTGAAAAACTGGCAAACGATGAAGTTTCTATTGGCCATCCTTATTCAGCCGTAACGATACCGCCTTTGGCCAAGGCTGCCAAGATATATCATACCAATCCGGTTATATATTATATCCCAAAACAAAAAGCTCTGGGTCAGTTCAATGATGAGATCGGTGATAATCTTTATCTTTTTGAACAACGGCCGGATGAAAACTGGGAGACAGCACCAAATTTTGGCAACCCTTCGAACATTAAGAATACCGACAACACCATAAAAAAATTATTAAAGGACAACGATGACAAAGTTGACCAGGTTGAATTTGCCCGCGCAAGATTATTTGATATGTTCATTGGGGATTGGGGAAGGCATGAAGATCAATGGAGGTGGGCTGAATTCAAAGATGGGAAACAAACCATTTATAAACCAATTCCCCGTGATCGTGACCAGGCTTATACAAAGTTTGAGGGGAGGCTTTTAAAAGGAGTGAAACGCTTTGCTGCACCACACCTTCAGTCGTTCAGTGATGATATTAAACACGTTAATAAATTTAATTACCCCGCACGAAACCTTGACAGGCATTTCTTAAATGAAGTGAGCCTTGAACAATGGGAGGCTACCGCCGCTGATATGCAACGGTCACTCACAGACCAGGTCATTGATGATGCAATGAAGCAACTACCTGCTGAAGTGTATAGCATTTCCGGACCAGAGATCGCAGCGAAATTAAAATCACGCAGGAATCATCTAATGGAATTTGCTGAGAAATATTATAAAGTATTGGCGCGAAGTGTTGACATTACCGGTAGTGAAGAAAGAGAATTCTTTGAAGTAAAAAGACTGAATGATAATGAGACCCAGGTGAATATTTTTAAAATAACTGACAAGGGCAGACAAGAAAAGCCATTTTACTCACGTACATTTTATAAAAAAGAAACTTTTGAAGTAAGGCTCTATGGAATTGGCGGAAATGATGAATATGAAGTGAGCGGGAAAACAAATGATGGGATGAGTGTACGCCTCATTGGTGGAAAGGACAAAGATAAGTACACTGACCTTTCGCATGTAAAAGGAAGCGGACATAAGACTGAAATTTATGATGATGCATCAAATGAATTTACAACGACAAAAGAAACCTCTCTGCATTTATCAAGAGATCCCGCGATACATGAATTTAAATATGCCACATACAAATTTGATAAAAAGGGATTTATTCCTATTGTTTTTTACAACAACGATGACAAGCTCTTTGTGGGGCTAACCTATAACGTTACCAGGAACAAATGGCGCAAAGAACCCTATGGCTTTAAACAATCATTTGATGTAAAGTATTCGATCTCGCAGAAAGCCTTCAGCCTTACTTATAAA
The DNA here is from genome assembly GCA_039920685.1 of Ferruginibacter sp. Lineage (GTDB taxonomy): Bacteria > Bacteroidota > Bacteroidia > Chitinophagales > Chitinophagaceae > Ferruginibacter. Next base: position 1,687 of record JBDSDG010000242.1, read on the forward strand.
AGCGTCTTCACAAAACTGATTGGTAAATGGGATGGGGTCTTTTATGCAAACTATGATTTTATCAGGTGGACAAACTTCTATGGCCTTGGAAACGAATCTAAATTCATTGATACATTGGCAAACTTCAACAGGATGAGAACCCGCACTTATATTGGTAATGTAGGTGTTCAAAGATTGTTTGGAAGTCACCAACGTGTTTATCTCAATGGGTTTTACCAGGGCGTAGATATCATAAATGATACAGACCGATATGTTGCAAAAAGCCCCTATAATGCTCTTACAGGTGGATATAAAAACAACCATTTTGTTGGTGCAAATATTGGCTATGTATTTCAGAAGCTGAATGATTCGATCTTACCAACCAGAGGTGTCAGCTTCGGGCTGGATGCTAATTACACTCATAACTTGCAGGATCAAAGTAAAAGCTTCGCAAGATTTGGAACAGAAGTTAATGTATATGTCCCATTTACAAAAAACCTTGGAATTATGGTTAGAGGTGGTGGTGCAACCCTTGCCGGCACACCTGAGTTTTATCAATATAACAAGATCGCCAGTTCCCATACGGTACGTGGGCACCGAAGAGACAGGTTCTCTGGCGAATCTACTGTATACAACCAGAACGAATTGCGATGGATCAGCAACGTTCGATCCTATATTTACAATGGAAAGATCGGGTTCTTTGGCTTATATGATGTGGGTCGCGTTTGGATAAAGAATGAAAACTCTAACAAGATCCATTATGCTTATGGAGGAGGTATCATGTTATCTCCATACAATAGGCTTACTGGCCTTGTTTCCTATGCAGTATCTGAGGAATTTACCAATGTTCATATTAGTCTTGTGAAAATATTCTAACATCACCTATTTTGCTGGGACCAAAATGTTTACTGTCATACTGTCACAATAGTCTTATTTGATTTATCTTTGTTGCTCGATTTTTTAGGCATGAACGAGTTGACCATAGATAAAGCCCATGATGAATTACGCCAGGGAGAGGCATTTGAACCAGTGGTTGAAATGCTTCACCATAGCGGCAAGCGCTTTTACATTGAAAGTTATGGATGTGCGATGAATTTTGCCGATAGTGAGGTAGTTGCATCAATCTTACAAGGCGAAGGTTATACAGCAACGAATAATGAGTCGATAGCAGACCTCATTTTCATCAATACCTGCTCTATAAGAGAAAAGGCTGAGTTGACAGTACGGAAACGCTTGACAGAATTTCGGAAAATAAAAAAATCAAATCCATCCCTTATTGTTGGAGTTCTAGGCTGTATGGCTGAGCGATTGAAATCTACATTTTTAGAAGAGGAGAAATTGATCGATATCGTTATAGGCCCTGATGCTTACCGCAGCCTGCCATCATTGATCGGGGAAGCAAATACCGGTCAGAAAGGCGTAAATGTTTTATTGAGCAGGGATGAGACCTATGCGGATATCGCTCCTGTACGCTTAAACAGCAACGGCGTGAATGCATTTGTCAGCATCATGCGTGGGTGTAATAATATGTGTTCGTTTTGTGTGGTGCCGTTCACTCGCGGACGTGAGCGTAGCAGGAATGCAATCAGTATTGTAAGAGAATGTGAGGAACTTTTCAACGAGGGTTTTCGCGAAGTAACCCTGTTAGGACAAAATGTGGATTCGTATCACTTCGTATCAAATGATCCCGGCAATGCTGCAGGTATAGTCACGTTTGCGGGACTGCTGGAAATGGTCGCTAATATCTCTCCGCTTTTACGGGTTCGTTTCTCCACTTCCCATCCTAAAGATATTACGGATGATGTGTTGTTCATCATAAAAAAATAT
>JBDSDG010000243.1:0-5233 GCA_039920685.1 Ferruginibacter sp.
TAAGCCCGGAGGCCGAGATCAGAAATCCATATTATGGAAACTCCATGCTCACTTGTGGAAAAATAACAAATACTTTAAAATAATTGCTCTGTACTTAAATTTCTTAAGCTGCATATCAAGTAGACCTCAGCGATTTAATTGTGTATAACCTTAAACAAAATTTAATGAAAAAATTATTTTATGCGGCTTCCATAACTATAGTTAGTCTTGGTGCCTGCAATAATTCAGGAACTGACAAAAAGGAAGAGAAGAAAACTGATGTAACGCAATTGCGATCAGCTGATAGCACCGCCAATCAATCAACCGAAAACAGTAATCCTGCTTCAAAGGCGGATATTTCTTTAAACCAGATATTGAGTTCCTACATGCAGATGAAAAACGCATTTGCAAAAGATAACGATAAAGATGCAGCAACCGCGGGGGAGGTGATGGTGAAAGCGTTTGCAGGATTTAATAAGGCAGGCTTACATGCAGAACAGTCAAAATTATATGACGATCTGGAAGGTGATGCAAAAGAACATGCGGAGCACATCAGCGTAAATAAAGGAAACATCAAACACCAGCGGGAACACTTTGATATGTTGAGCAAGGACATTTATCAACTTGTAAAAACCTTTGGTGCAGGCTATATCGTTTATTATGACCATTGCCCCATGTATAATAATGGAAAAGGCGCCAGCTGGTTAAGCGAAAGTAAGGAAATACATAACCCTTACCTGGGGAGATCAATGCCAACATGCGGATCAGTGAAAGAAGAATTAAAATAAATTAATGACGTGGTTCAAAAAAATAGTGGTCTTGGTATTTGTTATTCTCATTTTGATACAGTTTATACAGCCTTCCCGTAACAATAGCCGGCCGGTATCGGCTGTAAATTTTGAAAAAATCTATCAAGTGCCTGGCAATGTTTCATCTATGCTAAAGGCTTCCTGTTATGATTGTCACAGTAACAATACCAGCTATCCCTGGTATTCTAATATTCAGCCGGGAGCATGGTGGATGTCATCACATATCAAAAGAGGAAAAGCCGAATTGAATTTTGATGAGTTTGGAAATTATTCAGCACTAAGGAGACGAAATAAATTACAGGCTGTAATTAATAGTATTAACGATGGAACAATGCCGTTGGCTTCCTATACAATAATGCATCAAAATGCCAGGTTATCAAGCGAGGATAAAAAAACATTGCTTGATTGGTTAGCTGCTAAAAAAGATAGCCAGTAGTGCAGTATGCTTAGAAACAGAAAGCATAGTTATTAAATCATACGCATAAGAACAGGATAGGAATTAAACACTTTGGCGTTGCGACATCCAGTATTTTAAATCATTAAGTGAATGAAAGATTTTTGATTAATCACAACTCATCATTCAGATAATTATGGAATATCAAAAACAACAATATACATGCTCAATGCATCCGGAGATAATCCGTGATGAGCCTGGCAATTGCCCAAAGTGCGGAATGGTGTTAGTGCCATTAAAGATGGATACTGCACCAGTAGGCCATAAGAAGCATGCTTCCATGATCGACGATTTTAAAAAAAGGTTTTATGTAGTGCTGATCTTAACGATCCCAATCTTGCTGCTTTCTCAAATGATTCAGTATTGGCTTAAAGTAAACTGGCAGTTCACAGGTTCCCAATATATACTTTTCATTCTATCAACTGTGGTTTTTTTATACGGGGGCTGGCCATTCCTCACGGGTCTGGTTATCGAAACCAAGGCTAAAAATCCGGGCATGATGTTTTTGATTGGCTTTGCCATTGCTGTTGCATACCTATATAGTGTTGCAACTGTGTTTGGTTTGCAGGGCATGGATTTCTTTTGGGAATTAACAACACTCATTCTTATTATGTTATTAGGTCACTGGATTGAAATGAGATCCGTAGCTGGAGCATCAAAAGAATTAGAATTACTGGTACAACTAATGCCTTCGGATGCACATATTGTGAAGGGTGATATAATTCATGATGTAGAAACAAAAACGCTAAAAGAAGGCGATACTATTTTAGTAAAGCCTGGTGAAAAAGTTGCTGCAGATGGAATCATACTTGATGGTGAAAGTTATCTAAATGAGAGTATGCTTACAGGCGAGAGCAAACCTGTACAAAAAACAAGAGGTGATAAAGTAATTGCTGGTGGAATAAACGGCAACGGCTCAATAAAGGTTACCGTATCACATGCAGCGAAAGATTCTTATTTATCACAGGTAATCAAATTGGTTGATGATGCACAAAAATCAAAATCAAAAACTCAACTCCTGGCAGACACAGCCGCCAAATGGCTTACTGTAATTGCTCTTGTTGCTGGAATCGCTACATTTTTATATTGGTATCTCACAGGGCAAACAGTAGCTTTTGCAATGGAACGCATGGTGACAGTTATAGTAATTTGTTGTCCACACGCTTTAGGTTTGGCAGTTCCATTAGTTGTTGCAAAATCAACCGCCTTATCTGCAAAGCATGGCCTATTAATTAAGAACCGAACAGCATTTGAAAATTCAAGAAAGATAACAACAGTTGTGTTTGATAAAACAGGAACACTCACTGTTGGAAAATTTGAAGTGTCAAAAATTATATCCTTACAAAAAGATATTTCCGAAAATGAATTGTTGCGTTTAGCATCGGCCTTAGAACAAAAGTCTGAACATCCCATAGCAACAGGCATCCTGCAAAAAGTAAAAGACTTATCAATTTTAATTCCTTCAACAGAAAACTTCAATGCCATTACTGGCAAAGGAGTTGAGGCAACAGTGGAAGGGAAAAAAGTGTTAGTTGTAAGCCCTGGTTATTTAAAAGAAAACCATATTTCGCCTCCTGGTAATTTTACCTCTAATGATACAGAGACCGTTGTGTTTGTAATCATCAATAATTTGCTAGCAGGTTATATTGCGTTGTCAGACCAAATCCGTCCGGAATCAGCTGAAGCCATTCAAACGTTGAAACAAAATAATATTAAATCAATTTTATTAACTGGTGATAACAGTAAAGTGGCAGCGAGTGTAAGTAATATGTTGGGGATGGATAGTGTGATAGCCGAAGTATTGCCTCATCAAAAGTTAGAAAAGATAAAAGAACTGCAAAGCAAAGGTGAGTTTGTTGCCATGACAGGAGATGGCGTAAATGATGCCCCGGCATTGGCACAGGCAGATATAGGAATTGCGGTTGGATCGGGCTCGGATATTGCTGCAGAAACAGCCGGGATCATTCTGGTCAATAGCAATCCAAAAGACATTGTAAGATTAATTCTTTTTGGAAAAGCCACTTACCGGAAAATGATTCAAAATCTAATATGGGCCACAGGCTACAACCTTGTTGCATTGCCGCTTGCAGCAGGAGTTTTATATAGCAAGGGAATACTGTTAAGCCCCGCAGCAGGAGCAGTACTCATGACCGTTAGTACAATAGTAGTGGCAATAAATGCCGGGATGTTGAAGGTGAGAAATTAGTTATTATTACTATTATCATGCTTCGGCTTTTTAAAATTTAGCTAAATGAAAAAAATATTTGGAATAGTTTCTTTTATATGTATAACGACTTTCACTCACGCACAGCATGATATGAGCAGCATGAGTGGCATGAGCAAGCCGTCCACGCAAATTACATACACCTGTCCCATGCACCCGGAAATTCATGCAACTAAGGCTGGTAATTGTCCTAAATGCGGCATGGCACTGGTAAAAAAGAAGTCTGCAGTTCTTCCAAAAAAGGAAAAGGCGTCTGTACTTAAGTCTACAGATAGCAGCAATCACAAGGGCATGGATATGCAAAAGACACCATCGGCCGGAGGATCCCAGCCTGCGTCTTATACCTGCCCCATGCATCCGGAGATACATTCTGCGCAACCAGGTAACTGTCCTAAGTGCGGAATGAAGCTGGTAAAGGAGCAGCCAAAAACTACAACTGTAGAAGTAGAAAAAATGGACATGCCATCGAATGGCAATGAGACTGAAAATATGGCCCATATGAGCATGGCAATCAATGCTATTGATACGCTGATGGGTTATAAGTATATTGAAAGCGCTGAACGGCCTCACATCGTCAGGTATGATCTATATATTAAGGATACCATTGTTACTTACGGTAATAAACGTAAAAGAGCCATCGCTGCCAATGGTCAGATCCCAATGCCAACCTTAACATTTACAGAAGGTGATACTGCTGAAATATGGGTGCATAATGAATTAAATGAGGAAACTGCATTGCATTGGCATGGATTGTTTGTTCCTAATAATATGGATGGCGTTCCATACTTAACACAAAGGCCAATAAAAAAGCACTCAACCTTTATATATAAATTTCCAATTAAGCAGCACGGGACGCATTGGTATCATAGCCACAGTAAACTCCAGGAACAAATAGGGATGTACGGATCTTTTATAATGAATAAAAGAAAGGAGTGGTCCATACCTACCATTCCTGTTGTTATCAGTGAATGGACAAATATGAAACCAGAAGAAGTGCACCGTAGCTTGCGCAGTGCAACCGATTGGTTTGGGATACAAAAGAAAAGTACACAGAGCTATAGCGAAGCTATTAATAGCGGACACCTTAAAACAAAACTTACTAATGAATGGAAGCGCATGAATGCAATGGATGTAAGTGATGTGTACTACGATAATTTTTTAGTGAACGGTAAAAATCAAAATGAACAGAAGCAATTTATAGCCGGCGATAAGGTAAGATTGAGGGTGGCAAATGGTGGTGCTACTGATAATTTCTGGTTATCCTATGCAGGTGGTAAGATCACCATTGTGGCTACTGATGGGAATGATGTTGAACCGGTAGAAGTTGACAGGTTTCTGATCGCCGTTTCAGAAACATTTGATTTAATAGTAACCATACCCGAAAATAAAAGCTACGAATTTTTATTTACTCCGGAAGACCGCTCAAAATATGCGTCCCTTTGGTTAGGCATTGGAGAAAAAGTGGCTGCGAAAAAATTGCCAAGGCTGAAATATTTTGCCGGCATGAAGATGATGAATGAGATGATGGATACGAACGGCAATATGGTTGAAATGGAAGGGATGCAGATGACAAACCAGGTTATGGATATGAACACAGTAATGTATCCTGAGATCACTGGTGAAGAAAAGCCTGCGGAAGAAACAGGTATGAAAAAGGATACCATTAAGAACAATAACCAGGGTATGCCGGGGATGGATATGAGTTCTATGAACGCAGACATTGTTACGCTAAACTATACCATGCTTAAAGCAGTAAATAAAACGACA
>JBDSDG010000244.1:0-3924 GCA_039920685.1 Ferruginibacter sp.
TGAATTTGTTTTCTTAACCCGTGCATGGCGTTTTACCAAGAAGAGTGAGACGCTTTTAAAATTGGCTCCCTGGGGTTCTTCCGACCCTTTGGTTCTTCATATGGCACATCAGTAAAAGTTTGCTCAAAAGCTAACAAACGTTTTTTTTCTTGACACTTGATCAAACTATAAATCTTTTCTAACCTTCATCCCGAAGCTATAAGCGTGGGATCGTAAGTCCGCCATCAACCATAAAAACCTGGCCTGTTGAATAAGCGAAATTATCCATCGCTAATGCGCTAACTATTTTTCCAACATCATCTGGTTCACCCCATCTCTTTTGAACGATCAATCCTTCCTGAATTAACCTATCATATTTTTCTTTCACCGTTGCTGTCATATCTGTACTGATTACTCCGGGGCGAACTTCATAAACAGGAATATCAAATTCGCCTAACCGTACCGCAAAAAGCTGTGTGGCCATACTGATGCCGGCTTTTGAAATACAATACTCACCTCGATTTACAGATGCAACAGTGGCCGAGATTGATGATATATTTATAATGCAACCTTTAAAATGACTATCACTTTCTTTTTGTTCAATCATCCAGTTAGCAGCAGCCTGTGTTAAAAAATAATTTCCTTTAAGATTGGTAGAAATCACTTCATCAAAGCTCTCTTCCGTTGCGTTAAGTATATCACGCCTTTCCTTTGGCGCTATGCCTGCATTGTTTACCAAAATGTTCATTCTATTGTAATGATCCTTTACTGACTGCATTATTTTTTTTCTGTCGGCTGGTAAAGAGATGTTGCCCTGGCAGTAAATCACTTCGCTTCCTAATGCACGGATACTTTCGATAACATCACTTACGGCGTCCTCCTCACGCACTCCATTGATAGCAATATTAAAGCCCTGCATGGCCAGACGTTTTACAATACCGTACCCGATGCCCCGGCTTCCTCCTGTAACCAATGCAACCTGTTTCATTTTATAAGATTTATAATTCAGGAACTTCTACCCAACATCTCTTCGCCCAGCTCTCCAGTCCTTTTTCTGCAAGCTGCACACCTTTCACACCTTCAAGAAGATTCCAGGGAAATGGCTCATCTTTTACAACATGTTTCAAAAACAATTCCCACTGCACTTTAAAAGCATTATCATAATTTTCCTGTTCAGGCACTTTTGACCAGCCCTCAAAGAAGTTTATTGGTTGAGGAATGTCAGGATTCCAGATTGGTTTCGGCGTATTGCCATAGTGCTGAATATAGCATTCACGTAAACCTGCAACCGCCGATCCCTTTGTGCCATCAACCTGCAGCGTTAACAGATCATCACGCCTCACCCTTACTGTCCACGATGAATTAAAGTGTGCAATAATTCCATTTTCCAGTTCAAACGTTGCATATGCTGCATCATCTGCGCTGCACTTATAGGACTCCCCTTTCTCATCAATCCTTTCAGGAATATGCGTTGCACCAAGGCAGGAAACCGACTTCACTTTTCCAAATACATCGTCCAGCACATATCGCCAATGGCAAAGCATATCAACGATAATTCCGCCATCATCTTCTTTCCTGTAATTCCACGACGGCCTTTGTGCAGGAATGGAATCACCTTCAAACACCCAATAACCAAATTCTCCCCGAACAGAAAGTATTTTACCAAAAAAGCCTTGCTGTATGAGCCGCTTTATTTTTACAATACCGGGCAGCCAAAGCTTATCCTGTACTACGCCATTTTTTACGCCGCTGCTTTTACAGAGCTCATACAATTCGATCGCCTCCTTTGTATCAACGGCAATTGGTTTCTCGCAATAAATATGCTTCCCTGCCTTTACTGCTTTATGCACTGCTTCTGCCCGCCTGCCTGTTGTTTGTGAATCGAAGTAGATTATATTATGCGAATCAGCAAGAACCTTATCAAGATCAGTGCTCATTTTTTTTACGCCAGAAATGGAGCATAACTTCTGCAATTTATTTTCATCACGGCCAACCAATACGGGGTCAGGTATAATAGTTTCACCGGTGCCAATTTTTAATCCGCCCTGCTTTATGATTTCTACAATTGAACGAAGCAGATGCTGGTTTGTACCCATGCGCCCGGTAACGCCATTCATTATTATGCCTACTTTATGCTCTTTCATTTCTGGCTTTTATTTTATTTAGTTCTAAGAATTCTCCTGATAAGCTTGTATAATTTTAGTAAGAAACTTTGACTGATCTCCTTTCCAGTATGAGTTGGAAAAAATTTCCACCTCATTGAATCCTGTGAATCCGGCAGCTTCTACCCAAGACCTGATCTTCCTTACGGGAATGCATCCTTCACCCATTAACCCTCTGTCCAGCAAGATGTCTGCTGTAGGCACTTTCCAGTCGCAAATATGAAATGCTGCGAGGTTCCCATTTTTTCCGCAACGTTCTATTTCTTTTTGCAAAGCAGGATCCCACCAAAGATGGTATACATCTACGGCAACACCAACCCAGGGCGAATTTAGCTCTTCAGCCATATCGTTTGCCTGTGCAAGGGTGTTAATGGCTGAGCGTGTATCCGCATACATCGGATGAAGTGGCTCTATTGTTACCTTAACCCCCGCTGCTGATGCCTCGGGAATTATTGCTGCTATACCGTCACGAATTTGCTTTCTTGAGTCTTCTAAAGATTGACATGCATCAGCGCCGCAAACGAGCACAAGCATTGAAGTTCCCAATTCAGCTGCTTCTTCAACTGCCCTTCGGTTATCATCAATAGCCGACTTTCTTTTCTCAACATCCTCGTTAGGAAAGAATCCACCTCTGCATAACGACACGATGGCCAAATCATGTTCACGCAATAGAGCTCCTGTCCTTTTAATATCTCTTCCTTCAAGTGCATCCCGCCAAACAGTGATCCCTTTAACACCGGCTTGAGAAAAATTTTTTGCCGCCTCTTCTATTTGCCACGGTTTTGTGGTGATGGTGTGAATGCACAAACGGGACAGATCTGTATGTTCTTCTTTATTCATTAAATGTTGAAAAATGTATAGTAATGTTCGTCATTAGTTATTCGCTGAAGATAGAGAGCCACTTCACGGGCATGGTAATCTCCCCACATGCTTGATTCACCATTTGGGATTCTGCTGCCTTCTGGTATACGATCCCATCCATTGGGGCGGTGATAAATAGAATGTAATAATAAGCCCTGGTGATTTGTACCAGTGCTGAGATATGGCTCCTCAAAAATTGTGTTCAAAACTGTAAGCCCAGCCTGCCAATAGCGATGACCGGCTGCCTCTTCATTCTTGCTTTGCAGATACTTACCGAGCCTTAGTAGCCCTTGAGCCCCTATCGCGGCGGCTGAACTATCGACAGGTTCAAAATCATTAAATGGGTTTGCAGGTTTATTTAAATAGTCCCCCAATTTATAAAGGTCCGGAGCCCCAGTGTCCCAATACGGCACACCATCTGAAGGAGAATTATCAATATAAAAGTCGCAGGTAGCCTTCGCTGCCTTAAGTATGCATGATAAAATGGCTTCTTTTCCGGAGAGAGCAGCAAGATCTGTTTCGTCAAGGGTGTCAAACCACTCAAGTTCCTCCGCAAATCCACACATTGCCCAGGCAAGGCCTCTTGTCCAGGTTGTAAAACCTGAATACCCTTGTTGTGAATTTGAACAACGAAAATTTCCATCCTTTACATTGAAGACACTCTCGTGTGCCGTGCGTCCCCAAACATCATACAAATCCCGACCGTCGCCATAAAAAATGGAGTAATCTGCAGTAGCCTTAATGTGTTGTATGGCTCGTTCCAATAAGCTTATTCTAACATCACCTTCTGCCTGCAGAATATGACCTAAAGAATGGCTAAGAATGAGAGAGCGAACTGAACGGATGGTATCTACAAAAAGTGAATGCGGACCATTGAAGGAATGTATAAATCCGCCGGTTTTGGTTACTGTCCACCGGCTTG
>JBDSDG010000245.1:0-12008 GCA_039920685.1 Ferruginibacter sp.
AAAGATGCGGCGATAATAGTCGCCATACAAGAGCGTTATTGCTCTTTTATCGCCTTGTTGTAAATACAGGTTCGGAATGATAATAAAGGGTAAGTTACTTAGTAGATTTACGAAGAAAGCTTTAAGCTGCAAACTTTTAGCTTTTAGCTATAAGCTGTAAGCAAGGGCAGGTATCTATATTCTGAGAGAATGAAGTTATCCGGTATCCCGTATCAAAAAAAAACTCCCACCAGATTCCGCATAATGCAAAACAGAGTGGAAGTTGATCAATTGACCAACTTTTCATCGTTGGTCTTTCAGGGACTGGTTTTACTTTTCTAAGGGGGTTACCTTATAGTAAATGAGTTTATCCTGGTTTCAGTGCTCTGGTCTTTTTCGCCATTTCGTGCTATAATAGCATGGCTTTTAGGATATTGGTCCGCCGGTTGGTTAGATCGGTCGGTTTGGTTTTTCGCCATCATCGCTTTATAAGGCATAGGCTGGATATCGGTTCTTGGTCTTTCGGTTGCTATCATCGCTTTTTACAGCATAAGCAGGATAATGGATATTCTTTGGTTTTTCATAAGCCGGATCTGTCGGTTTTTCGGTGGATATTATAGATCTAAAGCGTATGACTGTTTTAAGTTTAAAATAGAAGTTGACTGATACTGGATTCGGTTTTTCTTCTTTCGAGTTTTTGGATATTGGAAACTCTATTATTGGTTTTATCAGGATCTTTGGACATGATTGATAATTATTCCTTATCAATCAACTTCTGACACAAAGATGCGGCGAACAATGAAGGTGTGCAAGAGCGGAATTGCTTTGTTTTGAACATGACGTTATTACTTTCATGAATCGTAGTTCCTGCATTTAGGTATTGCGGAAATACGTTTATTTCCCGCGTAAAATTACCACCGTAATTATATGGTATCAGTCAATAAAAATTGCACCACCTGTTAAATGCAGCGCAGTAGCAGGTTTGATTTATAAGTAGAACAACGAATCTGATTATTTGGAGAGGCTCTGAATAATGTCATATTTCGTAACAATGTGATACAAGCCGCTTTCGTCACGGCCTAGTACAGCACCATTTTCCTTATTGATGTAGCTGCTTAAACGCTCAACTGAGGTATCAAATGCTACTTCCGGGTATGGTTTTTCCATTACTTCCTTCACAGGTTTATCTTTTATATCAGGGTTGTTCACGATCTTATTGAATAGGCCGTTCTCAGAAATAGCGCCGATGTTATGCTCACCATTGAAAACAGGAATATTTTCAATATCATATTGCTTCATCATTTCGATCGCCTCACTAACAGTTTGCTCCTCCCTGATAGTAATGGTACGCTGGTTCCCTCGTCCACTGGTTAGGTCTTTAAAGGTTTTCACTTCCAAAAATCCACGTTCCATCATCCATTGGTCATTATAGACTTTTCCAACATACCTGCTTCCGTGATCATGAAAGATGCACACTACCACGTCATCTTTCTTCAGCTCGCTTTTGAATTGTAATAATCCCTGCAAGCAACTTCCGGCACTATATCCGCAAAACATTCCTTCTTCTTTTGCTATCCGTCTGGCCATTATGGCGCCGTCCTTATCTGTTACTTTTGTAAAGGCATCGATTACAGTCATATCGTAATTCTCAGGCACAAAATCTTCACCGAAGCCTTCACTTATATATGGATAAACTTCTTTTGGATCCAGTTCGCCGGTTTCAAAGTATTTTTTCAATAAAGAACCATAACTGTCAATAGCCCATACCTTTATATCTGGATTCTTTTCCTTTAAATACTTTCCGGTGCCTACGATGGTGCCACCTGTCCCCGTAGCAACAACGAGATGTGTAACCTTCCCTTCGGTCTGCTCCCAGATCTCCGGACCGGTCTGCTCATAATGAGCAAGCCTGTTCGCAAGGTTGTCATATTGGTTTACATACCATGAATTAGGAACCTCATTTGCTAATCTTTTTGAGACAGAATAATAGGAGCGAGGATCTTCCGGTTCCACGTTTGTCGGGCACACAATCACTTCCGCCCCAACTGCTTTTAATATATCAGCTTTTTCTTTCGATTGCTTATCTGTGGTAGTAAAAATGCATTTGTAACCTTTTACGCACGCTGCCAATGCCAGGCCCATTCCTGTATTGCCGCTAGTACCTTCAATAATGGTACCGCCAGGCTTGATCTTTCCTTCCTGCTCTGCTACTTCCAGCATCTTCAAAGCCATCCTGTCCTTGATAGAATTTCCAGGATTAAAATATTCAACTTTTGCCAAAACAGTGCATGGCAGTTCCCGGGTAATTTTATTGAGTTTGATCAGTGGAGTATTTCCAATTGTTTCTAGTATGCTGTTAAGCCACATAACCTATAATTTTGCGGCAAAGGTAAGTAAGAATGTATTGATGTGCTGATGTGCTGATGTGCTCACATTTTTTGGAAATGCAAGACTACAAAAATATGTCCTCTTAACTTTGGCACCGCCAAAGAATTAAAAACATTTGTACTAATTTCAAACAAACGATTTATATGAAGCATCTTTTCCTTTTAGTATTCATCCTGCCTGCATATATATATGCACAATCGTTTACTCCTGTTGAAATTAAAAGCTGGCAGCAGCAATCAAAAAATGTTACAATTACCAGGGATAATTGGGGCATACCTCACATCTATGGCAAATCAGATGCTGATGCAGTATTTGGTTTATTATACGCACAATGTGAAGACGATTTTAAAAGAGTGGAAATGAATTATATTGAAAAGCTTGGCCGCAGATCTGAAGTGTATGGAAAGAGTGAAATATACAATGACCTCCTTATTAAAATACTCATCGATACAACGGAAGCCAAAGCTGATTATATCACTGCCCCTTCCTGGTTAAAAAAGTTATTGAATGCATATGCTGATGGGATCAATTATTATTTATATAGCCACCCTGGCGAAAAGCCTGCTTTGCTTAAACGATTTCAACCTTGGTTTCCTATGCTATGGACAGATGGAAGCATTGGCGCGATAAATACAGCCGATATTACCACAGCCGATCTGCATAATTTTTATCCCGCTAAAGATGTAGGGTTTACTTTGCCATTACAAGACGAAGATGCAGTTTCAACAGGATCAAATGGTTTTGCCATTGCACCTTCTATCTCAGAAACCGGCAACGCCCTCTTATATATAAATCCTCATGTCACTTTTTATTTCAGGCCGGAAGTTCATATGGTGAGTGAAGAAGGATTAAATGCTTATGGTGCGGTAACCTGGGGGCAGTTCTTTATTTACCAGGGCTTCAATGAATTTTGTGGCTGGATGCACACATCGAGCAATGCCGATGTTGCTGACATGTATGAAGAAGATATCACCAAAAAAGAGACTGGCTATATATATAAATACAACAACGAAGAAAGAACAGTTACAGAAAAAAAGATCTCGATAGGATATAAAGATCTGAATGGAACCAACAAGCAGGAATTTACAATTTATTCCACGCATCATGGACCGGTGATGGCGAAGATAAATGGAAAATGGATCAGCCTTAAATCAAATAACCGGAATATAAAAGGATTGATCCAATGCTGGAAACGTACGAAAGTAAAAACTTTTGAAGAGTATAAAGAAGTAATGGCAATGGTTGCAAATACGAGCAACAATACTGTTTATGCAGATGCCGCCGGGAATATCGCCTACTGGCATGGTAACTTTATGCCAAAGCGTGATGTAAAATATGATTGGTCAAAACCGGTTGATGGATCCACAAGTGAAACTGAATGGCAAGGTCTTCACACCGTGGATGAAACAGTTCATTTATACAATCCTCAAAATGGCTGGTTACAAAATTGTAACTCAACTGCATTTACTGTTGCCGGAAAAAACAGCCCATCGAAAAATAACTATCCTTTATATATGGCACCTGATCCTGAGAATTTTCGTGGTATCAATGCAGTGCGTGCATTGCAAAAACAAAACAGGTACACAATAGATAAACTTATTGATGTTGGTTATGATACATATATTATGGCTTTCGAAAAACTTATACCAGCCCTGGTAAAAGCTTATAAGGATTCAAAAAACACCGGCCTTTACAGCGGGCTTGCCGAACCCATCGACGTCTTAAAAAATTGGGATCTTCATTGCTCTACCGTTTCTGTTGCAACCACGCTTGCAATAGAATGGGCTTACTTGTTGTTACCTGTAATAAACGCAGATGAATGGTCTAATGTTGGATTGGTAGAACCTGTTAACAGGTTTGCCGCAACTGCATCTCCCGATCAGTTGTTGGCACCGTTGAAGGCCGTTATAGAAAAATTGATGATAGATCATGGTAAATGGCAGATACCATGGGGAGAGATCAATCGCTTCCAAAGAATATCAGAACAAATTGAAGAACGATATGATGATGACGCACCAAGTGTTCCCGTGCCTTTTGTATCATCAACCTGGGGAATGCTGCCGGGATATTCTGCCAGTTATTTTACAGGAACGAAAAAAAGATATGGAGTTCATGGCAACAGTTTTATATGTGCTGTGGAATTTGGGAAAAGAATAAAAGCCAAGTCATTGCTGGCGGGGGGAGAAAGTGGCCACCAAGGATCGCCTCACTTTAATGACCAGGGAACCATGTATAGCCAGGGAAAATTTAAAGAGGTATTATTTTATAAAGAGGATATAATGAAAAACGCAGAAAAAACGTATCATCCCGGCCCATAACTTTTTTAATGATGGCTGGTTGATTAAAAAATCCTTTTTATACTATCTTCATTTTTCGAAACCAATCTAATTGTAATGAATAAATTTTTAATTGTAACGCTGGCCGTTTGTCTTTTCTCCTGTGTCGAAAAAAAAGAAAGCAAAACCACTTCTGCGAATATCGATCAACTGGCAGAAAAGTATGTCAGGCTTGGCTTAGCAATTGGCGAATATGACAGTGATTTTGTTGATGCATATTATGGTCCTGATTCTCTAAAACCAACAACAACTAAACAAGCCTCATTTCCAAAAGATAGTTTTTTGGTTTCAGTAAATAAACTCATCGATGAACTGAAACAGTTTAAATCCGCTGGTGTAAATGATACCAACAGTATCCGGGCCACTTGGATCAGTGAGCAGCTGGTTGCCTTTTCGCGCCGTATTAAAATATTTTCGGGTGAAACAGTCTCATTCGACGTGGAAACAAAAGAACTGTTTGGGGTGACGGCACCTACACACAATGAAGCATTTTTTAAGGATATAGTTTCAAAATTGGATACTTCATTGAAGGGAAAAGGAAGCATTGCGGAACGGTTCCAACTGATGGCAAAACGGTTCATCATTCCAAAAGATATGCTTGATACTGTTTTTAGAGCAGCGATTGCAGAGTCACGTAAACGTACACTCGCACATTATTCTCTTCCTCCAGATGAAAAATTTTCTTTAGAATTTGTTCACGATAAATCGTGGAGTGGCTATAATTGGTACAAAGGGAATTTTACAAGCCTGATCCAGGTAAACACTGACCTGGAAATTTTTGTTGAGCGTGCAATAGATGTTGCATCCCATGAAAGCTATCCTGGGCATCATGTTTATAATATGCTGCTGGAAAAGAATCTGTACCGTGACAAGGGCTGGATCGAAATTTCCTTATATCCACTATTTTGCCCTCAATCCCTTATCGCCGAAGGCAGTGCTAACTACGGGATCGAGCTTGCATTTCCGGGAAAGGAAAAGAACCGTTTTGCAAAAGAACTATTGTTGCCCCTTGCCAAATTGGATACTGCAGGGTTGGATCATTATTTTGAAGCATTGGAATTAAAAGGTGCATTGAATTACGTTAAAAATGAAGTCGCCCGCGGTTTACTTGACCATACAATGGATGAGCCGGAAGCTTTGCGGTGGCTTGTAGAATATGGACTGAACAATGAAGAGACGGCTAAAAAATCACTCAGCTTTATTAAAAAGTACAGGAGTTACGTTATCAATTACAATTACGGTAAAGACCTTGTGAAGTATTATATTGAAACAGAAGGTGATAATACGCCTATGGACAAACGCTGGCAATTATTTGGTAATTTATTGAGCAATGAAGTTTTAACCAGCAGTCTTATAAAGGGAGAATAGTTTTTACTTTTGCATCATGCTTCCAATAACATTGATGGTAAGTGCCACAATGAAAGTATTGAAGCAAAAAGATACCAGTCCGTGTATCAATACCAGCCGCCTGAATCTTTTTGAGCTTACCTCCACATCTGATACCTGGAAGGTCATGCCGATCACAAAAGAGAAATAAGCAAAATCAAGGTATTCCGGTTTTTTGTCCTCCGGAAAGCTAAGTCCGCCGGCATGTATGCCCGGGTCATCTTTTGCATTGCTATAATATAAGTGAGCATACCTTGATGCGAAGATCGTATGCACCAGGAACCATGACAACAGCATTCCGCTGATTCCTATTAAAATGAAAGGCGACCTGCTGATAAAAATATCAACTACCGCAGCAAGGCTTGCTATGGAGGAAAGCAAGACGATCAGGAAGATCACTATCCTAGTTTCATCCTGTTTTTTACTTTGTTCGCGGATCTGTTGGGAGCTGATGGTGAAATAGCTTGCCCACATAAGTCCCAGCAATACCAGGCAAAAAGTATCCCAGCCCATGATAACCTCAATGATACGGTCGTACTCATTTCGGACAAAAAAATAAACAATCATTCCGATTACAAGGCTGATCAATAGTTTATGAAAGGCATGCAGCCGGTTAACCCACGAAAGGTTATTTGATTTGTTTTTCCTCATGATTGATGAAAAAAAAATGCTGTATCACACAGCATTTTAAAATTAGTCTTTCCGATTGATTATTGCATTTTTTCTTTCATGGCAGCATTGTTCACCTGGAATACTGCAACACGGCTGAGTAGATTGTCTGCATCCCTTTCCTCACTCAATGTTTTCTCCAGGATCTTTACAACATTTTCCAATCCCATTGCCTGGGCCACATATGATAGGCCACCGTAGGTTGAGATTTCATAATGCTCCACCTTTTGAGCGCCGAATATCAAACCAACATCCCGCGTGCTCGTTCCCTGTTTGGTATCTTCAATTATTCCAGCACATTCTTTTGTAATGCCATCCATTGCCTCACATTTCTTTCCCACCGGCTTTTCGCCAACCAGTTTGAAAACCTGTTGTAATCTTTTTACATGCTCCTTTGTCTGGGATAAATGATCTGTAAAAGCTTTCTGCAGGTCCTTATTAGTGGCTGCTTTTGCCATTTTAGGCAGTTCTTTCACAAGATGATTTTCTGCCCAATAGATATCTTTTAATTCATCTTTAAAGAAATCCAGTAACATTGAATTCTCACTGACCTTTGTTGCTTTTTTAGTTGTTGCCATGATGATTGTTTTTCTTCCACTATAAAAAAACTGTACCAAAGAAAATTCATACAGGAAACAGATCATTTATTATAATTTTCAACAGAATTATGTAAGAGCGGGGAAATATTTGCATGGCATGGGTAATTTTCCGCGAGGATTCAACAGTTTTGTTATATTCATGTTTCCAATTAGATCCATCCTATGCAAATTCTTGCTGCCTTGATTTCACAAAAAGTTTTTAAGATATAAAGCGTTTACTTTTTAACCGGCATGTTCATTTTTTTGATCTGTACGACCTGTCGAGGTAGCTGTATTTTGCTCACAAGTAAATGGAAATTAAGGTGGAGGAAAAGTTCGAACAACAGCAAGCGGATAATATTCCAGAACAATCAACAGGTAGTTCAATTGAACCGCCTGGAACTCATGAACCGCAACAATTAACTAATATTCCTGAAACTAAAATGGACGTACATCATCATTCACATACACATGGCAGGAAAAACTGGAAATCATATTTCTGGGAGTTCGTCATGTTGTTTCTAGCAGTTTTTTGTGGTTTCCTGGCAGAATATTACCTGGAGCATACGATTGAGAAAGACCGGGAGAAACAATATATGGAATCCCTCCTCGAGGATCTTAACAGTGATACTGCAGACATTCAACTGGCTTACAAGTTAGGCATTCAGCAAAAAGAACTAACAGACAGTTTGATCGGTTTTATTAATAATAATATTGTACCTGATAACTTAGGGAATGTTTACTTGATAGCTGCAAATTCTACACGGATCATAAACGTTGAATTCGAGAGCCGGACAGCCTCGCAGTTAAAAAATGCCGGTGGTATGAGGTTGATCCGCAACAAAAAAGTAGCCGATTCTATACTTTCTTATTGGCATGATTCAGAAACATGCAATTCGATCAGTGCCAGGCTGGAGCGGATAGGCGAAAAACGACATGATGTTTCGGCCAGATTATTTCACAATAAATACTATATACCAAGTAATGTTCGTCTTGTGTCGGCTTTGGGGATAAAAGATAACGCCAAACTGATTACGGAAGATCCGGCTGTAATGGCAGAATATTGTAACTGGAGCTTTGCCAAGAAGATGGTCCTGTCAAACTACTTATTGGCTATGAAAGGTATAAACCAGAAGGCAGTACGCCTGATGAAAGTAATTCGTGAAGGTTACAATTTGCAATAACAAAAAATTTATCCAACTAAGCAGATCACGCACGGTCTCCTTAATGTCTACAGGAGTCAAAAAAAATATAACAGCATGTCTCACCAACGCCAGCTTGCAGCAATACTTTTCGCGGACATTGCCGGCTATACCGCTTTGATGGAACATGATGAGCTAAAAGCATTGCAGTTTCGTGAAAAGCTAAAACTTAAACTTGAAGCTGAAGTAGCCATTCATAATGGAAAGATCATTAAATGGATGGGGGATGGAGTTCTTTGCAGCTTCGACAGTGCGATCGAATCGGTAAGAACAGCAATGGCTTTGCAACTATCAATGCATCAGGAACCGAAGGTGCCGCTAAGGATCGGTATCCACCAGGCGGATGTAATTTTTGAATCATCAGATGTTCATGGAGATGGAGTGAATATTGCATCAAGGCTGGAATCCCTGGCCTTACCTGGCAGCATATTTATTTCTGCTAAAGTTTATGATGATATAAAAAATCAAAAAGATATTCAAACACGCTCGCTGGGGAAATATATTTTAAAGAATGTTGCGGAGCCAGTGGAGATCTTTGCGATCAGTAATCACGGGCTGGTGATACCAGGAAAAAATAAGTTGGAAGGCAAAGGGATCAAATACATCAGCAACAAACTTTCGATCCGCAAAAGATCATTGCTGTTTACCATGATTGGCGCTGTCGTCATTATCGCTGCGCTTAGCTTCTGGATCATCCCCCCTATACTAAATAAAGAAAATGCCAGGAATAAGATACTGCCTGCAATTCAAAAATTAGTCGACGAAAATTTCAGGCCTCCAACGAAAGCTTATGATCTTGCGATCGAAGCAGAAAAGTATATTCCTAAAGATTCTGCCCTGATCAAGCTTTGGCCATTGATCTCTACCACTGTTTCGATACGCACAATGCCCTCAGGCGCAGAGGTATATTGGAAAGATTATAATACTCCTGGAAGTGAATGGAGGTTTGCTGGAACAACTCCGTTGGAAAGCATCAAATTCCCGCGTGTATACCTGCGCATGGAATTCCGTAAAAAAGGATTTCAGACGATCGAGTATGCAGGACCGTCCTCCTATCAAAAATTGGGTTCCGTCATCGATACACTTGTGCTTGATCCTATTGGCAGTCTGCCCGAAAATATGGTTCGTATACCCAATGCCGTAAGTGAGATGCAGATCGTGGGCCTGGAACAATATGAAGGTAAGTCAACAGGCGATTTTTTTATTGATAAATTTGAAGTTTCCAATAAACTATATAAAACGTTTGTTGAGGCAGGTGGGTATGCTGACAAAAAATATTGGCATGAAATGTTTTTGCTGGATGGAAAAGAGGTTCCATGGGAAACAGCCTTAGCACTTTTTAAAGATCGTACAGGAAGACCCGGACCTGCAAACTGGGAAGCCGGAACTTATCCTAATGAACTGGAGAACCATCCTGTTACTGGTATTTCTTGGTATGAAGCTGCCGCTTATGCCGCTTTTACACATAAACAATTACCGACTATATATCATTGGGCACGGATCGCAGAAACTTCCCGTGCAGAATTTATTATTCCCCTTAGTAACTTCAATGGAAGATCTACCACTCCTGTGGGAAGCATGCCTGGTTACAATACATACGGGATATACGACATAGCTGGAAATGCCCGGGAATGGTGCATGAATGAAAGCAATTTGAAGGGCCAGCGATTTGTTTTAGGCGGTGGATGGAATGAACCGACATATTCTTTCAATGACGGCTATACGCAGAACGCAATGGACAGAAGTATTGCAAATGGATTCCGTTGCATAAAAACATTGCCAAATGATACTTTTCTAGTAAAGTTGACAGACCCGGCCGCTATGGCATTCAGGGATTACCATAAAGAAAAACCGGTTGATGATAAAACTTTCGAGATCATTTTACGCCAATATAATTATGATAAGACCTCACTGAATGCAATTGTGGACTCTGCTTTTCAAAATGAAATCTGGACTGCAGAAAAGATCTCTTTTGATGCAGCCTACAATAACGAAAGAATGCAGGCATATCTATACCTTCCCAAAAATGCAAAACCCCCATACCAGCCCGTCATTTTCTTTCCAGGCTCCGGCGATATTTTTTCAAGAAAATTTAATACTGACTACCTTACTAACCGGATCGATTTTATTTTAAAAAGTGGCAGAGCATTGATCTGGCCTATTTATAAAGGAACTCATGAGCGCCATGATGAATTAAAATCTGACTTGCAGGAAGAAACTGTTTTTTACAAAGATCACGTGATCATGTGGAGAAAGGACCTGGGTAGAACCATCGATTACCTCGAAACCCGCAAAGATATCCAGGCAGACAAATTGGGTTTTTTAGGATGGAGCTGGGGCGGATTTATGGGTGGGATATTTCCTGCTATTGAAAAAAGAATAAAAGCGGTCGTATTAAATGTAGGCGGAATGGAAATGCACAAAGCATTGCCGGAAGCTGACCAGATCAATTTCCTGCCAAGGGTTATGCAGCCGGTTTTAATGCTAAATGGAAAACATGATATGTTCTTTCCTATTGAAACCTCTCAAAAACCAATGTTTAATTTCCTGGGAACATCACCTGATAAAAAGAAAATGATAGTTTACGAATCAGGCCACCTGGTTCCACGAACTGATTTTGTAAAGGAGACCTTGCTTTGGTATGATCAATACCTGGGACCGGTAAAATAATGATGTGAATATTTTTAAATCTAAAATTAAAACAACATGACAATCAAACATGCTTTCATTATTAGTTTATCAATTGGTTTTTTAGCTGCCTGCAATTCACCCGTGGAAAAAAAGGAAGTTATAAAATCAGATCCAGTGGAAGCGAACATTAAAATGTATACGCATGTGTGGGATGAAATACTGAACAAAGGAAAACTTGAGATGTTTAATGATTCTAACTTTACAAAAAATGTTATTATGCATGCTAGTCCCGCAGATGTTATAGGAATTGATAGCGCGAAAGCATACTATGGCAATTTCCTTACAGGGTTTTCAAATATTAAATTCAGCTTCAACGACATTTTTGGTCAAGGAGATAAGCTCGTGAAGCAGTGGAATTTTAAAGGAACACATTCCGGGACATTCTTTGGTATCCCCGCCACCGGTAAAACCATTAGCCTCGATGGAACAACGATCATCCGTATGGAAAATGGTAAGATAGCCGAGGAAAGGGATTATTATGATAATATGGATTTCATGACGCAATTGGGATTGATGCCAGCGGTAAAATAAATTGCGTTAAGATAATCAAAGAATTTCATCAGTATTGTATAATGAAGCAAATGAAATGATCGAAACAAATACGGATGAAGGACTGAAACGCGTGATCGGTGTGCCTGGGCTGACCCTGAATATTGTAAACGGAACGATCGGAGCTGGTATTTTTACCCTACCCGCTATCGTTAGTATTCAAATGGGAGCCTTTGGAATTTTTGGCTATTTATTTTGCAGTATCATGATGGCAGCGATCATGCTTTGTT
>JBDSDG010000246.1:0-19828 GCA_039920685.1 Ferruginibacter sp.
TAAATCAATCAACATATGCATTAAGTGGTAATGCGAAGCAGGTGTTCTCAGTGCCGAGTAATCAGCATGATTGGTCAGACATTGGAATAAACAATGGTATCTTATATGATTTCGACGGATCAAGCACGCCGGAATTCACCCATAAGAATTTAATAAATGGCAGTGTTACATACTTTGCTCCTAATCCGTCAACGCTTGTTCCTCGGCAAACTGCTGTTGACTGGAGTGGCATTATATATAATGTAGGATCTCCAAGTACAATAGCTGCAGGAACGATCGTGCCATACCTGCTTAACGGTAGTGTGGGTGCGAGTCCCCAAAACATTACATTTAATGGAGTTGCCGAAGTAGGTAGCTGGGGTGATGCCGGCGAGGCATTCAAGCCAAAGACTGATTACGGCGATGCGCCTGCAACTTACGATGCAGTTACAGTAGATCCCGGAACACATGAGGTGGATAACAGGCTGAGGCTTGGGCTGACTACCGGTATTGAGTGGGTGAAACAGGCGCCATTCGATGGAACCGGTGATGGAGCAGAAGAAGACGGACTTTCAGGTACACAGATCATCAGCAGCGGTGTTTCAAATTATGTCATTGGTGTTTCTGTTTACAATCAAACCGGGGCCACTGCCAAACTTATTGGTTGGATTGACATTAACCTTAATGGTACGTTTGAAGCTTCAGAAGCGGTTTCTGCAACAGTAAACAGCATGGCCTCACAACAAACTGTAAACTTGCTCTGGAGCGGTATCAATATGCCTTATACGCCGGGAACCTTTACTTATATGAGATTGAGGCTTACCTCTACAGTCAATGGTATGACAACGGCAAATCCAACAGGTTTTTTTGACAATGGAGAAATTGAAGATTATAAATTACATGTTTCTATTGTTCTTCCTGATCATGATATAACATTGAAAGCCCAGAAGGTCAATTCTAAGAACGTAAACCTTATTTGGGATGTGAATGATGAGAATGGTATTGCAGCATATGAATTACAAAGAAGCGGTAATGGTGTGTCGTGGTATGGTATCACAACCCGCTCAGCATCTGGTAATTCTACTGCTGCCAATTATTCTTTTGTAGATACAGATCCGGATATGCCGATCTCTTATTTCAGGATAAGGGCCGTTAAAAATGATGGAGAGGTTAAGTATAGTAACACAAAGCAGATAGATTTTAAACAGGCAAGTAGCATTTTGGTCTCGCCAAATCCTGCAAAATCTGTTTCCCAGCTAACCATTCATTCAGCAACAGCCGGGATGGCTCAAATCAACGTCCTTGATTTTTCTGGCCGAGTTGTTTACAACCGTTCTGTGAAAATTATAAAAGGTGAAACTGCGGTAGACCTACCAGTTGTTAAACAACTAAGCAGCGGGGTTTATAAGGTAAGAGTACAACTTAATGAAGAGATATTGATATCAACACTTGTGGTTGTAAAATAATTTATTTAATAATGCGGTCTTACTATTTAATATAATAGCGATCGTTCATAAGATTTTAAGCCCCTTCTACAAGGGGCTTTTTTACATTAGCTTTGCGGCATGTATTCGTTGAAGAAATCCCTGGGGCAGCATTTTTTAAAAGATGAAAGCATCATTCAGCGTATAATTGGTGTCTTGAGGGAAAATCAGTTTTCAAATTTATTGGAGGTTGGCCCTGGAGCCGGGGCTCTTACAAAACACTTGTTGCAGATACCATCCATAGAATTTAAAGCTGTTGAGCTGGATGAGGAAAAGGTAACTTACCTTCAAAAAAAATACAAGCTTGAGAATGGGATCATCCATAAAAGCTTTTTAGACATTGATAAGCCCTTTGAAACGTGTTTTACAGTGATCGGTAATTTTCCATACAACATTTCCACGCAGATCTTATTTAAGATACTTGAGTGGAAGAAGGATGTGCCTGTTGTAATTGGAATGTTCCAGAAAGAAGTGGCACAGAGAGCAGCCGCACCTCCCGGAAGTAAGGTGTATGGAGTTTTAAGCGCCCTGATACAGCCATATTATGATATAGAATACTTATTCGATGTGCCACCGGGCAGCTTTAATCCCCCGCCAAAAGTAATGAGCGCAGTGATCAGGTTAAAGCGAAGGGCAACTGAATTAAATGTAAGAACAGAACGTGCATATTGGGTGTTGGTAAAAACAGCGTTTAACCAACGACGAAAAACGCTAAGAAATGCAGTCAAAAGCCTGTTTGATGAAACAACCTTAAAAGAAGATATTTTTAATTTGCGTGCAGAAGCCTTGAGTATTGAAGATTTTGCAGCCTTAACCTTTAAAATGAAATAACATGAGACAAGTTCTTGCAGGCCTGGTAATAATATTTTTTGCAAGTTGTGATACGCCGCGATATGCATATAGCCCTTCGGCACATAATGTTCCCGTGCTTACCAAACAAGGTGATTCAAAAGTTGCTGCTAACTATTCAACAAACGCGGACATCCAGGAAAGTAATAATCAATATTCAAGAAACCGGTCAAACGGTTATGATCTGCAGGGTGCAGTTGCAGTAACAGATCATATAGCCGTTCAGGCCAGCTATTTCTCCAGGAAGGAAACAAGCTACGGCAATTCAAATTTTAATTCCGATAGCAGCGTTGTCCGGTATAAAAGAAACATGATTGATTTTGGTGCAGGATACTTCACTTCCATTAACAAAAAGGATAAAATATTTTTCCAGGTCTTTGCGGGTGCCGGTTTTGGTAAATTAAAATTTACTGATGCAGGAAGGGATTTTAATAATATTTTATACAGCAGGTTTTATAATAGCGACCTTATTAAATATTATATAGAGCCTGCTATAATATTCCGGAACAGCGAAACTTTTGCCGCCTCACTGTCTACCCGCTTAAGCGTGATCAACTTTAAAAAAGTGAGCACTAACTACACACTTGATGAGAAACGAAATTTTCGTCTGGACAGCCTGAACCGTTATGCCATTGCATTCTTTGAACCTGCCTTTGTAAATTCCTACGGCTTTAAAGGATTACCGGGTTTACGAATTGAATACCAGCTTGGCTTGAGCCTGGCACTGGTGAGAGATGATTTTATCAACTACAGACCATTTAACTTTTCTGTTGGGCTTGTCTTCGATATCCCAAAGTTGATCAAAGGAACTGCTAATAAAAGCACGAACTAATATCTCCTTTTCTCGGGCTTTAATTTTGTAATTTTGTAAACCTGTAGATGACATCTCCCGGCATGAATGCCATCTATTGGAAATTGCAATTAATTGAACCTACATGACCTTTACAGTTAAGCAAAAAGTACGGATCGTTACCGCCGCGGCATTATTTGACGGCCATGATGCTGCTATTAACATCATGCGCAGGATACTTCAAAGCAAAGGGGCCGAGATCATTCACCTCGGCCATAACCGTAGCGTAGCGGATATAGTTGAATGCGCTATTGAAGAGGATGTTCAGGGAATTGCAATTACAAGTTACCAGGGCGGTCATGTGGAATTCTTTAAATACATGAAAGACCTGCTGGATGAAAATGGTTGCGGACATATCAAATTATTTGGTGGTGGCGGCGGTACAATATTGCCTTCTGAAATAGAAGAATTGCATAACTACGGCATCACAAGAATTTATAGCCCTGATGATGGAAGGCATATGGGCCTGGAAGGTATGATAGAGGATGTGATACGTCAGTGTGATTTTTCAATGAATGGAAATTTTCCGATCAATGGGAAATTGAAACTGCCGGAAGCTAGAGATATTAGAAAAATTGCCAGGTCTATTTCCAATGTGGAGAATGGCAACGCTGAAGCAAATGCAGATATTAAAATTGACAACCCCAATAAGTCAACAGTAAGTCCTGTAATTGGTATAACGGGGACGGGTGGGGCAGGAAAGAGTAGTGTAACTGATGAGATCGTTCGCAGGTTTTTAAATGCCTATTCTGACAAAACCATTGCAGTTATTTCAGTTGACCCCAGTAAGAAAAAGACCGGTGGCGCCTTATTAGGCGACAGGATCAGGATGAATGCCATCTCTTCGCCACGGGCATATATGCGTAGCCTTGCAACAAGAGAAAGCGACAAAGCGCTGAGTAAATATGTTCAGGAAGCAATAGACATTTGCAAAGCAGCCGGCTATGACCTGATTATACTGGAAAGTGCCGGTGTGGGACAAAGCGATGCATCTATTCTCGATTATTGTGATATAAGCATGTATGTTATGACCCCCGAATACGGAGCGCCTACACAACTTGAAAAGATAAATATGCTTGATTACGCGGATGTGGTTTGCGTGAACAAATTCGATAAGGCCGGTGCCCTGGATGCATTGCATGATGTGCGTAAACAATACAAGCGAAACCATGCGCTATGGACCGCAAAGGATGAAGAACTTCCGATCGTAGGCACCATTGCAGCCCAATTCAATGATGCAGGTGTAAATGAATTATTCGAAAGGCTGATGGAAAAGGTAGCAGAAAAAACCAAAGTAACTTTTCATGGTCCTGTTATACATCACGTTCATACTAAGGAAACTGCCAGCCAGTCTACAATAATCCCACCTAAACGTGTCCGTTATTTGTCAGAGATCGCTGAAACGATCTTAGAGTATGACAATTGGGTAGAGGAGCAAAGTAAAATTGCAACGCAATTGTACCAGGTGGAAGGAACAGCTTCACAGCTTTCAACTGGTTCACCTGATGTAAAAGAAGCATTGATCAAATTAAAAGGTTCACTGGAAGAACAATTAGATCCGGTCTCAAAAAAATTAATGACTTCGTGGGGAGCTACCCTTGAGCGTTATACCAGGGACTTTTATGAATTTAAGGTCCGTGAAAAGATCATAAAACAGCCACTTACTTATAAGAGTTTGTCCGGCACCGTTATTCCAAAAGTGATACTGCCTAAATACAATGACTGGGGTGATATACTTAAATGGCAATTGCAGGAGAACGTTCCGGGAGAATTTCCTTTTACTGCCGGCGTTTTTCCATTAAAGCGGGAAGGTGAAGATCCAACAAGGATGTTTGCCGGTGAAGGCGGACCAGAAAGAACGAACAGGCGGTTTCATTATGTAAGCCTTGGACAGCCTGCGAAACGCCTTAGTACCGCATTTGACAGTGTTACATTGTATGGAGAAGATCCCGCACCACGCCCGGATATCTATGGTAAAGTGGGCAACAGCGGAGTAAGCATTGCAACTGTGGATGATGCAAAGAAGTTGTACAGTGGGTTTGATCTATGTGATCCAAAGACCTCGGTAAGCATGACGATAAATGGGCCGGCGCCAATGCTCCTGGCATTTTTTATGAATGCTGCCATCGACCAGCAATGCGAGAAATATATTATCGAAAACAATTTAAGCGAAGCGATCAATAAGGGCATTGAATCAAAATATGATGTTGATACACTTCCAAAATATACAGGCGTAGATGGAATGCCGGTTTATGCTGAAAAGGGAAGTTTCAGCGGATCATTACCGGCGGGAAACGACGGATTGGGATTGAGGCTGCTTGGATTGAGCGGTAAAGATGTTTTGCCTCCTGACGTTTATCAACAAATTAAAGCAAAGGCACTTTCAACGGTAAGAGGAACTGTACAAGCGGATATTTTAAAAGAGGACCAGGCACAAAACACCTGTATATTCTCAACGGAATTTGCATTGAAGCTTATGGGAGATGTGCAGCAGTATTTCATCAATAATAATGTGCAGAATTTTTATAGTGTAAGCATCAGTGGCTATCATATTGCAGAAGCAGGTGCGAATCCTATTACGCAATTGGCCTTTACGCTTTCCAACGGCTTTACTTACGTTGAATATTATCTTAGCCGTGGGATGAACATCGATGATTTTGCACCAAATCTTTCCTTCTTTTTCAGCAATGGGATGGATCCGGAATACAGTGTTATTGGCCGTGTTGCCAGGCGCATCTGGGCTAAGGCCATGAGAAATAAATACAAAGCAAATGACCGAAGCCAAAAGTTAAAATATCATATCCAGACAAGTGGTCGCAGCCTTCATGCCCAGGAGATCGATTTCAATGATATTCGCACAACACTTCAAGCCTTGTATGCTATTTATGATAATTGTAATTCGCTGCATACTAACGCTTACGATGAGGCGATTACCACGCCCACGGAAGAAAGTGTTCGTCGTGCAATGGCCATACAACTTATCATTAACCGTGAATTGGGTACAGCAAAAAATGAAAATCCAAACCAGGGATCTTTTTTAATTGAAGAGCTGACAGACCTGGTTGAACAAGCCGTTATGGCTGAGTTTAATCGCCTTACGGAAAGAGGAGGAGTATTAGGCGCAATGGAGCGAATGTACCAACGCAACAAGATACAGGAAGAGAGCCTTTATTATGAAACATTAAAACATACAGGCGAATACCCGATCGTTGGTGTAAATACCTTTCTGAGTAAAAAAGGATCGCCTACAATTTTACCAACAGAAGTTATCAGATCTACAACAGAAGAAAAGGAATTCCAGATAAGTACACTTGCAGCATTTAAAAGAAGACACCAGGAAAAAAGCCAGGCTATGCTCGCCAATCTTCAAGCTGTTGCTGTGAATAATGGTAATTTATTTGAAGAATTGATGGAAACAGTAAAGTATTGTTCTCTTGGTGAGATCACAAATGCATTATATAGTGTGGGCGGGCAGTATAGGCGAAATATGTAGATAGCTGTCAGCTTTAAGCTACAAGCTGTAAGCTTTATATTGCTCTTGGTTCCACAAATTAACTGTTTATTCTAACTTATTGCCTGATAACTTTCTCTGAAAAATATTCTCCGTTTACAGTTGCTTCTAAAACATAAATTCCGTTGCTAAGTGGCTTTTTTAACTTAATAACAATGGAGTTTGAAGAGATCCCCTGTTTTTCCACCAATACCACACTGCCTTTTGAATCAAGTAGCCGAAAGACAACCTCTCCACTATTGGCTGGCAATATTACTTCTATGTCTTGATGAAACGGATTCCCCTTAACCAGCATTCGATTTCCCTTGACAGTAAAATCCAGCGTTCGGCTATATGTATATGCACCATCCCTGTCTAACATCTTGAGCCTATAGAAATATGCACCAGGTGTAATTGCCGGATCTGAGAAATTATAGTTGGAGCCTGTACTTAAACCTGCAGCGGGAATAATCCCAATGCTTGCAAATTCGAAGCTGTTCATGCTACGTTCTACCTGGAATTCTTTTGTATCCTGTTCTTGTTCTGTTTTCCATAACAGCCTGATCACATCATTTCTTTTACTACCGGTAAAGCTTAGGAGCGTTAAGGGAAGCGGCCCGCTTTGCAAATAAACAGGATAATCTTCTGCCTGCCCATATGATAATGTGGCACTACTGCTGTTCATAGCAGCAACTCCCAAGGCAGTCGACCGATCATCCATCATTCTCATTCTTACGATCTGCCCGGTACTGATAAATGAAGCCGCCGGCACAGTAAAATTTATCGAAATCCCATTGAGGCCAGTAACAAAAGGAATATCATTGTTAAGATATATCTGCTCATTCCCATTATTAAAGGATCCATTGTTATCATAATCTATCCAAACACATAATTGTTCATCATTGATACTTGCACCCAATGTTACATTTAAAGTATAATTACCGTTGGCGCTCATCTCGAAAAGATCATACCATTTCCCGGAGTTATTCATATATCAACCGTCGCGGCTTGCATTTAGGGAATAAACGATCCGGTTATTCAAACTCACATTGGTTATGCCTGCGCTGTTTGCAGACAATAGCGAAGAAGTTGGTGTGACTGATGGGGCGATAGGTGGTGTCCAGACTGTTGGATAAACGCCTTGGTTATTTGCCCATGAGGTAGCAAGTCCGGACCTTGTTGTTGTTACACAGGAAGCCTGCATCCTGTTTTTCTGATCATTAGTGAAGAGCCGGTAGCAATTGGTATAGTTCATAAAATTCTTCTCTGTATTATCTGTGAACGGTGTGA
Organism: Ferruginibacter sp.; assembly: GCA_039920685.1. GTDB lineage: Bacteria > Bacteroidota > Bacteroidia > Chitinophagales > Chitinophagaceae > Ferruginibacter. Next base: position 7,943 of record JBDSDG010000246.1, read on the forward strand.
CTGTGCAAGGATTTTATATGGCGCCTGGTTCCTGCATGAAAACGGGAAAGCATTAGGTGCCAATTGAGGATTTGTACAAGGATCTGTATCAGCACATTGATAGCAGGTTTGTTCACTTCGAAATATTAAAAGGATTGCCTGATGCTTTTCAAACAATAATAATTGGTTGACTCTTTAATCATTGAATCCTCGCTTATAGCTTATAGCTTATAGCTTGAGGCTTATGACTTCTGAATTTTGTCAAAGTGCGGAAACGTATTTGTTGGAATCGTTCTTGCAGATCATGATATAGAGAAATGAAACATTTGATGCTGCGTATTTTGATTTTTATATCAAAATAGTTTAGAACATCGGGTTTAAAATTAATAAATGCCGCACCGGGGCAGTCAATTGATTAAGTTATCTCTCATTTTTAAGAACACCAGATAACTGCCTAACTCAATAGTACTTAAATAAATAGGTCGTATGCAAACCCACAACAATAGCGTGCTAGAAATCAGTGATATGCAGCAGCTTGAACTTATTCACGAATTAAGCGAGAATAATTACCGCAATCAGCAACTTATCCAAAGTATTCCTGTAGCAGTTTATACCTGTGATCTTGATGGATATATTACGTTTTATAATAAGGCTGCTGTAAAATTGTGGGGAAGGGAACCCATTATTGGGGAAGACCTTTGGTGCGGTTCGTGGAAAATTTTTCGTCCGGAAGATGGTTCCCCACTTCCTTTGGATGATTGCCCGATAGCCAGGACATTAAAAAATAGTAAATCTGTTCGAGGAGAGGAGATCATCATTGAATGCCCGGATGGAACCAGGAGAAACGTTGCTCCACATCCTGATCCGATATTTGACTCAGGCGGTAAACTGATCGGTGCGGTAAATATGCTGATAGATATCACAGATCTAAAAAAGAAAGAATATGCATTACGCGAAAGTGAGGAACAATTAAGGGAAGTAGCCAGGGAACTGGAATTAAGGGTGAATCAAAGAACCAAGGATCTGAATGAGGCAAACGCTGCCTTGAAAAATACTAATAATGAATTGGAACAATTTGCATTCATAGCTTCTCATGATATGCAAGAACCATTAAGAAAGATAAAATCCTATGCCGGCCGGCTGAACAGATCCCAGTTGGATGAGCAAGGTATAAAGCACTTGGAAAAGGTAATGAGTTCTGCAGAAAGAATGTCATCTTTGATCAATGACCTTTTAAATTATTCGCAAATGGGATCTTCTTCTGATCAATTTGTAAAGACTGACCTCGATGCTGTTTTGCAGGAAGAATTAAATGAACTGGAAGTTTTGATCAATCAGAAGCAAGCCACGATCGATAAGCAAAAGCTACCAGCGGTAAAAGCGATCCCTTATCAAATGATCCAGCTTTTCCGCAACCTGTTAGCGAACAGTTTGAAATTTTTGCAAGATCATGTTCCCGGAAAAATTACCATCGCATCGAAAATTTTAACACTTGATGAGATCATTAGATTGAATATCGATAAAGATCAGCAATACACAGAAATTGTAATCACTGATAATGGTATAGGTTTCAGCCAGGAATATGCAGAGAACATTTTCCAGATCTTTCGGCGACTCAATGGAAGATCTTCAAAATATGAAGGAACAGGGATCGGACTTGCAGTATGTAAGAAAATTATGGATCTGCATTCCGGAAAGATATTCGCGATATCACAAGAAAATATAGGCACAAGTATACATATCATCTTGCCAATAGGGAATGATACAATACGTTGATCAGCTTAAACTTTGCTCAAGATCAGTAAGGATATCAGCAATATTTTCAATTCCTACACTTAGCCTGATCAGTCCATCAGTAATTCCGAACTGTTTTCTTTCTTCAGCAGTAATTCCCATGTGACTCATACTCGCGGGGTGGGATACCAGCGTATCAACAGTTCCCAATGATACCGCCCTCACACACATTTGTAATTTATTAATGAAGGTTTTACCGGATTCAAGTCCACCTTTTAATTCAAAGCTCATAAGTGCCCCGGGGTGCTTCATTTGCTTTAATGCTGTTGCATGATCCGGATGAGAAGCAAGCCCTGAATAATTCACCTTTGCTATCGCCGTATGGTTCACTAAATAGTTTGCAACTTGCAGTGCATTACTGCAGTGCCTGTCCATCCTTACCTCCAGCGTTTTCATGCCATTGATCAATAAAAAAGCATCAAAGGGATTGCTATTTCCTCCCAGCAAAACATGCCATTTCCATACTTTGGATGCCATGAATTGCAAGTCTTTTCCTATTAATACGCCCCCAATTGCGGTTCCATGGCCATTCAAAAATTTTGTGGTTGAATGAAAAACAAAATCCACCCCGTACTTAAATGGTTGTTGGAGGTAAGGAGTTGCAAAAGTATTGTCAACCGACACCTTGATCCCTTTTTCCCTAGCAATCGATGTTATAGCTGCAATATCTATACATTGAACTGTTGGGTTCGAAGGAGTTTCAATATGTATCAACTTTATTGAAGGATCCTTCATAATTGTTTCCCTTGATAAGTTAAGATCACGTAAATCAATGATCAACGTTCTTATACCTGCCTCAGACAATACTTTATGAAATAATTCGTGCGTTCCGCCATATAATGAATAATGAGATAGAACGGTATCTCCGGCTTTCAGCGTACTGAAAAATAAACTGGACATAGCTGCCTGGCCACTTGCGTGCAGAAGGGCCTTTAATCGGAGAGGGTTTCCATATTCATCCGATATCCCGAAGCTTTCCAATGCTTCTATGGTTTGTTCTGCTGCAGTAAAAGTTGGATTCCCCCACCGGCTGTAGATCCTCGTTTTATCGTCGCCGGCAAACCGCTCCGTTCCTTGCTGGGCTGTATCAAAAATAAAGGTTGAACTCGCATAGATCGGCGTAACATGAGCATATTCCTGATTTTCATGATCTGCACTATGCAATGCTATCGATGAAATGCCCGTGAAAGGAAACTTCTTATCTGCCATAATAAATGTATAAAGTGATCAAATTTAGCTAAAGGTTTGATTTGAAAGAAAGGGTCATTTGTTTATCGAACGTCCGTTGTGATGGTAAAAATACGATTGCGTTAACAACAGGATAACGTAAGATTACTTTATACATAGTAATTTCCACATATAAACTTCAATTATCCTGTTTAATAACTCCAAGAATTTTTATTTTTTCAACCCAGGGACTGTATGACGGTAGAAACGACTTTGCGCCTGCAATTCAATAATGACAGCTATTTGCTCCTGATAAAAATGATCAGGATAGAATCAATAAGTTATTTTTTCATACGGGATATAGAAAATGAAAAAACCTTCCTCGATGGGAGGGTGCTAGAATTGACTTATAAAGATTCCTTTGCACTTACTGAATTTGCAGGAGCCATAAAATCCGCCGGTATCCCCGAAGAAAAAGTGCTCGCTATTCAAAAAAGTATCCTGTTGACTGAAAAAATATGGTTTTGAGCACCATCTATATTCCCCATAATAGGGCTTTAGGAAATTAGTATCATCCTGTTTTTCGGTAAAAATTTCTACAGATGGATTTTATCCCCCTTATAATTGTTTGGCTGAAAAATTGTTTCGTTGTAATTATTAAATGTTATTATGGAACATGCAACTGAGATCCGGAAAAAATTATTCAGAGTATTAATAATTGAAGATGAAGGTGATATTTGCTACCTTCTTAAATCAGTTTTAATGAATAGGAATTTAGAGATTGAACACGTAAATACAATTGCCCAGGCTTCTGTATTCTTAAAAGAGGAACAACCGGACCTGATATTTCTGGATAATTACTTACCGGACGGTTTAGGCGTGAATTACATCGAAAACATAAAAGCGGATTATCCTTCCACCAAGATCATCATGATAACGGCTCATGATACGGCTTCCGATAAAAAACGTGCTTTGGGAAAAGGTGCAGATATCTTTCTGTCAAAACCATTTACTAAAGAACAAATTTACAGATCGATTGATCTGTTACTTAATACATCAGCCAGATAAGTTACCTGCGCGTATTCTCATCAGTTTCATCAAAATCATCAAGGACGTCTTCATCCTCTTTATCAGCTTCAAAGTATACATCATTATCCGCCTGCCGGTCTAACTCAACAGTATTCAGTGCCTCTGCCCGGTTGTCTTCTGTATCGTCATCAATAAGATTAAGCTCTTCGGCTGATATAGCATTGTCGTCCTCCATGTTCAGATCGGTGTCCAACACATCATCTCCTTCTGTCGCTGATGAATAACTCATATTATCATGCTTCAGGTCAGGCTTAATATCACGGTCATTATCATGTTTTTCTTGCATAAAAATTTTTTTTAAGGTATCAGAAAAAACGTGCCAAAAAGAAGTTGAATTAATGAGGATCATTTATCATCACGGATTTCACTATTTTTAGTTCATAAAATTTTATTACATGAAGAGCTTTTTTAAAACGATCATCCTTATGGTTGTGATATGTTATATTCCATTTCGATCAAAGGCCTGGGGGGTGTTGGGCCATCGTATTGTTGGGGAGATTGCAGACAGTTATCTTACAACAAAAGCAAAAAAGGCGATCACGAAAATATTGGGAAATGAATCCATTGCGATGAGCAGCAATTGGGCTGATTTTATAAAATCAGATCCTGCTTACGGTTACTTGTACAATTGGCATTTTATCAATCTAAATCCCGGCTATACAAGGGAAGGCCTTTTGGCCTACCTGGTAACAGATACTACCACTGACGCGTACACGAAAATCAATTACATGTCAGAGGAATTAAAAAAACGCGACCTGCCGGCACCTACCAAATTACTTTACCTGCGGTTGCTGATCCATATTGTTGGGGACATACACCAGCCATTGCATGTAGGAAGATTGGAAGATCTTGGAGGAAACAGGATCAAAGTTGCCTGGTTTAGGGACAGTTCAAACCTTCACCAGGTCTGGGACGAGCGGCTTATCAATTTCCAACAACTCAGCTATACCGAATATGCGAAAGCAATCAATCATACTACTCCGTTTCAACGGAAGGAATGGTTCAGTGAACCAGTTGGCTCGTGGATCTATCAATCGTACCAATGCGCACAGTTGATTTATGGAAGCATAAAACCGGATCAAAGATTGGATTACAAATATAATTTTGAAAATATTGACATGCTCAATCAACAATTGTTGACGGCAGGTGTTCACCTTGCCGCATTGCTTAATAAAATTTTCGGCTGATCTATTCGTTCACCTCGAACAATAATACCTGGGTTTTTTCTAATGGATTAAAGTTATTATCAGCAATGAATAGTAAGGTTCTATGACCGTTGGGTAAAACCGGACCAAATGTTATGCCTTCTATATTATCAATGTATATCCCCAGGTTGCTCATATCCAGCAATAGTTTTTTATGCGCAGCTTTAAAATTACCTGCTATTTTAAGTGAGGGGATATTTATAATATCTGTTGCTTCCTGCAGTTCAGTAATAAAAATTTTTACAACGCATGCAAGCCTGCCGGTTGAAAAAGCCCGCTCGATCACTAAAAGCTTTTGGCTATCCAGAGAAAGTATTTCTGATACACCATTTATCTTATACCCTGTAACAGGATCAGCAGGGTATTTTATTGGTTCTAACTTGTACGCATACTGGCTTATATTCTTTTTGCTGTCAACGTCAAATTTCAAAATACGTATATAAGCATTGTTATCAGTAACATCTGCCCTGGGACCGTCTTCATATAAGGGTTCTTCCACGCTTACAAAGAGCGTTTTAAAATTATTCGCGAAAGCCATGCCTTCAAAAACACTGTTTTGCCGGGGGCCGCTTTCTGTAGATCGCATATGCACGTTAATTGGAATTGGAAAACTATCTATGTACTTTCCTTCAGGATTTATGACCCTTATGGCAGGGTCAGAAAGAATAGCCTCATTTTCACGCAAATTTCTTTCTCCTTCACTGCTCCATAACAATTGATCTTTAAGAGGGATGTAACGGATACTTTCGGCATCTGGTGTATTGAACGGGTCTTGTTTTGAATTTGGGTATACTGCACCGTTAGGTTGAAGAAGGCTTTTTACTCCCGTAAATGCAATGGTATCTATCTTATTATTTTGGATATTGATCCTGGCAGAATAAAAGCGGGCAGGGTTTATGGCACTTCTGTCATCACATATCAGATAATAACGGTCATGTTCACGGTCATAGTCAATGCCTGACAGGCCTCCAACAACGGTGTTGTTATAGTTTAGGCCAAATGGAATATCATATTCTGCCAGGAATTTAAGGCTTTTGATATTTGCGGTAGCATTGGCTACCTGTGCCTTTTTTGATGTTACACACGAAGCGATCACACAAGTAATGCAGGTGAATAAAACTATTCTTGAAAAACTTTGCATGTAGTAAAGTTAAATAAGGAGACGCACAAGATGAGGGGGTCTTTTAATATTTAACCTGGCAATTTTTGCAAAAAAAAGATCTGCGATGTGTTTTGCCACAATATTTTTTAATAAAAGGAAGATCACAACGCTTGCAGATTTTTTTCGTATAAGCAAGCCAGTTTTTTTTTAATACAAAGGCTTTTTTCCATTCAAGGAATTCGAAGCTATACTGCCTCGCCTGTTTTATCAGTTCTGTAAGTTTTTTTGTGGGGAGATCAGCCATCAATGTTTCAGGGTGAAGCCTGATGCGGTACAATACTTCATTCTTGATAATATTTCCTACACCCGCAAAAATAGTTTGATCCAGCAACGCTTCACAGGCCATAGTTCCGGGTAATGCTTTTAATTTCTTTCTTGCTTTGGCAATATCAAAATCAGGATTCATGACATCAGTAGTCCAATCATAAATTTCTTCGAGGTCACCTTCCAGGATCCGTACAGAACAGGTATAAAAATATACAGAACCCTTTTTGAATTTTAAAAATAACCGCAGACTACGGTCTGGCTTTGTTTGTTCATCAACACTAAAAGACCCGAACAATAAAAAATGTATCCGGATATTTGTGCCTTTTACCAAAATGATAAAATGCTTACCCCATGTTTTCAGATCAAGGATCGTTTTATTTTTTAAAACGGACATATCGATCTTTGCATTACCTCCTACCTCCTGGATCTTTTTACCTTTAAAGTGTATCACAGCTTCCTTAAGAATTACAATAGATGGTCCTTCAGGCATATGTTTATCTTATCTCTTTATCTTTCTCAAAATGGCAAATGGTAAGCCATAAACAGGTATGCGTTTTAGGCCATATACCTTTACGTATATTCTTTCACGGGGAAATATATCAACATATAAAAAAGTGGCGCCGTATATAATCCACAATTACGATAAAGGATAGGTGAGTTTAGATGGAATGACTTTTGAACATAGAGCTGTAAACATTTACATTATGACATCGTTAAGTAATAAGAAGGTCGCCATTCTAACAGATCATGGTTTTGAGGAGCTGGAACTTACCAGCCCGAAAGATGCACTTGAAAGCGTGGGAGCAACAGTACATATCATATCCCTTCAAAGAGGAACAGTGAAAGGATGGGATCACGATCATTGGTCCATCGAATTACCAGTTGATGTGCAACTTGAAAATGCTTCACCGGAAAATTATGATGCCTTGATGATACCTGGAGGAGTTATCAATCCTGACCATATGAGGAGAGATCCAAAGTATATAAGTTTTGCCCAGCATTTTTTAGAGTCTGGAAAACCTGTAGCAGCCATTTGCCATGCACCACAATTACTTATAGAGACCGGTATGCTTGCGGGAAGGCAAATGACGTCCTTTCAATCGATCAGGACTGATCTCGTAAATGCTGGTGCAGATTGGCAAGACAAAGAAGTGGTAGTAGATAATGGTTTAGTAACGAGTCGCAGCCCCGCTGATCTGCCGGCTTTTAATGAAAAGATGATAGAAGAAATAGCCGAAGGAAAACACCTGACAACCGGGGCATTTACAAATGCTCACGTTCATTAGGAATTATTTCAATCATTAAATTTTAAGCGATGGCTAAGTATTCTAAAACTGCGCAATGCAAAGTCAACCCCTAAAAATCGGCTGCCAAAAAAGGAGTAAGTACTAGCTGGACCTAAAAAGCCGCAGCAAAACGAGGAAAAAGGTCGAAAAAACAACAAGGACATTTTTCCACTTAACCCCGGGAAAAAAAAGCGGTTAACAAGTTCCACCGATTTTTTATTTATTCTGTATCTGCCTGGCTATAACTATTATTTTCTTCGTCTTCTTCACCGATCAGTTCATTTTCATCATCATCTTCTGCACCTGGTATATCTAAATCGTTCCCGCTTAGATCATCGGAAGAGCTTTTTTCATTTAATGGAGTTCCATCTTCATCCAAATTATCTAGTTTGCTCCTCTTTAAATTATTTGAATCACCAATTATTGCATTTTCTATGCTTTCATCGAGTAAGGATATTTCCTCAGGAGTGATGTCAGAGTCTTCTATTGGCTGCTCTGCAATTTGTTTCTTATCTTTCATGAGCTGGTATTTTTATGAAACTTTATAAATACAAAGGTTGTGCCTAAGGCAGCTAATGTTGGCATGATAATAAACAACTATAAAATAAAAATTAACATGAAACAATTGCTTAAATGCTTAACAATTGCATCTGGTATTTTGTCATGTAATCATGGAAAGGATGGACAGGTAGAAATAGCAGGAAATGTGGATACATCTAAAAACATCATTGTAACCAGCAACCTGAACGGTTGTTATATGATGAATATCGGGAAAGATTCTGCGTTCCTGCGGTTAGATGCAAATGGAATTTTTGTGAAAGGTGCACTTATCTATGAGCGATTTGAAAAGGATAACAATAAAGGTACCATTGAAGGAACGATCACGGATAATGTTATTAAAGCATGGTACAAATTTACTTCGGAAGGAATAATATCAGTAAGGGAAGTATATTTTCGTGCCACCGGAAAACAACTTGCCGAGGGCTATGGGGAAATGGATATGAGAAATGATACTGCATATTTTAAGTATCCGTCAACAGTTAGCTATGAAGATCATCATCCGTACACAAGGATCAATTGTGATAACAATTTCTAAGTTTATACAAACGGCATACATTGTATTTCTTCCTGGTATGAAAAAAGTACCGGTTCTCATTTCTGCTATTTACATCTGCATGTTGACCTCCTGTGTAACCGGGAAGTATTCATCAACAAACCGCGATCACAAAAAACAAGCGAAGGCATTTTCAAAAGTTATCAGGAGCGAGCCAAAGGATTCGTTGGTCGCAGATTCAATGAAGTTTCCGTCTCATTGGATCGGTACAAGTAATTTCGGTATACGCAGGCCGAATTTCGTGATCATTCATCATACCGGCCAAAACAGTTGCGAACAAACCCTCCATTCTTTTACTGAAAAGCAAACCCAGGTAAGTGCGCATTACGTTATCTGCAAGGATGGTACATTACACCACATGCTTAACAATTATTTGCGGGCATGGCATGCAGGAGCAGCTAAATGGGGAAATGAAACGGATATCAATTCCTGCTCTATCGGGATTGAAATTGACAACAATGGAATAGATACTTTTACCCATGCTCAATTGAATACTTTGCAGGGATTGCTTGCATCATTGAAGAAACAATATAATATCCCTGCACCAAATTTTATTGGTCATGCAGATGTGGCGCCTGGAAGAAAAGTCGATCCGAGTGTTCATTTTCCATGGAAAGACCTTGCAGAAAAGGGATTTGGATTGTGGTATGGTGATACCACCAACGTGTTTGTCCCCGCCGATTTTAATATGATCTACGGTTTGCGGATCATTGGCTATGATATTTCAAACCTAAGTTCTGCGATCCAGTCTTTCCGTCGCCATTTTTTAGAAACAGATTTTGCCGGTGAATTTACAGAGCCTGAAAAAAAGGTTTTGTATGTGTTGATGCAGAAATTTTTGTAGAAGGGAGGAGAAAGGTAGTAGAGAATAGGTAGTGGTAAAAGGAATCAGGGAGAATCGGATGTATGGTATCCAGTATCCGGTATCTGGTATCCCGTATCCCTCACTCCAGATCTTTTATCAGTTCCTTCAGCCCGATCTCCTCCAATATCATTCTTTTAGATACCACGCCTTCATCATACCATTTTACCAATCGGATCATTCCTCCTTCAATTTCTATTCCCGTTACATCCCCGTCGGTGTAACAACAACAGCCTGAATTAAAATAAGAGGGTTTTAGATATGCAGCCGGCTTATCAGCAGCAATTTTATTGGATGGATGATCAAGGTATCTTCCGGAAGCAAACACGGGGTTATGCGTATGGCCGGTTATCAACAGAAGCTTTTTTTGTTTACTGCTCCAGTCATACATCATTTTATTGTGCTTGTTGCGCAGCGAGAAATCTTTACTGGGAGAATTTATGTTCAATCGAAGGTAACGTTGAAGAGGCATCCAGATGTGCGCAACGATCCAGGTACTAAGCCTGTTATTGTCGCTCATTGAATCACCCTGGTGCCCATGGGTTAGAAAGATATTAAACAATTCACCGGTATTATTTTGCAATAGCATTCCTTCGTACACAGGTAATGGCATTTGAAAAATGTTGTTCAAGAGAATGATAACGTCTAATTTGTTCTTCCAGATAATATCATGATTGCCAAAAGTTTTGTAATAACGGTCGGGTTGAAACGCTGCTTCCGCTGTAAATGCATCCTTATTCTGAGGTAATATTTGCTGCAAATTGAATTTCCACAATTCCTCGCTATCTCCAAGATTAATAAAAGTGAATTTTTCTATATTGTAATGATCCAGTGCTGCTATATAATTTTTTTCAGATGCCTGGAAGTCGTCTGCCCATGACCTGTTACCTTTATGCTGGTCACTAAAAACAATGAATTTAGCATTGAAAAGGTCGGTATCGATCACCTTGAGCCTGTTGCTCAATAATTTGCTGCTGCTTGTTAAAAGATCTGTAAGAGACCTTTCAACAGCCTCTTTTTTAGGTGCAGCGGCAAGTTTGTTTCCCATCCACGTGAGCGGCCTCTTTAACAGATACTGTAATAACTTTCTCATGAATTAATTTGCAGCTGCAAAATATTTCCCAATTACCGGGAGCTTTGGCAATTCTTTTTTCTCAATGGTTGCTATGAACCAGCAATACGATAAAATAATCAGGGTTGCTGAACCCAGGTTGAAATACAAATTGTTGTTTAAAGATATCAGCCCCTGGTGGATAAAATACAGGATAACAATGATCATCATGTATGCCAGTAATTTTTTCCATGGGTAAGGGATCCGATATTCTTTTTGTCCCCAAAGAAATGAGATCACCATCATGATGCCATAACAGAAAAAGGTCGTCCATGCACAGGCTACATAACTATAGGCAGGGATGAAAGCATAATTAAGAATTATCGTGACCGCTGCGCCAAACAAAGTGATATAGGCACCGGCAAGTGTTTTGTGCGATAATTTATACCAAATGGACAAATTATAATAGATACCTAAGAACATATTCGCCAATAACAGGATCGGAACTACCGAAAGTCCGGCCCAGTATTTTGGACCAATAAAATGTTTCCAGACAGGCATGTATAAACTTACAAGAAGGAACATAACGGAGATAATGATCACAAAGAATTTCATCACTCGTGCATAGGTTCTCTGTGGATTTGTTCCCTCAGCCTGCTTGAAAAAGAAAGGTTCCGCGCCAAGCCTGAAAGCCTGGATAAATAAGGTGATCAAAATCGACAATTTGTAACACGCATTGTAAATTCCAACCTGTTCTTCCCTGAATTCAATTTTTCCCGGAAGCCACCAGCGAAGCATCAACCTGTCGAACGTCTCATTTACCATTCCGCCCATTCCCACAATGATGAGGGGTAAAGCATAGATCATCATTTCCTTCCAAAGCCTCGTGTTGAATTTAAATTTTATTTCA